>JBCDIS010000228.1:0-10953 GCA_038748685.1 Acidobacteriota bacterium | reverse complement strand
GAAGATGGATGGGGCAGGGCGATGGGGTATGCTCCCCTAAGTCCCATTCCATCGGAAGTCGAGGGTCCGTCGCCCGCTAGGCGGGATCCGTGCGCCTTCCAAAGCCAACCGCAACCCGAAGGAGCCTACCCATGGCCGTTGCCAAAGTCATCGAAATCAACGCCTCTTCGCCCACCAGCTTCCACGATGCCATCGAGAGCGGAATCGCCCACGCGTCGAAAACGATCAAGAACATCACCGGCGCCTGGGTCAACGAGGAGAAGGTCGTCGTCGAAGACGGCAAGGTCACCGAGTGGCGGGTGAACCTCAAGATCTCTTTCGTCCTCGAAGGCTGATCGAAGCCCCCAGCGGCCCGCCGTCTTGAGGCGGAAATGAGACGGTGATAGCGTGGAAAGCCGGTCGGAAGCGACCGGCTTTTTCTTTACCCACCATGGCCGATTTCAAAGTCGTCTCCCCCTTCGAGCCCCAGGGCGATCAGCCTGAGGCCATCGCCCAGCTCGTCGCCGGCATCGAAGCCGGAGAGCGGGATCAGGTGCTCCTCGGCGTGACCGGTTCGGGCAAGACCTTCACCATGGCCAAGGTGGTGGAGGCGATCAATCGCCCGACGATCCTGCTGTCCCACAACAAGACCCTCGCGGCGCAGCTCTACCAAGAGCTCAGGGGCTTTTTCCCCCATAACGCCGTCGAGTACTTCGTCTCGTACTACGACTACTACCAGCCCGAGGCGTACGTCCCCCAGTCGGACACCTATATCGAGAAAGAGACGAGCGTCAACGAGGAGATCGATCGCCTCCGGCTGCGGGCCACCAAGGCCCTCTTCGAGCGGCGGGACGTCCTGATCGTAGCCTCGGTGTCGTGCATTTACGGATTGGGCTCCCCGGAGTCGTTCCACGGAATGCTGCGGTTCTTCGAGGTCGGAGACGAATCGGGCATGGACGAAGCCCTCCGCGCCCTCGTCGACATGCAGTACGAGCGGACCCACCTCGACCTCTTCCACGGCGGATTCCGGACCCGCGGCGACGTGCTTGAGGTGCTTCCCGCCTATGATGACATCGGCGTGCGGGTGGAGTACTTCGGCGACGAGATCGAGCGCATCTGCCGATTCGACGTGCTGCGGGGGGAGGTCCTCGAAGATCTGGACCGGATTTCGATCTACCCGAAGAGTCACTACGTGACCCCGGAGGCCCAGATGAAGCGGGCGATTCGGGATATCGAGGATGAGCTGCGGGATCGCCTGGGGGAGCTGGAGGCCCACGGCAAGCTGCTGGAACGTCAGCGGCTGGAACAGCGAACGTCCTTCGACCTCGAAATGCTGCGGGAGATGGGCTTCTGCCACGGCATTGAGAACTACTCCCGCCATCTCAGCGGAGGACTGCCCGGGGAGCCGCCGCCGACGCTGCTGGACTACTTCCCCGACGATGTCGTCTTCCTCCTCGACGAGAGCCACCAGACCGTGCCCCAGGTCCGCGCCATGTTCAACGGCGACCGGGCGCGGAAGCAGACCCTGGTGGACCATGGATTCCGCCTGCCATCGGCCCTCGACAACCGGCCCCTCACCTTCGACGAGTTCGACCGTCGCCCCGGGCAGCGGATCTTCGTCTCCGCCACCCCCGGGAGCTGGGAGCTGGAGCTGGTCCAGGGGGTCGTGGCGGAGCAGGTCATCCGCCCCACGGGGCTGATCGACCCGGAGATCGAGATCCGCCCCGCCACCGGACAGGTGGACGACCTCCTCGCCGAGGTGCGCACGGTGGCGGAGGGCGGGGAGCGGGTCCTCGTCACCACCCTCACCAAGCGGATGGCGGAGGAGCTGACCCAATACTTCGGCGAGCTCGACGTCCGGGTGCGCTACATGCACAGCGACATCGACACCCTGGAACGGGTCGAGATCATCACCTCCCTGCGGCGCGGCGAATTCGACGTGCTGGTGGGTATCAACCTGCTGCGGGAGGGCCTCGACATCCCCGAGGTCGCCCTGGTGGCGGTGCTCGACGCAGACAAGGAGGGGTTCCTACGGTCCGAAACCTCCCTGGTGCAGACCGCCGGCCGCGCCGCCCGCAACCTCCACGGCCGCGTCATCTTTTACGCCGACCGGGTGACCGACTCGATGCGTCGGGCCATGGACGAAACCGCGCGTCGGCGGGTCAAGCAGGACGCCTACAACAAGGAACACGGCATCGAGCCCCGCACCATCCTGAAGGACGTCCACAATCCGCTGGTCAAGATGGGGGAGCTGGGCTACTACGAGGTGGGGGCCGTGGCGGCTTCGGAAATCGCCGAGTCGGACCTTCCCCTTTCGGAGCAGATTTCGCGGGTCGAGAAAGAGATGAAGGCCGCCGCCAAGCGCCTGGAGTTCGAAGAGGCCGCCAAGCTCCGGGACCGGCTGAAGGAGCTGAAGGAGCTCCAGGTCTACGCCGGCTGACATGGCGCGGGTCGCCGACACGGTCGCCGAGGGGATTCGGGGGCTGCCGGATCGGCCGGGGATCTATATTTTCCGGGCGGCGGACGGTGAGGCCCTTTACGTCGGCAAGGCGAAGTCCCTACGCAAACGGGGGGGCAACTACCTCGGGGACCCCTACGACGCCCGGATCCACCGCATGCTCGGAGAAGCCCGTTCGGTGGACTTCGTCGTCACCGACAGCGAAGCCGAGGCCCTGGCGATCGAGAACGCGTGGATCAAGAAGAATCAGCCGCGCTACAACATCCGCCTGCGGGACGACAAGACCTACCCGTACCTCAAGCTGACGCGGGAGCCGTGGCCGAAGATCGTCTTCACCCGGCGTATTCGGGACGACGGGGCCTGGTACTACGGCCCTTACCTGCCGGCGGGGCTCGCCCGCAAGGCCATCAAGCTGGTTCAGAAGCTGTTTCAGGTGCGGGTCTGCCGCATCCCCATCGACGGCTCCCTCCCCAGGCCCTGCCTCTACCACGACATGCACCGGTGCCTGGGGCCCTGCGTCGACGGGCTGACCAGCCGCGAAGCCTATGACGGTGCGGTGGAGCAGGCCCGCCTCTTTCTGTCGGGGCGCAACGACCAGCTGCTGCGGAATCTGAAGCAGCAGATGCACGCCGCGTCGGAGGATCTGGAGTTCGAGGAGGCGGCCCGGCTGCGGGATCTGGTGGCGGAGATCGAAGAGATCGGCGCCCGGCGTAAGGTGTCCTCGGTGCGGGGGGACGACGTCGACATCTACGGCATTTACGGCCGCGAGGGCTGCGTCGCGTTGACCATCCTGGTGATGCGGGGCGGCATGGTGATGGACCGGCGGGAGCTGTTCTGGGAGGGGCAGGACGAGGTGGACCCGTCGGCCCTGCTGGACGAGGTGCTGCCGCAGATCTACGACGTTACCCCCTACGTGCCGAAGGAGATCCACCTTCCCGCCCCCATCGACGGCGAGGACGCGCTGGTGGAATGGCTCGCCGAGAAAAAGGGAGAAAGGGTCTACGTTCGCATGCCCTCCCGGGGTCCCAAGGCCGACCGCGTCGCCCTGGCCCGTCGCAACGCGGAGCAGGCATTCCGCAGGCGCTTCAAGGCTGAAGACCGGGCCGCCGCCGCCGGCCGTGCTCTGGTGGCGGTCCTGGGGCTGGCGGATTTGCCCAGGCGGATCGAGGGTTTCGATATCTCCCATTTTCAGGGGGCGGAGACGGTGGCCTCCCTGGTGGTTTGGGAAGAGGGAAAGATGCGGAAGGGGGACTATCGGAGCTTCAACATCCGCGGCCTCGACCGCCCCGACGACTTCGCCGCCATGGCCCAGGCGGTGGAGCGTCGCTACCGGCGGGTGCTGGACGAAGTCGGCGCCCTGCCGGATCTGATCCTGATCGACGGCGGCCGCGGACAGCTCAACGCCGCCCTCGCCGCCCTCGAGATTCTCGGGGTCGATGAAACGCCCATCGTCGGCCTGGCGAAGCGGGAAGAGGAGATCTACCTACCGGGGGTGCCCGAGCCCCTGCGCCTGCCCCGGACCCACGCCGGCCTGCAGCTGCTGCAGGAGGTGCGGGACGAGTCCCACCGGTTCGCCGTTGCGCGGCACCGCAAGCGGCGGGGTAAGAAGACCCTGCGCAGCCAGCTCGACGAGGTGCCGGGGATCGGCCCCAAGCGCAGGAAGCAGCTGCTGACGCGGTTCGGGAGTCTGTCTGGGGTCAAAGGGGCAAGCCTCGAAGACCTGCGGGCGACGGTGGGTCCCAAGCTGGCGGATCAGATCTGGCGCCGCGTCGGCGGCGGAGCGGAGCTGGCGGCGCCGGTCGATGGAGAGACCTGACGGACCTTGGACGATTCGCCGGCCCTGGGTATTTCTGGCATAATCCGGCGCCATCTGCCCTGCCCCCCTCCGTCAGCCGTTGGGGCGTTCCCCGAACGTCCATTGCGTCAACTGTTTTGGAAGGATCCCCCTTGGCGATGAAAAGAAGCGAAACGGAGATCCGTGGCCCCCTGGTCCAGGTGCTGCGGCAGGCATTCCTGCAACGACGCAGCGGAACCTTGGAGCTCGAGTCCAAGACCCCTTCGGAAAATCTCTACCTGCGGCAGGGGGAGATCCACGTCGATCGCGACGGCGACCTGGCGGTGGAGCTCGGCCCGACGATCTCGAAGGCCCAGGCCCTCCCCCGCCCGTCCTCCGATCCGATGGTTCGGCAGGCGGTGGCCGCCCTCGCCAAGCGCTTGGGGGAAGGGGGGGACGTCCCTTGCAAGCTGCGGCGCACCTCCGCCGGCGCGGAGCTTGCGGGGCCTCTGCCGACGGTATGTTTCCTGCTCGCCTGCGCCGCCGACGGCTTGGATGAGCGGCAACTGGTGGCCCGCCTGGGGGGAGAAGACGTCAGTCTGCAGGGTAGCGACGACACGCCTGCAATGGGCCAGCTCCCGGGCCTAGACCCGGACATGGCCCAGGTGCTCACCATGATGGAGAGCCCCCTCAGCCTCGGCGCCCTCCTTCGGTCCAGCTCCGGCGCCCGTCTTGATCTGATCCGCGGCGTGGCGAAGCTTTGGGCCGTCGGCCTGGTCCGGGAGGTCCGGGGGCCGTCGACGGAGGCGGGGGACGAGATCGTCACCCCCAAAGCTATTGAACGCTTCCTCGACCGGATCGCCGAGAGCCTCGACCAGGATCCCCTGGAACTGCCGGCGGATCTGCATCGGAGCCAGTTCGCCGACCTTTTCGGCAAGCTCGGCAAGTTGGATCACTACCAGCTTCTAGGAATCGAGATGGATGCCGATGACGGTCAGATCATCGGCGCTTACAACCGCTTGGCCAGGCGGGTCCACCCCCGGCACGCCAAGGCCCTGGGCCTGGGGGGCAAGGAGGAGGGCCTCAGCCTCCTGTTCGAGCGGGCCACCGAGGCGTATCTGGTGCTCTCCGATCCCCGGCGGCGGTCCAGCTACAACACCCTCCAGGGCCTCCATCGCGGGGTCGAGGTGGGGGCCGAGCAGCGGGACGAGGAAAAGAAGCGTTTGGCCCGGCAAAGCTACCTCCGCGGCTCCGACTGTCTCAGCGCGATGGAGTACTCGATGGCGGTGGAGCTGCTCAAGGAGGCGGTTCGCCTCGACCCCAAGACCGAGTATCTCTCCTTGCTGGCGCGGGCCCAGAGCAAGAACCCCAAGTGGCAGAATCACGCCGTGGAGAGCTACCGTCGGGCCCTCGAGAGGGCCCCTGAGGACGCGGGCCTGCGCCTCGGCATCGCCCAGGTCCTGGAGTCCCTCGACCGCCTCGACGAGGCGCGGGACCAGTACCGGAAGGCGGTGGAGCTCATGCCCGAGAATCCCAAGGCCTTGGAGGGTCTCGAACGCCTCGGAGGCACGCCCCCCAAGTCGAAGCCCAAGCGGGGCGGCCTGCGGGGGGTCCTGGGGCGCCGCCGATCTGGCTGACGCAACCTTGGGGCCGGGGGGCGATCCGGCGTGACGCCTCCTCGACGGGGTTCCGTGCAGGGGATAGGATGCGCATGCCGGAGAGGGCTGGATGATCGCCCCGTTCGCGGGGAGGAAAGTCCGGACTCCCACGGGCAGCATGCTCGCTAACGGCGAGGCGCGGCGACGCGACGGAAAGTGCAGCAGAGAATAGACCGCCGGGCTTCGGCCCGGTAAGGGTGAAACGGTGCGGTAAGAGCGCACCGCTCCGCTGGCGACAGTGGAGGCAAGGTAAACCCCATGCGGAGCAAGACCAAATAGGGGAACGGTAGTCGGGCCGCCCGTCCCGCACGCATCTTCGGATGCGGCCGTTCCCGGGTAGGTCGCACGAGGCCGTCGGCAACGGCGGTCCCAGAGGAATGATCATCCGCCGGCACCTTCGGGTGTCGGTGACAGAATCCGGCTTACACGCCCTCTCCGGCATCGTTCACAGTCCCCGACATGATCCGTCCCCCGACCCTACCCCCACCCGTCCGTCGTGGGGACCGTGTGGGTGTGGCGGCGCTCTCGGGACCCGTCGACCCCCAGCGTTTGGAAAAGGGGCTGCGGGCGCTCCAGGACCTCGGCTACGAGCCGGTGCCGGCCCGCAACCTCGGCGAACGGCGCGGGCTTTTCGCCGGCGACGACCGTCGCCGCCTCGACGCCTTCCACGAACTGGTGGACGACGACGATCTGTCGGCGGTGGTCTTCGCCCGCGGCGGCTGGGGCGTCCTTCGTCTGCTGGGGGATCTGGATTGGGATCTTCTGGCCCGGCGTCCCCGAGCCTATGTCGGCTACTCCGACCTGACCCCGTTCCTGCTCCAGGTCGTGGCGAAGCTCGGCGTCGTGGCCTTCCACGGTCCGATGGTGGCGGCGGACTTCGCCCGCGGGCTGTCGCCCTTCGAGGCGGCGAGCTTCGAAGGGGCCCTCGCCGGCGCCTATCCCACCCGTCTGGCGCTGACGCCGGTGCCGGGGCAGGCAGTGGAGGGGCCGCTGCTCGGGGGCTGCCTGAGTCTCCTCGCGGCGACCCTGGGGACCCCCTGGGCGACGGACCTCGAAGGCGCGATCCTGGTGCTCGAGGACCTCGGGGAACCGCCCTACCGCTTTGACCGAATGTTGACCCACCTTCGGCTCTCAGGTACGCTGACTCGGATCCAAGGTGTGGTCGTCGGTCACCTCACCACCGACGACGAAGAGGAGCCGAGCGCCTGGGGCGGCGAGGTCACACTGCGCGGCGTGTTGCGAGAACACGCGGCCCGGGGTGGCTGGCCTCTGAGCCAGGGACTCGCCGTCGGCCACGCCAGCCCTAACCTGACGCTTCCCCTCGGGCTATGGGCACGGCTGGACCCGCCGGCCGGCACCTTGCAGATCGAGGGTGGGGACCGGTGGGGGCCCGCCGGCCGACTGGGATCCCCGCCGCCGGTTTCGACCCACAGCAGCTAGCATCCACAGGCACGGTATCCCCAGAGGCAGCCCACGACATGGTCAAGCCGGTCTTCAAGTCCACCAGCTCCAAGAAGAAGCTCGACTTCTCCGTCGAATTCCAGGCGGACGACTTCATCTTCCGCGAGGGCGACCTCGGCATCGAGATGTTCATCATCCAAGAGGGCCGGGTCGAGATCCTCAAGCACTTCAAGGGTGAGCAGAGACGGCTGGCGGTGCTCGCGCAGGGCGACTTCTTCGGCGAGATGTCCCTGCTCGAAGACCTTCCCCGCACCGCCTCCGCGCGGGCCATGGCGGACGTCCGTCTCCTCAGGATCAACGGTTCCACCTTCGACCAGATGCTGCGCAAGAACCCCGAGATCGCGGTGCGGATGATGCGCAAGCTGTCCCGCCGTCTGCGGGAGACCGACCAGATGCTGCGGGACGCCCTGGGTTCGGACGAAAGCCAGGCCCCCGAGATGCCCACCCCCGAAGCGTCCCCCCAGGTCGCGCGGGGCCCCGAGCGCCTGGCCCACGACACCTCCGGCATCGACTTCCGGCTCTCCGCCGGCAGCGAGACCACCATCGGACGTCGCGACCCCGTCACCGGCATCAACCCCGACATCGACCTCACCCCCGCCGACTCCCAGCGCTCCATCAGCCGCCGCCACGCCAAGATCTTCCGCCGCGGCGACAAGTTCTACCTGCGGGAGGAAATCGGCACGATGAACGGTACCTTCATCAACGGTGAGCGGGTCGAGACCGGGGTCCCCGTCGAATTCAAAGAAGGCGACGAAGTTCGCTTCGGCTTGATCAAGACGATCTTCCACCTGTCGTAGCCGAGCCGGCCGCCGCCCCACGTCCCGAATCGCCATGGCCTTCCCGCTGCCGAGTCCCGGTACCCTGCCGGCAACCTGGAGAGTCCGCCTGCCGGACTTCGAGGGGCCCCTCGACCTCCTCCTGCATCTGATCAAGATCAACGAGGTCGAGATCACCGACATCCCGGTGGTTCTGATCTGCGACCAGTTCCACGAGTACCTGGCGCTGATGGAGCTGCTGGATCTCGATATCGCCGGCGAATTCATCTACATGGCGGCGTACCTGGTCCACTTGAAGTCCAGGCTGCTCCTCCCCAAGCCGAAGGACCTCTCCGGGGCCGAGGTGGACGAGGATCCCCGTCAAGAGCTGGTGGAGAGGCTGCTCGAATACCGGCGCCTGAAGGAGGCGGCCCACACCCTGGCGGACGTCCACAGCATTCGCCGCGGCATGTGGCTGCGGCAGAGCGATGAGCTGCGCAGACTGGCGAAGGACGACGCGCCGGAGATGGATCTCTCGGAGATCTCCCTCTTCGACCTGGTGCGGACCTTCAAGACCGTCCTCGACCGCTTCGAGCGTGAGAACCCCGAGCCGCTCCAGCTGGTGGGGGAGACCTTCTCCGTCCGCGGTCAGATCGAGCGGCTGCTGAGGGCCCTGGGGGCCGGCCGTCCGGTGGATTTCTTCGACGACCTGCGCTGCTTATCCGGGCGCCGGGAAGCCATCGCCGCCTTTCTGGCGGTCCTCGAGATGACCAAGCTCGAGCTTCTTCGGCTGCACCAGACCGAAACCGGCTCGATCCTGATCTACCGCACCGACCGCGAGGCGGATCGCATGGAGCTTGAGGCCATCGGCGCATGACCGAATTGATGGACATGGAGGCGGTGGTGGAGGCGATTCTCTTCGTCGCCACCGAGCCGGTTTCGCGGCCCAAGCTCCTGGAGGTTTTCGGAGAGAAGGAACAGGGAGCCGCCGAGGCCGCCCTCGACGCCGTGGTGGAACGCTATCGGGAACGGGACGGCGGCGGCATCGTGATCGACGAAGTCGCCGGCGGTCTGAGGCTCGTCTCCCGCCCCGACCTCCACGGCTACCTGCGCCGCTTCTTCGAGGTCACCGGTACGAACAAGCTCAGCATGCCGGCCCTCGAAACCCTCGCCATCATCGCCTACCGGCAGCCGGTGACGGCGCCGGAGATCTCCGAGCTTCGGGGCGTCAGCTCGGCGGGGGTGCTCAAGAAGCTTCTCGAACGCAGGCTGGTGCGGATTTCCGGTCGCAAAGAAGTCGTCGGCAAGCCTTTCCTCTACGCGACGACCCGCGAGTTCCTCATGCATTTCGGTCTGCGGGGCCTGAAGGAGCTGCCGCCGCTGGAGCAGTTCGAAGAGATGTTCGCCGGCGATGCCGAAGCCAGCGCAGAAGATGCGGAGCCCGATACCGAAGAGACCGTGCTCCGGGAAGCGGCGGAGCTCGAGGCCGCTGAAGCGGAGGCCGCCGACCGTGAAGAGGCCGAGGCCATCGAGCGGGAGCGGGAGGAGGCGGAGGCCCTCGAAGCGGCCGGTGGCGACGGCACGGAGAGCGAAGCCGTCGAGCCGCACGACGCCGTTCCGGTGGGGGGTGACGCCGCTCCGGTGGAGGGTGACGCCGACCCCGCGGAGGGGGAGGACGGCGGCGAGGACGACGATACCGATTCCGACGACGAGGCCGCGGAGCCCCGAAGGGAGGCGCCATGAGTGGCGAGAGACTACAGAAGATCTTGGCGCGGGCCGGCGTGGCGTCGCGGCGCAAGGTTGAGGATTTGATTCGCGAAGGTAGGGTCACCGTCAACGGTGAGGTGGCCACCCTGGGCCAGCAGGCGGACCTCGAACGGGACGCCGTCAAGGTCGACGGCAAGCGGATCCAGCCGCCCCCGTCGCAGCACCGCTACGTTCTGATCCACAAACCCTCCGGCTGCATTTGCTCCACCTCCGACCCCGAGGGGAGGCCGACGGTCCTCGACCTGCTGCCGCCGCGGTTGCGGGGCTCGCTGCTCCCCGTGGGGCGGCTCGACTACGACAGCGAAGGGGCCCTCCTGCTCACCGACGACGGGGAGCTGGCCCATCGGGTCGCCCATCCGAGCTACGGTTGCGTGAAGACCTACGAGGTCAAGGTTCGGGGGGAGCCCAAGGAGTCCAGCCTCGACCGGCTCCGCGGTGGCATCGTCCTCGACGGAAAGCGAACCTCGCCGGCCCTCGTGGAACCGATGATCCGCTCCCGTGGGCCCCGGGACCTGGCGGCCAACAGCTGGTGGCGGGTGGGCCTCGGGGAAGGGCGGACCCGCCAGATCCGCGAGATGTTCCGCCGCATCGGCCACCCCGTGCAGCGGCTGCGCCGTATCGCCGTCGGCCCCCTGGGGCTTTCCGGGCTCCCCCGGGGCACTTGGCGGGAGCTCGACGCCGAGGAGGTGGAAGAGCTGCGCCGGCGGACCGCGAAGCGGGTCGGCAAGACCGAGCTCGTGGCCCCGAGCCGATCCTCCGTGAAACGCCGCGCGACGGCGCCGGCGGAACCGTCGTCCTCAGGTGATCGCCGTCGCGGCGGCGGTCGCAGGGGCGCCGGTCCCCGGGGCGCCGGTCCCCGGGGCGCCGACCGCGCCGAGGGGAAGGGGCCCGCCAGAAAGGGGCCCTCCGGACCCCGGGGCGCCGGGCCGCGGGGCGAACGGCGCGGGGAAGAATCCCGCCACAGTGGCGGTCGGAGCGGCGAAGGCCGGCGGGGGGGCGGTGGCCGCGGCAAGGGCGGCGAACGCCCCTCGGGCCGCGGGGGCGGTCGTCCCTCCGGGCGCGGCGGAGGGCCTTCGGGCCGCGGGGGCGGTCGCCCCTCAG
>JBCDIS010000227.1:0-10962 GCA_038748685.1 Acidobacteriota bacterium | reverse complement strand
GTAGCGGGGTCTCCTTTGGCATGGTCGGGCGCCTCCTCTTGCAGTCGTTGCCATCGATCGTGGTGATGACGATTCCGATGTCCCTGTTGTTCGGCATTCTGATCGGCGTCGGTAGATTGTCGACGGATAGCGAGTTGGTCGCCCTGAGGGCAAGCGGCATCAGCCTATTCTCGCTCTACCGGCCCATCCTCATCTTGTCCGGGGCCCTGACACTGCTCAACGTGTACCTGATGTTGGATGTGGTTCCCCAGGGGAACTCGGCGCTGAAGAGGCTGCAACTCCAGATTTTGGCTCAGAGCTTGACGGAGGAAGTCGAGCCTCGGGTTCCCCATACGAGTTGGCAGAACAAGGTGCTTTATGTATTCGAGGCACCCCCCGGCGAGCGCCGATGGAAAGGGGTCTTCTTATCCGATGTCGTTGCCGGCCAGGAGAACGAACTGGTTGTTGCACGATGGGGCGAAGCTAGGGCGGAGGGCGACAGTGATCGCGTGACCTTGAAGTTGGAGGAAGCCGTTACCCACAACGTCTCCTTCTCTTCCCCTGACACCTATAGAGCGGCGAGCCACGACCAGATTACGACCCGACTCGCGACGCTGTCGCGCCAAAACTTCAGCTCTGTCAAGCGGGGCATGCGCCAGATGAACCTTGGGCAGCTGCGGAAGGAGGCCAACAGCCCCGACGCACAGGTGCGGAACACCGCTCAGGTCGAGATTCACAAGCGGTTCAGCTTTCCTGCGGCCTGTCTCGTCTTCGGGCTACTCGGCTTGCCACTTGGGTTCAGCAACGCTCGGGGCGGGCGGTCTTCTGGCTTTGCTCTCTCCATTGGCGTGATCCTGGTCTATTACATTCTGTTCAACGCGGGGGAGGATTCAGCTCGGGATGGGAAGGTAGTGCCATGGCTCGCGGTGTGGTTCCCCAACATCTTGATGCTCTTCGCGGGCCTGTTTCTGCTCGCGCGGAAGAACCGAGACAAGAGCCTGCTCCTATCCGGTGTCGATCGCTGGATCCAGAACCACCTCTGGGGGCGTGTGAGGAGCTTGCGAATCCGCCACTTGGAACGTCGAGAGGAGAGAAAGCGCCGTTCCTCCTCCACCTTCCGCTCGCAGTCACAGGGGGGGTCCCGCGTCGTCCTGCGATTCCCGGAACTGCGACTACGCTTCCCCAACGCCATTGACCGATACATCCTTCGGGCATTCTTGGGTGTCCTGGGTGTCGCGACCCTTTCGGGGTTGTCGGTCTATCTCGTGGCGGACGTAACGGAGAACCTAGAGGACGTTTTAGAAAACAAGGTCGCTTGGCAGGTCGTGGTCGACTACTACCAGTACCGGGCCTTCTCCATCATCTACGAGATCGCTCCGATCATCGTGCTGGCGACGACCTTGATCACCTTTGGTCTGCTATCTAGAACCAACGAGATTGTGGCCGTCAAGGCTGCTGGCGTCAGCCTCTACCGGATTGCGTTGCCGGTGGTTCTGGCGTCCTTCTTGATCGCCCTGCTGGCGGGCTACTTGCAATCGGAGGTCCTGCCTGCTGCCAACGGTAGAGCCGCCGAGCTCCAAGCGAAGATCAAGGGGCGTGAGCCTAGTCAACGGCTCGGCCGCGGTACAGATCGGCAATGGCTCTATGGGAAGGACAACCTTCTTTACAACTACTCGTTCTACGACCCGGAGCGACGAGAGCTTCGAACGCTTCAGATCTTCAAGTTTGACGACCAGTATCGCCTGATCGGCCGACTCATGGTCGACCGGGCGACCCACATCGAGGGGCCCTGGTGGGTGTTCTCGAAGGGTTGGGCCCGGACCTTTGAGGGGCAAGAGCTGATCGGCTTCAGCACCTTTGATGAGCCTTTGAAGTACCGAGTGCAGGAACCGCCGGAGTACTTCGAGGGGGGCTTGACGCCGCCGGAGGAGATGAGCTTCGTCGAGCTCCGCGACTATATCCACGGTCTCGAGGCGGCGGGGCAGAACGTGCCCGAGTTGCACGTAGCGCTTCAGAACAAGCTAGCGTACCCCGCAATCTCCCTGGTCATGGCCCTGGTTGCGATGCCGTTCGCTTTCCGACTTGGGCGCCGAGGCGCGCTCTACGGTATCGGTCTGGCCCTGGTGATGGGCATCGTACTCTTTGTGGTCCTTGGGGCGTTCGAGGCCCTCGGCGAAAACGCCATCCTGCCACCTGCGGTCGCCATCTGGAGCCCGAGCGCGATCTTCGCGATCTTCTCGCTCTACTTGTTCCTCGGCGTTCGCTCCTGACCAGGAGGCGCGCCGGAAGCGGCGCGCGCCTTACAAGGAGGTCGTCGGCTCGCGCGGAGCGTCCTGCGCTGTTCAGGTGCTGTTACCTCCGGCGGCGGCGACTCGAAGACTGAGCGGGGCACGAAAAAAGCCGGTGGGCCCGGGGGATTACCCCCTACCCCACCGGCTTCGTTCGAAGACCGAGATGGCAGTGGTGGCGTCAGCCGACCGCGGACTTGAGATCGGCGACGTGGTCGAGGAGCTCCCAGGTGAAGCCCTCTTCGTCGCGGCCGAAGTGGCCGTAGGCCGCCGTCGGGCGGAAGATGGGACGCCGCAGGTCCAAGTGCTCGATGATGCCTTTGGGGGTCAGGGGGAAGACGTCCCGGACGACCCCTTCGAGCTTGCGATCATCGACCGTTCCGGTTCCGTAGGTGTCGATGTGGATCGACACCGGCTCGGCGACGCCGATGGCGTAGGCGAGCTGGACCAGGGTACGGCTGGCGAGGCCGGCGGCCACCAGGTTCTTGGCGATGTGGCGGGCCATGTAGCTGGCGGAGCGGTCGACCTTGGTGGAGTCCTTGCCGGAGAAGGCGCCGCCGCCGTGGGAGCCGACGCCGCCGTAGGTGTCGACGATGATCTTGCGGCCGGTGAGGCCCGCGTCGCCCTGGGGCCCTCCGGTGACGAAGCGACCGGTGGGGTTCACGTGGTAGATCGTGTTGTCGTCCAACAGGTGTTCGGGTACGGTGGACCGGATCACTTTGGCGATGACTTCGTCCCGGATCTCCCCCTGCTCCACCTCCTCGGCGTGCTGCGTGGAGATCACGACGGTGTGAACGCGCCGCGGGGTAAAGCCGTCGTACTCGACGGTGACCTGGCTCTTGCCGTCGGGGCGGAGCCAGCCCAGCTCGTTGGACTTGCGGACCGTCGCCAGTCGGCGGGTCAACTGGTGGGCGAGGGTGATCGGCAGGGGCATGAGCTGCTCGGTCTCGGTGCAGGCGAAGCCGAACATGAGTCCCTGGTCGCCGGCGCCACCCGGGTCGACGCCCATGGCGATGTCCGGGGACTGGGGGTCAATGGCGGAGATGACGGCGCAGCTGTTGGCGTCGAAGCCCATCTGCGCGCCGGTGTAGCCGATCTCCTCCACCGTCCTGCGGGCGATCTGGGAGAAGTCGAGGTACCCGTCGGTGGTGATCTCGCCCGCGAGGAAGACGACCCCTGTGTTGACCAGGGTCTCGCACGCGACGCGGCTGTTGGGATCTTGCCGCAGCGCTTCGTCGAGCACCGCGTCGGAGATCTGATCCGAGACCTTGTCAGGATGACCCTCGGTCACGGATTCAGAAGTAAACAGATAGGTGCTGGACTCGGTCATCACCGGCACTCCTCGTGGGCGTCAGATGGATTCGGTGCAGAGCGGCGGGATGCGCCGCGGCGGAAAGGTCCGGGCTGGCCTGGGGCCTTCCCGAATCGAGGGATATCGGGCGGGGTTTCTGGCTCCAGAAGGCCGGCATCGTAACAGACGCCGGAGAAAGGGGTCAACGCGGCGGGGCCCCTCCCCGGCCGGTCCCCGCAGCCCCCAGGAATGCGGCCCCGAGGCGGCGTCCCTCAGCGTCCCCGAAGGCGCACGCCTGCGGGTTCCAACAGGTCGTAGAGAAGGCTCGAAAGGGCATTGACGGTCGCCAGCTCGGTGGACTGGCGTCGGCTTTCGAGACCGGAGGTGAGGGTCCCCACCATCCCACCCCGGCGTCGTGTTCCCGGGACCCCGGAGACCAGGCGCTGGGCGTCTTCGTCGAGGATCCCAGGGGGGAGTTGGAGGGAGCCGCCGGTTCCCCAGGCGTCCTTCCCAAATCCCGAAATCACGACCCAGGTTCGGACCATGTAGCGATGTTCCCCGCGGGTCTCGACCCCGGCGAGGCCGGTCTCGCTGCCGAGCACGAAGTCGACGTCGTCGCCGACGGCCCGGCGTAGGTCGAGTGTCCTGGCCCGGGTCGTCTCGAGGGTCTCCTGATCGCTCATCAGAAGCACGGCCAGATCTTCGTTCGCCGCCGGCGAGACCGTGATCGGCACCCGCTTCCCGAGAGCCTCCTCGAAGTAGCGGTGGAATCCGTCTCGAATTCCGCGTAGCTTGTCGGGCATGCGGCCGGTGGATGCCACCGAGACGTCGACGCCGGATTGGAACCGGCGCCGGAACCCCTTAAGATCGTTCTTCATGATTTCGAGTCGACAGAATGCGTGGGTGAAGGATATTCGCCGACTTCGCCGAAGTAAAGGTGCCCAGGGCCGTTGGCTCCTGGAGGGTCCCCATCTGTTGGGGGAAGCGGTCGCCGCGGGGATGGAGATCGAAGTGACCCTGGCGTCCCCCGACTTCCTCGCCTCGCCCTCCGCCGAGCTGGGCCTGCCGCGGCCACCGCTGGAAATCGATCCACGGCTCCTGGACGAGCTGACGGACAGCGATTCCCCCCGCGGCGTGATCGCCGTCGTCCGGCGGCCCGAAACCCGCCCGGCAAAGGCTCCTACCCTGGCCGACGGGGTCCACGTCTATGCCGACGGACTTCAGGATCCGGGGAATCTGGGGGCTCTGGCCAGGGTCATCGAGGCGTCCGGGGCGCAGGCGTTGTGGACGGCTCCGGGAACCTGCGGCGCCGGACATCCGAGGGCCCTTCGGGCATCGGCCGGAAGCCTCCTGCGGCTTCCGCTGGCGGAGTCCGTTGGCCCGGAGCGGGTTGATGCGGACCTGGCGGACCACTCCCCCACCTGGGTTGCCCTCGCGACCCGCGGCGGTACGCCCCTGTGGGAAGCGGACCTGGGGGGCTGCCTGGTCTTGGCGGTGGGGGCCGAAGGGCCCGGTCTCTCGGAGACCGTCCGTCGGCGCGCCGACGTTCTGGTGACCCTGCCGATGGCGCCGCCTGTGGAGTCCCTGAACGCCACGGTGTCAGCGGCGCTGGTGCTCTTCGAGCTGCGCCGACGGCGGCGCTAGGGATCCGGCGACGTCAATCGTCCGGAACGAAGACGACCTGGAACGTCTTGCTCCAGAATTTGCCCGTCAGCCAGAAGGTCTCGCTATCGGGATCGTAGGCGATGCCGTTTAGGACATCGACCATGGGCTTCTCGGCGGGTTGGAGAAGGCCCGCGGCGTCGACCACCCCGTCCACGGCGCCGGTTGTGGGGTCGATGCGGACGATTCGGTCTTCGCCCCAGATGTTCGCCCAAACCCGCCCTTGGGCGAATTCCAGCTCGTTGAGGAGCTTGACGGGTTCGCCTTCGAGATGAACCTCCAGGGTCGACATCCAGTGGAAGTCCTCGGGATCCCGAAACGTGAGGCGGGAGCTGCCGTCGCTCATGATCAGACGCTCTCCGTCCCACGCCAGGCCCCAGCCCTGGCCGTTGTAGCCCAGCTCGTCGATCTGGATCAGGCGCTCCGCGTCGTAGACAAGGACGACCCCCGCCTTCCACGTGAGCTGGAGAAGCCTGTTCTCGACCTTCGCGAGCCCTTCGGCGAAGAAGCTCTTCTCCACCGGACGCTGTTCGAGGACCTCGCCGGTCATGGGATCGACGCGGCGGAGGGACGAGCGTCCGTAGAGCCCTGTACTTTCGTAGAGAACGCCGTCTTCCCACAGGAGCCCCTGGGTGAAGGCGGTAGGGTCGTGGGGATGGGCCGCCAGCACCTTGACTCGCAGCCGTTCGACGCGTGTTTCGACGTGAACCTGCGGAGTCACCCTTTTTCCTTTGTCGCCGTTCCCTTCATCGCCGATCCCCCTGTCGCCGGACGTTGCGGCTCTGGGCGTTGGGTCGTTGCTCTTCGATTCGCCGGCCTCGACGCCATTGGAATCTCCATCGCCGCTCTGCGGTCCTCGGCTTCCCCGCTCACCCGCCGCGCCGCCGCAACCCCATAGAAGCACCAGCAGGGCCACCCATACGATCGGCCCGCCACGCCGTCGAGTCGGCCCCGGGGCGTCCGTTGTGGGGACGTGCCGCATCGACGTTCCCTAGTCTACCGTCCGTGACCGTGGGCCATCGAGCAACCTGCCATCTCGACGGAGCCGATGGGGCTTCCGGGGGGCGGCGGCGCGGCGGCCCTGGGGGACGGGGTCGGTTCCCAGGGGCGGGCGAAGAAGCGATCCAGCTCACTCCGCATCCATGCGCTGCGGGTGTCCCGGCGGGGACCTAGCTGGTCTTGGACCTGGCCGAGGGCGGATTCGGCTTCGGCCCTGAGGCCGGCGTCCACGTCCGGATTGGTGGCGAGGCCGATCAGCCTGGCCATGACCCGCTGTTCCGTCACCCCGGCGATGTCGACCCACCGTGGGTTGGTTCCGGCTGAGGTGACGTTGCGGCCCGCGCGCTCCACCAGGGCGTCGAGGATGCTCCCCACGGAGGGGAGCTCCGGCCGTCTGCGGTGGAAATCCGCTACCCGCGCGAGGCGCTGGGGCTGGAGCAGGCCGTCGAGCACGTGGTCCACCGCGGTCGCGGCGGCCCCGAGGGCATCGAAGGCGGGCTCTGTGGCGCTGTCGAACAGCTCGCGGTTCGGCCCGTAGCCGAAGGGGCGGGGCCCGAGGAGGCTGAGGACGGCCTCGGGTAGGTCCAAGGCTTGCGGGTCTAGGATTCCCAGGATCACGTCTAGGGCCCGGGCCTGCCGCTCGGCGTCCACCATGCGGGTCGCCCACTGGCCGTCTCCACGCAGGGCGTAGTGGAACTCCAGTCCGCCGAGGGTTTTCACCGCGGCCTCCAACTGGTAACGGTGGTAGAAGTAGATCGGCGCCAGCACCTCCTGTAGCAGGGCGACGGGTTCACCCTCGTGGATACGGTCCTCTCCGAACCGCTCCAGGGCGAGGGCGCGTACCCGAAGCACTTCCTCCAACTCCGCCACGGCGTCCTCGCCGTTGTCCCACAGGTTGCCCCGCGGATCGGCGGCCTCGGGGGGGCGGGAGTGCTGGTCCGCGATGAAGAGGTAGCCGGAGTCGAGACCGTGGCGGACGATGGCCTCGAGCTCCTGGGCCTCGTCGGCCCCCGGGGCGAACTCGGAGTAGGTCCAGCGGATGGTGTGGACGTCCCAGGCGCCGACCCCGACCCCGTAGGCGTCCGAGAGGTCGAGCTCGCCGTCCGCACCGACCCGCACCCGGGGTGCCGGATAGTCCATCACGGAGGCCCTATCCCCCCAGCCGCTGGCGGCGAAGTTGTGGGCCAGTCCCAGGGTGTGGCCCACCTCGTGGGCGGAGAGCTGGCGGATCCTCGCCAGGGCGATCTGGACCGGGTCGTCGGCGTCACCGGTCCCCGTCTTGGTGGTGCCGACGAGCCCTTCGAAGATGAGCCGATCCTGGCGGACCCGTAAGGATCCCAGGGACACGTGGCCCTTGATGAGCTCCCCGGTCCGGGGATCGACAACGCCGCCGCCGTAGGACCAACCCCGGGTCGAGCGGTGGACCCATTGGATGACGTTGTATCGCACGTCTAAGGGGTGAGCTCCCTCGGGCAGCAGCTCGACGCGGTAGGCATTCTCGAAGCCGGCGGCTTCGAAGGCCTCCGCCCACCATGCCGCACCTTCCACGAGGGCGCTGCGCACCGGCTCGGGGGCCCCACGGTCGACGTAGTAGACGATGGGTTCCACTGCCGGTGACGGTCCGGGGCCCGGGTTGACCTTGTCGAGCCGATGGCGGGTCACCCAGCGGTGCTGGATCGGCCGATCGAGGGGCGCCGAGTAGTCGGAGAATTCGATGGCGTTGGCGCTGATCCGCGGGTCGTGGGGGCGCGGGGTGTACCCCGGTTCCGGCAGGCGGATGAAGGAGTGGTGCTGGATCAGGGTCACCGCGTCGGGATTGGGGGACGTGCTCGCCACGTGATCGCCGGCGGGTTCCGGGGACGTATTCCCGTAGGTGAGAATGGCCTCGAACTCCAGGTTGTCCGGGAAGGCGAGGCAGTTCGCGAAGTCCACGGCGCTGCGCTCCGGGTCGAGGGCAAAGGCCCCCTGCTCGGTCATCGCGAGGGTCCGGACAACCCCGTGGGCGTCGCGGATCAAGAAGGGGGTCAGGTCCACCAGTGCCCGGCCGTCGGGGTCTAGGGCGCTGACCCGGCTCCCCCACAGCACCGAAGTGGCGAAGGAATGGGTGGTGGCCCGCCGCTCGTCCGCCGATTCGGAGGAGGCCCGGAACTTCGGGTTCGGCTCTTCGAACAGGACCCGGTCGCCGAGTCGGCGAACCTGGAGCAGCCTGGAGGGGCCGAGCTGTCCGCGGTCGAGGCCCACCGGATTGGATCCGAGTCCCGAAAGCAACCCTTCGATGTACAGGACTTCTGCCACCAGGCCGTCGTCGTCTGGCTTCGGCAGCTCCAGCCACACCTTGCCCTGTTTCGGATCGGGGTAGGTTTTGAGCAGTCCGTCCCTGGCCTCGAGGCCCGCCACCAACTCCGACACCGACGGCGGCTGCCCGTCCGAGCCAGAGCCGTTTCCTTCGGCGATGGCCGAAACGCCGACCAGCGTCGCGGCGACCGCTGTGAAGAGGAGTACCGCGGGTAGTCGGAACCGGGACAGGGATCGTGACATCGGAGACTCCGGGGGCGGTTCAAAAGGGAGCGGTTCAAAGGACCGAGGTGCGAGTCAAGGGGCCGAGTTACGGCAAGGAACGGATCGACGGCGAAGCATACCACCGGATTTGAGGCGATCCGACATCGACGCTATAGTCCCAAAGGCCGACGGCGGCCCTTCCCCAATCCCCAACAACTCCAACTGCCATCGAGATCCGAGGTCGATCCCATGCACGAGCCGCGCCCTAGCTCGACGCTCCCCCATTCCCAGCCCGGCCCGCCGCGGACCACGGCCGTCGCCCTGCTCTTCATCGCCTGCCTGGCCGTCTTTACGGCCGGGCAGACCTTCGGGCAGGAACCGTCTACTGCGCCGGGAACTGCCGACGCCGCCACAGAACAGGCCTCCGCCGTCGGTGACCCATCGGGGGGCCCCTCCGCCGCCGAGCCGCCCCCCGAGCTCCGTTCCCCCAGGGCCGCGATGCGATGCTTCCTCGAGGCGTTCGATCCGAACAAGCGTCCGCCCGGGGTTACCCCTCTGGAGCGCGCCGCCATGGCCCTCGACCTGTCGGGGCTCGGGGCCGACGTGCGGGATCGCCAGGGGCAGGTGCTGGCGGAGCAGCTCAAGGAGATCCTCGACCGGACCGCGCTCATCGACATCTCGACAATTCCCGACGCCCCCGACGGAGGGCCGTGGCGAATGGCCGTCGGCGCCGAAGGCGGCGACGGGGAGGTCGTGATCGCCGCCGACCCCCAGGGTTTCTGGCGCTTCGATGGGGCCACCGTCAGGGCCATCCCCGACCTGCTGCGGGCGGTCCGCGGCAACGAGAAAGTGGAGGGCATCCAAGATGCGGGTCCGCTGACCCTCGCCTCTTGGTTCCGGTCGAAACTCCCCGAGGGCCTGCAGGGGGTGACTTTCCTCCTCGAGACGTGGCAGTGGCTCGGACTCCTCATCTTGGTCCTGATCGGCCTGGTGGTGGACCGGCTGGTGAAGGGGGCGGTGCAGCTCGCCATCGAGCGCTACCTCGATCGCCGCACGGAGAGGATCGACGCCGCCGAACTGCGGCAGGCCCTTCGCCCGGTGGGCCTGCTGGCCGCGTCCCTCTTCTGGTGGCCGACCCTGTTCTGGCTCGGCCTGCCGAACCAGGTCCTCCAGGTGCTGGCGGTGGCGGTGAAGTTCGTCGCCGCGTCGGCCTTCGTCTGGGCGGCCTACCGCATGGTGGACATCCTCGCGGCGGTCCTGGCGTTGCGGGCGGAGCGCACCGCGAATCGTTCCGACGACCTCTTGGTTCCCCTGGTGCGGACAGCCCTCAAGATCGCCGTGGCGGCGGTGGGTTTCGTGTTCATCGCCGACAACCTCGACGTCGAGATCACCAGCCTGGTGGCGGGCCTCGGCCTCGGCGGCCTGGCCTTCGCCCTGGCGGCCCAAGATACGGTCAAGAACCTCTTCGGCTCCTTGACGGTCATTTTGGACAAGCCCTTCGCCGTCGGGGATTGGGTGGTGATCGGAGACGTGGAGGGGACGATTACCGAGCTGGGCTTCCGCTCGACCCGGATCCGAACCTTCTACAACTCGATGGTCACGCTCCCCAACTCCCACCTCATCAGCGCCGCGGTGGACAACTACGGCGAGCGGCAGTACCGCCGCTGGAAGACCTACCTGGGCCTCACCTACGGCACCCCAGCCGACAAGGTGGACGCCTTCTGCGAGGGGGTGCGGGAACTGATCCGCCAGCACCCCTACTCCCGCAAGGATGCCTTCGAGGTTCACCTCAACCGCTTCTCGGCCTCCTCCATCGACATTTTGGTCTACATGTTCTTCGATTGCCCGGATTGGTCCGTCGAGCTCCAATCCCGCCACCGCCTGGCCCTCGACATCATGCGCCTGGCCCAGGACCTGGGGGTGGAGTTCGCCTTCCCCACCCAGACCCTATTTCTCCAGCGGCCCGGAGATCCTCCGAAGCCTCCGGCGGTGGAGAGCTACGGCGAGCACCTGGACGGCGTTTACGCCGACGCCCGGGAGCGGGCCCGCCGACTGTCCCAGGCGCCGCGGGCCTAGGCACCGGCCTCTCAGAATACCGACTCCGGAGTAGATACTCTGTTGGTTGTCAAGCTGGTTTAGGCGGAAGCGCCGCGGGCGAGAACTTGTCTCCATCGAAATCCTCGCCGTGTCTGAGCATGCCGTGCATCGCATGCAGGAGCTTCCTCATGACCGCCACTTTCGCCT
>JBCDIS010000226.1:0-11036 GCA_038748685.1 Acidobacteriota bacterium | reverse complement strand
GGCCGCCGTAGGCCCCCTCGGCCCCGAGGGATCGGGGTTTGTAGACGACCCGGGCACCGTCGTCGAAGGTGAGGATGCAGACGGTCCGCCCCCGGCGGTGGGCGTCCCCCTGCCCGCCGTCCAGGGTGACGAGGCGACGGTTCCCCGGTTTCCAGCCGAGGGCTTCCGCGAAGTCCCCTCGATCGTCGCAGAGGCGCCCCAGCAGCTCGGCGCCGGCCTCCACCCAAAACTCCACGAGGCGGTCCACCTGGCGTTCGAGCACGGGGTAGTGGGCCAGCAGCTCCTCCGCCCCTTCCGGCTCGCCGAGCCCGTCGACGAAGGATTGGAACCGGGCCTCGGGGGAGTCACCCTCCAGCCGATCCTCGAGGCGTGCGATCTGAAGCTCCATCACCAGGGTTCGGCCCGCCACCATCGCGAGCCTGGCCTCCAGGGATGGCAGGAACAGACGTGCGACGTCGTCTGGGGAAAATGGCGGGGAATCGAGGGTCGCCACCAGAGTTTCCGCCCGGGCGGTCAGGTTGTCCACCCCGCGCCTCAGTCTCGGGGCGAAGAGGCGCAAAAATCGCTGAAGATAGCGGGCGTTGCCCGGGAGGTCGGGGGTAGGCGGCAGGTCCGCGGCCGGTGACCTTTCGGCGACCGCGGGGGGAGGCGGCGGAATCTCGTCGGCGGGGGTGCCGAGCAGACGCCTGAAGCTCTCGAGGTCGAGGCCGTCCCCCGCAAGCCTTCGGTGCAGCCACTGGGGTTCGTCGAAGGGGGCCTGGGACCGCCAGCGTTCGAAGAGGTCGTCCTCGATGACTGAGGACCGGGCTTTGGGTGAAAAGGGGTCGCGGAGGGGGTCGTGGTTCCTGAGGGCGGCTCGCTCCTGGAGGGAGAGGGCCGCGGGAGCGCTGATGGGGGGGGACGTAAGGGGCAAGGGGGGGCTCCGGAGGCTCGCGGAAGGTGTCGACACCCCCCCGGTGCCGGGCGGAGGCACCGGAGGGGTGACACGGCGCTACGGCTGGATCAGTAGCAGTGGATGTTGCCGCAACCGGTACAAAGACCGGTGTGTCCCGAGCCGCCGCATCCGCCGGTGATGCTCTTGAGGTCGTCGTCCTCCACGAGGGCGGCGCCGGCGGGATGGCCGTCGAGCTGGCTCAGCTGCTCGGCGCTCAGGCTGCGGCGGTACTTGGGGTCTCTCCACGCGCGAACGATTTCACTCTTTTTCATGATGCATCTCCTGATAATCAGGTTTCTGATGGGGGCTTCGAAGGCATGGGTCTTAGAGTGTGTACACCTCCTTTCGTCTCGTCGAGTTGAATCACCGATGGGTACAGAAAGACGACCAGGGGATCTCGGCCGACGGCAAAATGCTCAACGGCAAGGGGTTCGACGGCACACGGTCCGGCGACACAGGGTTCGGCGGCGCGGGGGGTTGTGGGCCCTGGGACGGAGGGCCTAGAGACCAAGGTGGCCGGCAGGAAGTCCAACCTAGAGCAGCGGGACGGTGCTGATGCGGGGGGCGGGAGGCTCGCTGGGGTCAACGGCGCCAAGCGACCGCGCGCTGCGGTGGGGCAGACGTTCCTCTTCGTTCCAGCGGATGTCGTCGAGGCCCGGAAGACGGGGGGCGTCATGGGTACAGTCCTCCTTGACGCCATCGATTTTAGCGATATGGTTCTAGGAGGTCAAATTGAACATGATTATTGTGCCTTTGGCCTGGCCTCAGTTGCGTCTCAGAGAACGCCCTGTCGGAGTCCCTCCAGGATCCGGTCCGCGACGCGAAAGCTGTTGGCCAGGATCGTCAGGGTCGGCGCGGAGCCGCCCGACGTCGGCATGAAGCTGCCGTCGACGACGAAGAGGTTGGGGACCTCGTGGGTTTGGCAATCCGCGTTCAGAACCGACGTCTCCGGATCGGTGCCGGCTCGGCAAGTGCCATGGACAAGGTAGGACGAAGTGCCCCCGACGTCGGTGAGCCGCTGGTCGAGGGCCCCGAGCTCTTCGAAGACCCCCTGGGCCGCCGCCCCCAGGAAAGCCCCGGCTCGACGGTGATGGTCCGGGATCCCGAGGTGGATGCGCGCCGCCGGCAGCCCGAGGGCGTCGTCGACGTCGGGGTCCAGGTCCATGAAGGTGGCGGAGTTGGGGAGAAAGTCGTGGAAAGCTTCGAAGGTGAGCACCGGAAGACCGTCCTGGGCCGTGGGGTCGCCGTCCGCGTCGGGCCGCTCTGGGCTCTGGTGCTCGGGGACCTGGGGAGCTCGGCCGAAACGCAGAACACCCCCTTTGTCGATCTCCGCCACCCCCGGCGGTAGAAAGTAGTGGTCCATGGCGGAAAGGCCGACAAAAGGGTGGGGATCCGCCAGCAGTCGGCCGACCTCACCGCCGGGGTCGAAAAGGGCTTCCCCCTGGGTCACAGCGTGGAATTGGAGGTGACGCCCCACCTGCCCGGAGCGGTTCCCCAGGCCGTCCGGGAAGCCGGGGGAGGTGGAGAGGAGAAGAAGGCGGGCGGATTCGATGGCGGAGGCGCAGAGGCAGACGACCTTCGCCTCCACGCGGTGGGTCGCGCCCGCGGAGTCGACGTAGAGGCAGCCGGCGGCTCTGCCCGACGGGGTCACCGAGATCTCACGCACCCGCGAGTCGGGCCTCACCTCGCACCGGCCGGTGGCCTCTGCGCGGGTGAGGAGGGCTTCCTGGCTCGTCCCCCGGGCCCCCACCGGGCAGCCGTAGGACGCGCATCGCCGGCAGTATTCGCAGGCTGGGCGCCCTCCGTAGGGCCTGGAGTTGATGGACCTCGGGGTGGGAAAGGGATGGAGGCCCCGCCGCTGGATCGCGGCCCTCACCGACGCCGCGACCGGATGGGACCGTAGCGGCGGCATGGGGTACGGCCGGGAGCGGGGCACCTCGAAAGGATGGACCTCGGCCAGGCCCGAGACCCCGACCTCCCACTCCGCGAGGGCGTAGTAGGGCTCGAGGTCGTCGTAGCTGATGGGCCAGTCCGCCAGCTCGAGGGCGGCCCCGAAACGGCTACGCATGCGAAAGTCGTCTGGGTGGAAGCGGTAGAAGTACCCCCCCATGTGTTCGGTGCCGCCGCCGACGCAGGTGGCGATCCAGCCGAGGGGGTGGCGCACTGAGCGGGGGGGCCTGCGGGTGATGACGGTGTGGGGGTCGGTGGCGACGGACGGAACGAAGTCCCCCGGCTGCAGGCCCTGACGGTGGCTGTAGGCGTCGCGTCCGTGTCGGGGGCCCCGCTCCAGGACCAGAACCTCGGCTCCGGCGCGGCTGAGGGTGAGGGCGAGTGGCCCGCCGCCGGCGCCGCTGCCGATGATCAGCACGTCGACCATGGTGCAAGTATACTGTCCAGAGAATTCGAGGTCCTTCGATGAACCCTTCCCCCGAGCTGCGTTTGATGCGCCTGGCCAACGCCTTCCAGCTGTCGAGGGCTGTCCAGGTGGCGGCCCGGCTCCGTTTGGGAGAGCTGCTGGGGGACGGTCCCCGGAGCTGCGCCGAGCTGGCCGCCGAGACCGCTACCCAGGAGAGGGTGTTACACAAGCTGTTGCGATTCCTGGGGGACCTCGGTGTGGTGGAGGAGCGCGCCGACGGCACCTTCGCCGGCACCGAGGTCTCGGAGCGACTGTTCCTGGTGGACAACATCGCCCAGGGGGAGGAGAGCGCGGCGGCCTGGGGCGGGCTCCTGGGGTCCCTGGCCGACGGCGAGCCGGCGTTTCCGGCGATCCACGGGCGGACCTTCTACGAGCACGCGGCGGCCCATCCGGACCGGGGGAGGGCCTTCGCCGCCTGGAACCGGATCCTCGGCGGACCCCTGGGGCCTGCCCTGGGGAAGACCCTCAATCTGACGCCGGGGGGGACCCTGGTGGACCTCGGGGGCGGTGACGGTTCGGTGTTGGCGTCCATCCTCCAGGAGCACCCCGCCTGTCGGGGAGTGCTGGTGGACCTGCCGGAGGCGGTGGTGGACGCCCCGGAGATTTTGCGGGACGCCGGCGTAGAGTCGCGATGTCGCGTGATGGCGGGGGACGTCCGGGGTGATCTGCCGGAGGGGCAGGACGCCTACCTACTCTGCCGCGTGCTGCTCAACTGGGACGACGGGGAAGCCGAGGCGTGGCTGCGGCGGATCCGCGACGCCATGGGGCCAGAGAGTCGCCTCTTCGTGGTGGAGGAGCTGATGCCCGGACCGGGGGAGCCCCGGGGCGCGGCGTTGGCGTCGAGCGACCTCCACCTCTTCCTCATGTGGGGCGGCGGCCACCGGACCTTTGAGGAGATGGACGCCCTGCTCGAACGCTGCGGCCTCGAACGCACCGACCTGGATCGGGTCGGCGGGGGGGATGACGGTCCCCACCTGTTGACGGCGCGGCGGTCTGGAGGCACCTAAGGCCCCGCGGATCGAGGGATCCACGGGGCCTTCGAGATTCCGCCGCGGGCGGTGGCCGGGGCGTCGATTCCTAAGGCGACGCCTGGGACCAGGCGCCGAAGTTCCCCGACTCGAAGCCGTCGAAGAAGAGGGCCCCGGGCAGGAGGTTCGCAAGGTCGAGGGCGTCGAGATCCCCGGGGGCAAGGTCATCTTCGTCGACCGCCGGACCCCAGCCCTGGCCCCGAACGACGATGAGGGCATCGCCGTCGTCGAAGGGGACCCCGTCGACGACGCCGGAGGTGTCGAAGGACACGATCCAATCGTCCCCGTCGCGGGCCGCGGCGTCCAGGTCCAGGGCCGGGGAGGCCCCCTCCGCGGAGCTGTCGAGGACCAGCTCGAACCGGCCGCCGTCGAAGCGCACCAGGTCTTCGTCGGCGGCGAAGAGATCCGGCAAGGCGGCGTCGACGTCGAGGGAGAAGATGGTGTCTCCGTTGTTCTCATCGATCACCAGGGCGTCGATTGCGACCCCCCTGGGCAACCCCACGGCGGAGCCGTCGAAGAAGACGGTGAACCGCCCGTCGCGGGATCGCACCACGTCCCTGGGCTCCGCAGTCACCCCGCCGGGCAGGGCCGCGGTGGTGTCGAGGGAAAGGTAATAGTCGCTTCCGACGGCGTGGAACGCCGCGACGTCCACCGACGCCGGAAGGGCTCCTATCGGAAGGGGCACTAGGCTCCCCAAGACCTCTCCGGTAACGACGTGGTCGGCGATGACGGAGCCGTCCAGGACCACCGTCGTGTCCAGGGATACCGCGAGGTCCTGGCCGCCGGCCCACGACGCCGCGGTCACCGTCAGCCCAACTCCGAGGAGGGCCAGGCGGAGGGAAGGATTCGGTATCAGGGGCATGTGGTGTTCGTCCCGCAGACGTTGGTGCCGATGCGGATGCCGCCGGAGACGGAGCCCGAGCCGTTGTTGGTCAGCACGTTGTCGCCGTAGCCGGAGTTGGCGCCGAGGTTGAGGCCGAAGAGGGCGTTGTCGCGGACGGCGTTGTCCCGCACCAAGGACCCCTCTCCGGTCCGGATGCCGTCTTCGCCGTTGTCGTAGATGGTGTTGCCGGAGATCGTCGCGCCGCGGCCGGAGGTGATCCCCTCACCCTGGTTGGCGCTCGAAACGTTGTCCATGGCGAGACCACCGTTGCCGACGAAAATGCCGCTGGCGGAGGAGTTGTTGAACCCGTTCTGGATCGCCGTGCTGCCGGTGACCTGGTTGGCGACGATGCCGGTGTCGCCGTTGAAGGACGCGATGCAGTCCCGGACGACGTCCACTTGGAACCCGTCGTCCTCATTGCGGTGGGCGATGACGTCCACCACCAGGGAGGCTCCCCCGGGCAGGCGAACGCCGCCGTTCCCCATCTCGCGGATGGTGCCGTTGCGGACCGAGATCTCGCGGTAGATGGCGCTGGCCACCACGCCGCTGCCCGTGCCCTTGCCGGGCCCCGAAATGACGAAGCCGTTGAGGTCGATGTTGACGAAGGAGGAGGTGACGCGGATCACGTCGACGTTCGAGTTGTCGGTACTCAGGTTTCCGGTGAGGCGGTAGCTGCCCTCCTCGCTGATCGTCACGGGAAAGCCGGGGGTGTCACCGGGGGTGATGCCTCCGACGGCTGCGGAGGCGGCATTGATCTCGATGACGCCGTCCACCGCGAAGGCGGCGCCGGCGGCGAAGGTCCCCGCGAAGGCGGCGGTGAGGGTCAGCATGCGGCAGGTGTTTCGAAGCTCCATGGCATCTCCTGGGGTGTCGTTGAGCAGGTGCGGGGGGCGTGTCGTGCCCTCCCGATGGCTAGACGACACGGCTTCGGAGAAGCGAACGGACTTCGAGACGTTTCGGCGAATTTCCCTTCGCCCCCGGACTTCGCCTCCGCACATAGCCCCCCGCATGTAGGCCCCGGATTCCTTCAGCTACGCGTTGCAGGGCATGGGAAAAAATTGTGAGCTCGATTCCTTCGGGGATCTCGGGGCCCTCTCGGATACAGCCGTGGACGCCCGTTTCAGGAGGTACGGATCTCGCCTGATGGGCCTGATACGGGGGCGGATGGGGCCTTCCCTGCGCCGGCGACTGGAGTCCAGGGACGTCCTTCAACAAACCTTGCTCAAGGCGTACCAGCGGCTCGACCAGTTCGCCGGAGCCGGGGACGCCTCGTGGATGGCCTGGCTCGGGGCCATCGCCCGCAACGAGATCCGGGACCACGCGAAGTTCCACCGGCGGGAAGGGCGGGACGTCGGGAGGGACGTCCCCCTGGAGGTGGCCGCCGGGGTCCCCCAGGTCGCGCCGAGGTCGGAGGTGAGCCGCCTCCATCTCCAATCCCAGGCCCGGGCCCTGGAGCGGGCCATCCGCGCCCTCGACCGCGGACACCGGGACGTCCTGGTCCTGCGCCGCTTCGAAGAGCTCAGCTATCCCGAGATCGGAAGGATCCTGAGCAAGTCACCGGACGCTTGTCGAATGCTCTACAGCCGGGCCATGGCGGCTCTGACCCTGGAGCTTGGAACCGGCCCGGAGAGGGCTTGACCTTGGGCGAGCTCCACGACGACAAAGCCGTCCAGGAGCTGTTTCAGCGGTGGCTCGACTCCCGCATCCTCCGGGGTGGCGAGCGCGATCCCGCGGAGCTCTGCGCCGACGCGCCACAGCTGCTGCCGCGGCTGGAGCAGCTGATCGAGCGCTACCGCCTGCTCGACGACGTCATGCCTTCGCCGTCGGGCCCCTCGGAGTCCTCCAATGCCAAGGCGCCGACGGTGGAGCGTTTCGAGGTCGGCGAGGTTCTCGGCCAGGGGGGGATGGGGGTCGTGTGGCGGGCCGAGCAGGTTCTGCCGGTGCAGCGTCCTGTGGCCCTCAAGGTGATCCAGCGGGGGCGCAACCATCGGGCGATCCTGCGCCGGTTCGAAGCGGAGCGCCAAGCCCTGGCGTCCATGGACCATCCGTCCATCGCCAAGCTCTTCGAGGCCGGGGCCACGGCGGATGACCAGCCCTACTACGCAATGGAGCTCGTCGACGGGACCTCCATCGTCGACTATTGCGACGAGCACCGCCTGACCCTCCGGCAGCGCCTGGATCTCTTCGTTCGGGTTTGCGCCGGGGTGGAGCACGCCCACCAGAAGGGGATCCTGCACCGGGACCTCAAACCCTCCAACATCTTGGTGGCGACCCAGGACGACCGTCCGCAGCCGAAGATCATCGATTTCGGCGTCGCCAAGGCCATCGAACCGAAGGCGGCCGGTGACGCCACCCTGACCCAGCTCGGCCAGGTGGTGGGGACGCCCGCCTACATGTCGCCGGAGCAGGTGGATCCCGACCTGCCGGCCCCCGATACCCGTAGCGACGTGTATGCCCTTGGGGTCATCCTCTACGAGCTGTTGGTGGGGGTGCGGCCCTCCGACGTGCCGGCGCCTCTGCCCAACGTGCCCACCCCCAGCTCGCGCCTTTCCACTCTTAGCAAGGATCGCACCTCGGGGGAGCGGGCGGCCCACATCGCAGACCTGCGGCGGACCGAAGTGGGCCCCCTGGTGCGTCAGCTGCGGGGGGATTTGGACTGGATCGTCCTCAAATGCCTCGACACCGATCGGGAGCGGCGGTACGGCTCCCCGTCGGCCCTGGCGGAGGATCTCGGCCGCTACTTCCGCAGCGAGCCCGTCCTCGCCAGGCCCAGCGGCGCCATCTACGTCCTCGCCAAATTCTCCCGGCGGCACCGTTTGGCGGTGGCGGTGGGCTGCGTGCTCACCCTGGCGCTGCTGAGCGCCCTGGCGGGCCTCGCCGTCGGCCTCGACAGGGCGCGCCGGGCCGAACGGATCGCCCAGGCGGAGTCCCGGGTGGCCGTCCGGGTTTCGGACTTCCTGGTGGGCCTCTTTCGGCTCTCCAACCCAAAGGCGGAGGGCGGCGCGACGGACGTCCGCGGACTCTTGGACCTGGGGGCGGAGCGGATCGACGGCGAGTTGGAAGATCAGCCCAGGGTCCGGGCCCGTCTCCTGGAGACCATGGCGGAGGCGTACCAGGGGCTCGGAGAGCTGAAGATCGCCCGGGACCTGGTCCTGCGGTCCATCGAGGTGCGCAGCGCCACCGACCCGGACGGGGCTGCGGAGCTCGCCGCCGCCTACCAGCGGTTGGGTGGGCTGCACCGACAGCTGGGGGATTCGGAAGCCGCCCTCGAAGCGGCCCGCTTCGGCCTCGAGCTTCGGAAGACGGTGTCCCCCCCCGACTACCGCGCCCTTTCCCAGAGCCACCGCCAGGTGGGGACTGCCCTCGACATCCTCGGCCGGCAGCAGGAAGCCCTCGTGGCCCTCGAAGCCTCCCGGGGGGCCCTGGAAAGAGCCGGCGACGGCCAGGACCTCGAGATGGCGAAGCTCCTCAACAACACGGCCATCGTCCACATGTCCGGGAACGAGTACGCCACCGCCAAGCCCCTGATGGAGCAGGGCCTCGCGATCTTCGAGGCGCGGCTCGGTCCGGAGCATCCCCATGTGGCTTCGAACCTCAACAACCTGGCCATGGCGGAACAAGAGCTCGGGGAGCTGGAGGCGGCGGAACGCCACCACCGTCGGGCCCTCGAGATCCGGGAGGCTCTTTTCGAGCCCCACCACCCGGACATCGCCGAGAGCCTCAACAACCTCTCGAATGTGCTTCTGGAGACGGGGAAGATCGACGAGGCGGAGCGGAAACTGGAGCGGTCTTTGGAGATCCGCCGGGTCGCCCTGGGTGAGGACCATCCCTGGTTCGCGACGTCTTTGTTCAACCTGGGGCGGGCGTCGGCGGAACGGGGGGATCTACAGGATGCGAGGGTCAAGATGGTGGAGGGGCTGCGGGTCGCCGAGGCGGCCCTCGGCGGCGACCACACCATCATCGCCACCTATCTTCGCTACCTGGGGAGAGTAGAGTCCCGATCCGGCATGCTCGCCAGCGCCGAAGCCCGGTTCCAGCGCTGTGTGGAGATCCAGGCTTCCCTCCTGGGGCCGGCGGACCCCGGCGTCGCCCCCTGCCTCGAGCCCTACGCGGAGCTCCTCGCCGAGCTGGGGAGGTCCGAAGAGGCGGAGGCGATGTCGGCCCGCGCGGCGTCGATGGTCCGCGGGGCCGACGGCTAAGGCCGAGGCTCAATTCCTCCGGTCGGGCCACGCCGGCGGGTTGCGGAACACGCCGCCGCCGTCCCAGGTGGCCGGTGGCTCGGGTGGGGCGCGGAACCCAACGGTGAAGGTGACGCTCGTGGTCACCGGCTCGCCGTCCACCCGTGCGGGCTCGAAGGTGGCGCCCAGGAGGGCCTCCTCGGCGGTTCGGGCGAAGCCGTAGCGGTCCCGGTCCGACAGCACCTCGACCCGGCGGACCTTGCCGTCGGCGCCGACCTCGATCACCGTCTCCACCTCGGCTTCGCGGCGATGGAACTGCAGCGCCTTGGGTGGGAAGGCGTGGTCGACGGCGCCGTAGCGGAGCAGCCTCGGAGGCTCGATTCCGGTCTCGGCCGGCGGCTCGGGGGCGACGGGCGGTGCTGGGATTGCTGGCTCAGGGATCACCGGCTCAGGGATCACCGGCTCAGGGTTCACCGGTGCGGGCGGGGCCTGAGCGGGGGCCGGCGTTGGCGCCGCCACCGGCCTCGGGGCCGGCGCAGGCTCCGGCGGCTCGGGCATAGCCGGTTGCAGTGCGAGGGGCGCCGATGGTTCGGGTGCTGGGACCGGCGGATCGTGCGGGGTCGGCGGCTGCGGGACCGTAGGGGGCGCCACCGCGGGGGCCGGATGTGGGACCGGCATCGGGGAGGGGGGAGCCGGAGAGGCAGACGTCAGAATCGAAGGGGCAGGGGAAGGAAGCACGGCCGCCGGCGTCGGGGTCGAGGGCGGGGCGGGATGGGCCCCCGCGGTCCAGCTCGGGGCGACGGTGGCCGTCACCAGGCACACGGCAGCGAAGAGCGTGAAGGCGATCGACCTCGGCACGGAGGGTCCCCGGGCCGCCGCCGGAGACAGGAGCCGGTGGACCCTGCGGCCCAGGCCGGAGCGACCCACGGCCATGCCGGGGACCGGCTCGGTCCGCGGCGAGGTCACCCATTCGGCGACGGCGGCCAGGCAGCGGGCCACCGAGCGGCCGTCGGCCCAGGTCCGCGCCATGTCGTCCGCCAGGTGCTCGCAGGCCTCCCGGATCCGGGCGACCGCCAGGCGGTGCAGGGGTTGGGGCCACAGCGTCGCGGAGGCGAAGGCGAGGGCCAGCTGACGCAGGGGGTCACGGCGCACGTGGTGGGCCAGCTCGTGACCCAGGAGGCCCCGCATCTCGGCGGAATCGAGGTCGTCCAGGGCCCTCGGGGGCAGACAGATCTCCGGGCGACGGACCCCGAAGGCGAGGGGAACGGTGACGCCTTCGGCCACGGAGAGCCTCACCGACCGGCGAAAGCCTGACGCGGACCGGATCTCCGACAGGAGCGCCAGGGCCGTCCCGTCCGTCACGGTGCGCCGTCCCGAGAGGCGATGGAGAAGGAAGCGCCATGCCGTCGACAGCAGGGCGAGGGCCACCAGAGCGCCTAGACCCCAGCCCGCCAGCAGCCAGGCCTGCCAAGGGAGGGCGGCCGCCACGGGTGCCGCCGTTCCAGAGAGGGCTTCGCCGGGGGTCGACGCCAGAACCGCCGACCCGGCGGCGGTCGCGCCGATCCCCCCTAGGGTTGCGCTGGCGGTCGGCGCCAAG
>JBCDIS010000225.1:0-11092 GCA_038748685.1 Acidobacteriota bacterium | reverse complement strand
TCGCGGACGTAGATCCGGCACGCGCTTTTCACCTGCCGCTTCGGATCGTCGGGGAACCGAAGGCAGGCGTCGTCGAGGCAGGCTTCGAGCCGGCGGAAGCCCGCCGCCGCCACCGCCTCCAGGAGCTCGTGCTTGTCCTTGAAGTGGCGGTACGGCGCGGCGTGGCTGACGCCGGCGGCGCGGGCCACGGAGCGCAGGCTCAGGCCGCCGGTGCCGTGGGTCTCCAGCAGCTCCGTTCCGGCGGCCACGAGGGAAGCCCGCAGATCGCCGTGGTGGTATCCGCGGGACGGGGCTTCGGCGGAGGAGCTTTGGGACGCCATGGCTCAGTGTACTCGAAATGGCCGCGAATGTTGACAGTGGATACATTTATGTTTACGATGCCAACATGCCGCGCGACGGCCGCGTGGCCGGGAGAACACCATGCAATCCGTAGTCCTCTTCGTGCTCGGCCTCTACTTCAAAACCCTCGCCCGGATTTCCCCCAAGACCGCCGGTCGAAAGGCGTACGACCTGTTCTCGACCCCGCGGACGCGGCGGTCGGTGCCCCCATGGGCGGAGGACACCATGGCGCGGGCCGAGCGTCTCACGCTGGAGGTGGAGGGGGAGTCGGCGGCGGCCTATCGGTGGCGCCCTGAGGGGGTTACCGACGCGCCGGTGGTCTTGCTCGTCCACGGCTGGGAGTCCCGTGCGGCGCGGCTGGCGGTTTGGGTCGAGCCCCTGCTCCAGCGGGGGTTCCAGGTCGCCGCGTTCGACGGCCCCGCCCACGGCGACTCCGGCGGACGTCGCAGCGGCCCGCTGCCCTTCGCCCGATGCCTCGACCGCCTGGTGGAGGAGGTGGGCCCGGTGACCGGACTGGTGGGGCACTCCTTGGGGGGGCTGACGGGGGCCCTCGCCCTTTCCGCCGGCCGGTGGAGCGGAAACCAGGACCTCACCCTCGACCGCATGGTGGTGGTGGCGGGGGCCGAGAGCGGTGTCGACGCGATGGGCTACTTCTGCCGGGTCCTCGGCCTCGGGGAAGGGTTTCTGCCGCTGATCCTCGACGCCGCCTCCGAAGCCTCTGGGGGACACCGGGTGGCGGACTTCGACGGCCACAGGATCCTCGCCGACCGACCGGTTCCGACCCTCTGGCTCCACGATCCCGAGGACCGGGAGGTTCCATTCAGCGGGGCGGAGAAAGTCGCCGCCGCCTGCCCCCACGTGACCCTAGAGGTGGTTTCAGATCTGGGGCACCACCGAATCGTCCGGGATCCGGCGGTGGTGGAGCGGGGTGTCCAATTCCTCGCGGGGGCCGTCCAGCCTTCGGTGTAGGGCCACCCTTCCGCATAGGGTGCTCTGGGTCGGGGTTGGTTAACATGACGCCATGGGAAACCCCGGCCGCCCCCTCACCCTCCGCTGGATCGTCCCGCTGCTGGCCGTCTGCCTGCTGAGCGCCTGCTCCGGGGACACCCCGAGCGCCGCCGCCGCAGGTGGCGATGCTTCGGCGGGTGCCGCCGAAGTCGTCGAAGGGCGGGGCTCAGGCCCGAGCGCCGATCTTCACGACGGGACGCCCCTCGGTGAGGGCTTCGTGGTCTGGGAATCGAACCGGGGCGGGCCCTGGCGTCTCTGGACCCGTCCCCTGGACGGCTCGGCGCCGCCCCGACAGCTGACCGCCGACGAGCCCGGGGGGCGGCAGCACTGCTGCCCCCACGTGTCGCCGGCGGGGGATCGGCTGGTATATCTGAGCCTGCCCCAGGGGGCCCAGCGCTATCCGGCGGACGGCGCCACCGGCGAGCTCCGGCTGCTGGAGATCGAGGACCTGCCGGAGAATGGGGGAACGGGGCAGCGGACGCTGGCGGATCGGGCGCGGACCTACTTCGAGCACCGCGCCGCCGTCTGGCGGGACCACGACACGCTGATCTTCATCGACGGTAACGGCCGGACGGTGGAGATCGAGGTGGACGCCAACCCCAGGTCCTCCAAGGTGCTCGTGGCCGATGCTCAGGGGCCCCACGGCTGGCTGCTGGACGCCACCCTCGGCCACGCCAGCCAGGGGGTGCCCACCTTCTCTCCGTACGACGCCGATCGTAGGTCCGCGCTGGGGCGACCCAACCTCGGGGGGTGCCAGCCCTACTTCACCCACGACGGCCGCTTCGGCTTTTGGATCGCCGGCGCCGGCGGGCCCCTCCGGGCCATGGAGCTGTCGAGCCGACGGCAGACCACCGTCCTCGCCAAGGGGGACCCCCGCCTGCAAGCGGACCGCAGGTACCTCTACTTTCCGATGGTCTCGCGGGACGGTCTCTTCTTGACCTACGGCGCCTCCGACGGCTCCCACGACCACGAGCGGGCCGACTATGACGTCTTCGTGGCCGAAATCGACCCCTCGACCCTGGAGTTGGTGGGGCCCCCCCGCCGGGTGACGTCCCACCCCGCGACGGACCGTTTCCCCGACGTCTGGTCCTCGCCCCTGGCCCTCGGGCGCCGCTTCGTCGAGGGGCCGGCGACCCTCGAGTTTGCGCCGCCGCCGGACCGGCGAACGGCCGGGCCCTGGCGGTGGGACTTCGGCGACGGTTCACCGGCCGTTACCGGACCCACCGCCAGCCATACCTTCGGCTCCTCCGGACGCTACCGGGTCACCGCCCGTCCGGCGTCCGGCGGAGGGGCCGCGGGGATTTTGGTGGGGGACGTCCGGGTGGCCGAGGCGGCCCCCCCTTCGGTGGTCCGCGCCGAGATCCTGGACCGGACCGTCCGGGTCAGCTTCGACGAACCGGTGGCGGTGGACGGCGCGTCCGCCGACCTTTCGGGGGTCACCGTGACGGGCGGTGAGCTGGTGGACGACGGGCGGACCTGGGTCCTGGAGCTCGACGAGCCCCCAGCCGACGCCGCCGTCCTGGAGCTGCGGGGGATACGGGACCGGGCGCAGCGCCCCAACTCCGCCGAGCGAATCGACGTCGACCTGGCGCCGCCCCGCTGGCCCAGCCGCCGGGACGCCCTGGTGCTGCTCTGGCACACCGGAGATCGTGCGAATTTGGTTGCGGATCCGGGCACCGGTCTCGACGGCGCGAGCCTGCTGAAGCCCCGTGGCCGGGCCTGGCTCGATCGCCGCTACCGGATGGCCCTGCGGGGGGGCTCGTTCGTCGGCGACATGCCCACCATGGAGCGCCTCCTGGCGGGGGTGAAGGCGACCAACGAGCTGACCCTGGAAGTGACGATCCGCCCCGCCGCGCAAAGGGTGGAGGGCTGGGCGCCGATCTTCGAGTTCGCTAGCGGTACCGGCACCCGCAACGCGACCCTCGCACAGGCGGGGGACCGGCTGACCATGCGGCTGCGGACCCCCGCCTCCGGCAAGGACGCGGGCCGTCCGGTGGTGGACCTCGGCCCGGTCACCGGAAAGACCCAGCACGTGGTGGTGAGCTACTCGCCGGGCCGGCTGCGGGCCTGGCTGGACGGCCGCGAAGCGACGGACACGGGCGCCCTGAGGTCGGGCTTCTTCCACTGGCGCCCCCTGCCGCTCCTGGTGGGGAGCGACTGGCCCGGGGCGCGGACGTGGCACGGCGAGGTGGAGGGTTTGGCGGTCTACGGACGGGCCTTCGGCGCCGCCGAGGCGGCGGAGAACCACCGCCGCTACCGCCGCGATTTGGAATCCGTTTCGGCCCTTGGGGATGACATCCCCCGGCTGCGGCTGCGGGTCGCCCTGCGGAACCGATCCCCCACCCCCACCCTTGACGAGATCGCCCCCTATCGGGAGGCCCTGGCGGTCTTCGGGTACGACGTCCTGGAGGTCCTGGGGGGAAGCTTCGACGGCGACACGGTCCGCGTCGTCCACCGGGTCCTCCTCGACGGCCAGGCCCTGCCCATCGACGGAATGTCGCCGGGCAGCGAGACGGTCCTCGATCTCGAACCGTTCCTGGACCAGCCCCAGTTGGAGAGCCTCTTCCTGTCCAGCGGGGCGGAGGGGGGCGGCCAGCTCTGGTTCAGCGACGCCGTCGACCCCTGAGGCGCGCGGCGCACCGGTCCGAAGGCGGCGATCCCCCGTAGGTATCCCCGAATCCGCCGTTCATACGGGGGTCGGGTACGATGAGAACAAGGATTTCCGTCAGCCCCCATCGCCTTCACCGCCAACGTCCGGAGCCTTCACTCTGGAACGACCGCTGGAGCGCCTAAGACATGAGCCACGAAGCCACGAAGCTCGTTTGGTATCCGATCGGAACCGTCGACGACCTGCCGGAAGGTCGGGTCAAGACCGTCAGCATCGACCGCGGGGATTCGGTCGAGCAACTCTGCCTCACCCACGTCGACGCCACCTGGTCCGCCCTCGACAACCGGTGCCCCCACCAAGGGGGTCCCCTCGGAGAGGGCTCCATCGAGTGCGACGAGAACGGGGACTGCTACCTGCGGTGCCCGTGGCACGGCTGGGATTTCCACCCCGTCACCGGCAAGCCCCCGGGGGGCTACGACGACGGCGTCCCCACCTATCCTGTGGAGGTCCGAGACGGTGGCGAGCTCTTCGTGGGGCTCGAATCCATCGAAGACCATCGGCGCACCGTCACCGATGTCATGGCGGAGACCATGGTGGCCTGGGGGGTGACCCACGTTTTCGGCATGGTGGGCCATTCCAACCTGGGTCTGGCGGACGCCATCCGCCGCCGCTGTGAAGCCGGCGAGCTGGAGTACGTGGGTATCCGCCACGAAGGGGCCGCCGCCTTCGCCGCCAGCGCCTTCGGCAAGCTCACCGGCCGCCCCGCCGGCTGTTTGACCATCGCCGGCCCCGGCGCCACCAATCTGCTGACCGGCTGCTGGGACGCCAAGGTGGACCGCGCGCCGATGCTGGCCCTCACCGGTCAGGTGCAGCAGCAGGTCTTCGGCCCCGGGGCGTTCCAGGAGCTGCCCCTGAAGGACGCCTTCGGTGCGGTCACCGCCTTCAGCCACCTCGCCCTTCCGGGGTCCAACCACGCCGAGCTGATGGGCAACGCCATCAAGACTGCCCTCACCGAGCGCCAGGTCTCCCACCTCATCTTCCCCGACGACGCCCAGACCCTGGAGGCGGAGGAGGGGGCCGCGGCGGGGTCACCGGAGGGTCGGCTGGGGGACATCCGAATCCGGCCGCCGGCGGACGAGCTGGCCAAGGCCGTGGATCTCCTGCGGGCCGCCGAGCGCCCGGTGATCATCGTCGGACACGGGGCCCGCTTCGAGATGGAGGCGGTGGGGGCCCTGGCGGAGGAGCTTCGTTGTCCGGTGCTCACCACCTTCAAGGGCAAGGGGATCCTCGGGGACCACCCCGACCCCGCCATGCCGGATCGCCCCGGCCACCCGCTGGGGGGCGGCGTGCTCGGCCGCTCCGGAACCCCCATCGCCAGCTGGTTCATGAACGAATGCGATCTGCTGCTGGTCTTCGGCGCCTCCTTCAGCAACCACACCGGCATCACGCCGAAGAAGCCCACCATCCAGGTGGACGCCGACCGCGGCCAGCTCGCCCGCTTCCACGCCGTCGACTGCCCCCTCTGGGGCGAAATTGGAGAAACCGCCCGCGAGATGCTCGACGCCGTCGTCGGCCGCCACGCCTCCGTCGACCACACTGAAGAGATCGCCGAGCGGTGGAGTATCTGGCGGCAGGAGAAGGCCAGCCGCCTGCGGGATACCTCGGAGCGCGGCGTCAGCTCCGTCGCCGTTTTCGACGCCATGAACCGGGTTGTCCCCCACGACGCCATCCTCGCCGTGGACGTCGGCAACAACACCTACAGCTTCGGCCGCTACTTCGAAGCCTCGGGGCGCCAGGCGGTGCTGATGTCCGGCTACCTGGGGTCCATCGGCTTCGGCTATCCGGCGGCCCTCGGGGCCTGGGCCGCCACCCGCTGCCACCGGGTGAGCGGCGACCCCTTCTGGCGGCAATTCGCCGACCGGCCGGTGGTCTGCGTCACCGGGGACGGCGGTTTCGGCCAGTACCCGTGGGAGGTCAACACCGCGGTGCTCTACGGCATGAACATCACCCACGTGCTGCTCAACAACAACGAGCTGGGGAAGATCAGCAAGGAGCAGCGGGCGGGCCAGTGGTCCGTCTGGCAGACGGAGCTGAACAACCCCAACATCGCCGACTACGTCACCTCCTGCGGCGGCCTCGGCATCCGGGTGACCCATGCGGACCAGCTGGCGGCGGCCCTGGAGCGGGCCCTGGCCTACGACGGCCCCGCCACGGTGGAGGTGATGACCGACGCGGATCTGATCTGACTGACCCGCCCCGAGGGAGCTAGCCCAGCTCCCGGATCTCGACGTCCATGGCGTCGAGATCCACCAGGGCCACGGTGCAGCGGCCGGTGACCCAGCCGCCGGTCTCCCCCGGGTTGACCAGCAGACCGGCACGGGGTTGGATATCCACCCGGTGGGTGTGGCCGTAGACCACCAGGTCGTGGCGCCCCGCCAGGGACAGGGGCTCGGCCACCTCCGGGTAGTGGCTCACCGCGATCCGCCGGCCGTGGAGCTCGGCTTCGGCGACGTTGGGGTGAACCTCCCCGATATCGGCGAAGGCCCGCGCCAGGCCCACCCGCTCGCCGTCGTTGTTGCCGAAGACCGCCACCACGGGGCATTCGAGGCGGGCCAAGGGGGCGACGGCGAAGGGGGCGACGAAGTCCCCGGCGTGGATCACCATGCCGACGCCTTCGGCGACGAAGAGGTCGACCGCCGCCTCGATCTTGGGGACGTTGTCGTGACTGTCGGACAGGACACCGATTCTCATCGTGGATCTCCCTCGTGGGACGCCGTAGGTTCCGCCATGGATCAGGTGGGTGTGGGGGACGCCCCGCCCCGCGCCGGCAGGTCGAGGGGGCCGCGGGTCGCCGGTTCCGGCAGAGGTCCGCCTGTTGCGTCCTCCAAGGAGGGGCTCTCCGCCGAGTCCGCCGAAGAGGTCCGGCGGGTGAAGCGGCGGAGCCGGTCCCCGAAGTCGTCGACGATGGCCTGCAGGCACGGGATCACGAACAGGCAGATCACCGTCGCCACCGCCAGGCCGGCGGCGATGGTGGTGGCCAGCGGCTGCCAGGTCTTGGAGCTGCCCCCCAGGCCGATGGCCATGGGCAGCAGGCCGAGGATCGTGGTGACGGAGGTGAGCAGGATCGGCCGCAGCCGCAGGCGCCCCGCCTCGGCGAGGGACTCCCAGCGGTCCAGGCCCTGCTGGCGCAGCTGGTTGACGAACGCCACCAGGACGATCGAGTCGTTCACCGCCACCCCCGCCAAGGCGACGAAGCCGTAGAGGGTGGAAATGGAGAAGGCGCTACCCGCTACCAGCAGACCCAGCATGGCGCCGATGAACGACAGGGGGACCACCGCCAGGATCACGAAGGGCTGGGACCAATTTTTGAACTGACCCGAAAGCAGCATGAAGATCAACAGGAGGCCGAGACCGAAGAGGGCGACCAGGCTGTTGAACGCCTCGGTGAACTCCCTGAACTGCCCCCCCTCCTCGATCCGCACCGACGGATAGGCGGCGCGGATGCGCTCGAAGTGGTCGCGGATGTGGAGATTGACGGCGCGGATGTCGTTGGCGTTCTCGTCGACGTCGGCGGAGACCGTCACCGCCTGCTGGCGGTCGTGCCGCCTCAGGGTTTGGGGGCTGGTGCCCTCCGCCAGGGTCGCCACCGCCGAGAAGGGGATGGCGTCGCCGGCGGGGGAGACGAAGCGCAGGGACGAGAGATCCTCGAGGCGCTGCCGGTAGGTTTCCGGCAGCCGCACCAGGACGTCGAGCTCCTCGTCGCCGTCCCGCCAGGTGGCGGCGGGGGCGCCGCCGAAGGCCGCGCGGACCGAGCGGGCGATCCTGGAGGCGTCGAGGCCACGGCGGGCCGCCGCCTCGCGGTCCACCAAGACGTCCACTTTGGGCTGCCGGTCGTCGGCGTCGTCCCGCACGTCGAAGACCCCCGGCAGGCTCGCCAGCTCCGCCTGGAGCAGGTCCGCCACCTCTTCGATCTGCGTCAGGTCCGGACCCTTCACCATCAGCTCCACCGGGTCGTCCGCGGGGGGCCCGCCGTCCAGCACCTGGAACTGCAGCTTGGAGGGTCCCAGGATGCCGGCGGTGCGGCGCCTCAGGTCGTCGACGATCTGATCGATGTCCCGATCCCGGTCGCCGGACTCCACCAGGTCGATCCACACCTGGCCCAGGTGGGCGCCGTTCACCCAATCGTCGGCCTGCTGCTGTAGACCGACGTTGGCCATCACCCCCTCGAGCTCCTGCTCCGGGAGCTCGAGGGCCACCTGCTCGAATTCGCTGAGCACCCGCTCGGTTTGCTCGATGCGGGTGCCGGTGGGCATGGTCACCATGATGCCGACGGTGGAGATGGCGTCGCCGGCGAAGAGCTCCACCCCCACCTGGGGGATCAGCCACACCGAGCCCACCAGGGCGAAGCAGCACACCACCGCCGCCACGTAGCGGCGGTTCAGCAGAGCGCGGAGGGCGCGGGAGTAGGCCCCCTGTAGGCGCCGCATCCGGGAGTCCCCGCGGCGGTGCTGGCGCTTCAAGCGGACGAATTCCACGAAGTGGCTGGGGAGGATCCAGAACGCCTCGAACAGCGACGCCAGCAGCACCAGGGCGACGGTGATCGGAATGATGCGCATGAACTTGCCCATGGTTCCGGGCATGAGCACGAGGGGCAGGAACCCCGCCAGGGTCGTCAAGGTCGAGATCACCACCGGCGCGGCGACTTCCTGGACGCCGTCGATCGCCGCGTCCTGCAGTGATTTGCCCTCCTGGAGGTGGCGGTAGCAGTTCTCGAGGATGACGATGGCGTCGTCCACCACCATGCCGAGCACCAGGATCAGGCCGAAGAGGGTGCTGCCGTTGAGGCTGTCGCCGGTCCAGTCGAGGGCCACCAGGGCGAGGAGGAAGGTCACCGGAATGCCGAGGGCTGCACACAGGGCAGCCCGCCAGCCGACGAAGAGCACCAGGCCGAGGATCACCAGCATCAGGCCCAGGACCGCGTTGGACTGCAGCACCGACAGGATGCTGCGCACCACGAGGGACTCGTCGTTGTAGAGGTCCAGCTCCACCCCCGGGGGCAAGCGGGGACCCCAGGAGTCCACCAGCGCCCGGGTATCGGCGACGATGTCCAGCGTATTGCCCCGCTCGTTCTTGGTGAGGCTGATGGCCACCGCCGGCTTGCCGTCGAAGCGGGAAACGAGCTCTTGGTCCTCGAAGCCGTCGGTGACCTCGGCGACGTCCCCCACCTTGAGCCGGCTGCCGCCGCCGCCGGCCCGCAGGGTCACCGAGGCGACGTCCTCGGCGCCGGAGATCTCCGCCCGGGTGCGCAGCAGGAGCTCACGCTCCCCGAGCTTGAGGACGCCGGCGGGCAGGTTGCGGTCCGCGAGGCGCAGGGCGTCCTCCACGTCGACGATGTCGAGGCCGTGGGCCTCCAGCTTGCGGGGATCGCACTCGACGAGGATCGCCCGCCGCCGCTCGCCGAAGGCCTCCACCCGCCCCAGTCCCCGGATGTCCTTCAGCTCCTCTTCGAGGTCGTGGGCGACGTCGTGGAGGGTTCGCTCCGGAACGTCGCCGGAGATGGCCACCGACACCACAGGCTGGAAGTCGTAGGAGTCGAACTCCCGGACTTCAGTGTTCTCCACCTCCTCCGGCAGATCCACCCGCGCCACCTGGGCGCGGACGTCCTCCAGCCGCCGTTCGAAGTCCGACTCCGAGATCTGCTCGAACTTCACCAGCACGAACGATTTCCCGGGCTCCGACTGGCTCAGGACGACGTCGACGTCCTTGACCTGGGTCAGCTCGTCCTCGATCGGGATGGTGATCAGGCGCTCCACCTCCTCGGGGCTGGCCCCCGGATAGAAGGTCAGCAGGAACACCCAGTTAAAGCCGACCCGGGAGTTGAGCTCCCGCGGCATCGTGATCAGGGAGTGGGCGCCGACGACGATGATGACGATGACCAGGGCGTTCACCAGCGCCCGGTTGCGCACCGAATGGGCTGCGGCGTTCATGGCGTCGCCTCCGCCCGCGGGCCGAATCCTTCGCTGTCTTCGGGAGCGGCGGCGCCCCGCTTCACCTCAACCCCCTGGCCGTCCGCCAATCGGTGCTGGCCCTGCACCACCAACTCGTCGCCGGCGGCGAGTCCCGAGAGCACCTCGACCTTGCCCGGGGTCGCCGGTCGCACCTCGACGGCCCGTCTCCGGCCGACGCCGTCCTCCACCACGAAGACCACCTCGCCGGAAGTGGTCTCCACCAAGGCCGTCCGCGGCACCACCAGCCCTCGGTGCTGCGCCAGGTCCACCCGCAGGCTGGAGGCCATGCCCGGCAGGAGGGTGCGGCCCGCCGCCGACATCGCCTCGGGGGAGACTTCCGCTTCCACCAGGTAGGTGCCGGTGGCGGGGTCCGATTCTTGGCCGAGGAACCGCAGGCTGGCGGCGAAGTCGAGGTCCGGGAACGCCTCGGTGTGGAGCGACGTGGGGAGGTCGAGTCGGAGGCGGACCCGATCCTCGGGGCTGGCGGCGGCGTGGACCTTGATGCGGCGCCGGTCGACGATGCGGGCCACGGCGCCGCCGGGGGATACCCAGCTGCCGAGCTCCACGGACCGCTCGCTCACCACGCCGTCGAACGGTGCCCGAACCACGAGGTCGGCGAGGCGTTCCTCCGCCACCGCCACCGCGGCTTCGGCCTCCTTCGCCGCGGCGGAGCCGGTGTCGAGGGCGAGGCGGAGGCGGTCCAGCTCGTCGGCGGAGAGAATGCCGTCGTCGCCGGCGAGGGAGCGTCCGCGCTCGAGGTCCCGCTCCGCCTGGGTCAGGCTGGCGCGGGCGGAGGCCAGCCGCGCCCGGGCCTGGGCCAGCTCCGCTTCGGCGCCGGCGGCCTCGAGGCGGGCCACGACCTGGCCGGCGCTGACGGTGTCGCCGTGCTCGATGGGCAGCTCCACCACGCGGCCGGCGGCCTCCGCCGCCACCGTCACCGCCGCCCAAGGGGCGAGCTCGGCGCTCAGCTCGACGGTCTCCCGCCACGCCTCCTCGGCCACCGTTTCGGTCGCCACCAGGGGCGTCGGCGGCGGTGCTTCGGCGGTGGCAGCGGAGGAGTCTCCGCCGCCGCATCCAGTCAGCAGCGCTGTCAGCAGGAGGACCGAGGTGGCGAGCCCGGTCGCCGGGG
>JBCDIS010000224.1:0-11146 GCA_038748685.1 Acidobacteriota bacterium | reverse complement strand
TGGAAAAGTGCAAGCACTTTCCGCACAGTCTTTGGAAAACGCTGCGCGTTTCCCACAGTTCCCACAGCCTCGACGACGGCTCTATCCCTCGGTCGTCGATCTACAGAGAAGCATACAAGGGGCGGGGCTTGCCCCCGCCCGCCTGAGCAGGATCGTCGGTCTTTCGGATCCGCCGACGAGCTTTGCCTCCGTGTATTGCCCCATACCTGATGAAACACGTCCGTTGGCGGCGTGGGTCAGGCGCTGCTGCGCTGATAGCAGTCTGGTCTCGATCTTCGGTCGTGTTGACGTGTTCGCTGGGAAATTGGTTTCTCGACTGCGCGGGCGGGGGCAAGCCCCGCCCCTACCCCAGAGATGTCATCGTGGGCAGGCCCCGCCCCGACTCCAGAGACGTTATCGGGCCCCCAACCGACAACGGAGGCGCTCTCTGGGCCCCCACCCGATACTGGAGAAGCTATCGGGGTCCCCACCCCGACTCCGGAGACGCTCTCGACGCCTTGGGCTGCGATCGGTTGATCGAAGATTCAGCTTTCGTCTGGGCGGCGGCGGCCCTGGAGAGCGGCGATGATGCCGTGGAGGATGCGGACGTCGAGCTCGGTGAGCTCCGCCCGGTTCCACAGGTTCTGGACCTTGCGCCACATGCTGGGGCGCAGCTGTTCGGAGCGGAAGAAGCCACCCTCTTCGAGGCCGGCTTCGAGGCGGTCGAGGAAGATCCCGATCTCGTCGCGGGTGGCGGGGCGGGTGGTGGGTTCGAGGAGGACCCGCCCCGGGGTGTCGTCCCCCGCTTGAAACCACTCGTAGGCCACCAGCAGCACCGCCTGGGCCAGGTTGAGGGAGGAGAAGGCGGGGTTCAGGGGGACCACCACCACCGCGTCGCAGGCCGCCACCTCGTCGTTGGTGAGGCCGATGCGTTCGCGTCCGAAGAGCACCCCCGAGCGATGGCCGGCGGTCCCGTGGGTCCGCATCTCCTGGGCCAGGCGGCGGGGGGTCACCTCGTGCTTCACCATGTCCCGGTGGCGGGCGGTGGTGGCGTAGAGACGGTGGAGATCGGCGGTGGCCTCCCCCAGGGTGTCGAAGGCGCGGGCGTCGTCGAGCACGGAGTTCGCCCCCGACGCCATGGGCCGCGCGGCGTCGTTGGGCCAGCCGTCCCGCGGGCGCACGAGGCGCAGGTCGCCGAGGCCGCAGTTGAGCATGGCCCGGGCCACCGCGCCGACGTTTTCCGCCAGCTGGGGCTCCACCAGCACGATCACCGGTGGCGGGGTTTGCGGGTCGACTTCCATCGCCGGCGCAGTCTATCCGCCGACCCGGGTTCGGGGTAGCCTCAGGGCGCACCGACCCCACGCCGAACCTGCCGAGGAGGCCCCCGACATGGATCAGCAGCCCATCAACATTTGGGATTACGAAGAAGCGGCCCGCGCCGGGATGCCGAAGATGGCCTACGACTACTACGCCAGCGGCGCCTTCGACGAGATCACCCTGCGGGAGAACCACCGGGCCTACGACCGCCTTCGGCTGGTGTATCGGGTGCTGCGGGACGTCAGCCAGCGGACCCAGGCCACCGAGGTGCTCGGCCACCCCATCGAGATGCCGGTGATCGTCGCGCCGACGGCCTTCCACCGCCTGGCCCACGACGATGGGGAGGTGGCGACGGCGCGGGCCGCCGCCGCCGCCGGCACCATCATGACCCTCAGCACCCTGTCGACCCGCGCGGTGGAGGACGTGGTGGCCGCCAGCGGCGGCCCCGTGTGGTTCCAGCTCTACGTCTACCGGGACCGCGGCGCCACCCGCGCCTTGGTGGAGCGGGCCGTCGCCGCCGGCTGCCGGGCCATCGTCCTGACGGTGGACGCCCAGGTCTTCGGCATCCGCGAGCGGGACGTCCGCAACCAGTTCCACCTCCCGGAGGGGCTACGGGCGGAGAACCTCCACGGCGACATGGAGCGGGTGCCCAAGGAGGTCGGGGAGTCGGGGCTCGGCGCCTACATCAACACCCTCTTCGACCCCGCCCTGTCGTGGAAGGACGTCGAGTGGCTGTGCTCCTTGAGCGACCTGCCGGTGGTGGTGAAGGGCGTCGTCCACCCCGAGGACGCACGCCTCGCCGCGGAGCACGGCGCCAAGGCGGTGGTGGTGTCGAACCACGGCGGCCGCCAGCTCGATACCGCCCCCGCCACCATCGACGTGCTCCCCGAGATCGCCGAGGCGGCGGAGGATCGATTGGAGATTCTGGTGGACGGCGGGGTGCGCCGCGGCAGCGACGTGGTGAAGGCCCTGGCCCTCGGCGCCCGGGCGGTGGCCGTCGGCCGGCCTGCCCTGTGGGGATTGGCGACGGCGGGGGAGGCCGGGGTCCGCGACGTGTTGGCGATCCTGCACCGGGAGATCGACGTCGCCATGGCGCTGTGTGGCTGCGCCTCCGTCGACGAGATCGGCCCCGAGCTGATCGGCTGAGGCGGCTACCCCTGGAGCGCGGCTAACCCTGGAGCCGGAGGGCCCCGGGGAGGACCCGGAAGGTGGCCGGGGCGGCGGGGTGGGTCTCGCCGTCCAGGTCGAAGGGGGGAGACCCCGATCCGCGGACGTGGCTTTGACCGGGGACGAGGCGGATCTCCCGTCCGCGAAAGGTCTTCACCTCCGGCCAGCGGACGTGGCGGCCGGAGAGGAAAGCCGGCAGCCGCCAGGGCATCTGCCACTTGGGGATCGGGGGCACGATCACCACGTCCAGCAGGCCGTCGTCCACCTCGGCGTCCGGCGCCACCCGCATACCGCGGCCGAAGTAGCGACCGTTGGCCATGGCCACCAGGAACAGATCGCCGTCGTGGACCGCCGCGCCGTCCACCTCCACCCGGTAGGGGACGGCGCCGTAGCGCAGCAGGGTGGCGACGGTGGCGGCGAGGTAGGAGCCGCCCCCCCGCAGGCGCGCCTCGTCCACCGCCTCGTCCACCGCCCCCGAAAGGCCGGCGGACGCGATGTTGAGGCAGAAACGCCGGTGGCCGTCGTCGGTCTCGATTTCGACAACGTCCACCGGCCGCGGCCCTTGGCGCCCCGACCCGTGCCCGAGGGCCAGGGCGAAGGCGTCCGCCGGGCGTTTCGGCAGGCCGACGCCGCGGGCGAAGTCCGAGCCCGTGCCCGCCGGCACCAGTCCGAAGGCCACGTCGTCCCCCCGGCCCGCCCGCAGCAGGGCGTCCACCGCCAGGTGGGCGGTGCCGTCGCCGCCGATGGCCACCAGCCGGTCGACGTCCGAGTCCGTCAGCCGATCCGCCAGCAGGGCTCGGGTCTCGCGGACGGAGCCGGGGGTCAAGAGCTCCACCCCGCCCCCATGGGGGTGACGCTCCAGGGAGCGCCAGATGCGGCCCGCCCGTCCGCCCCCGGCGGCGACGTTGAGCAGCACGAGGGTCTGGCCTGTCCCGTCCTCCGTCAACGTCCCCGCTCCTCCGGTTCGGTAAGGACGCAGGTCGCGGGCATGCGCGGCGGAAGCACAGGGTAGGGGCGCGGCACCTGCGTAGTGTACGCCCAGGTTTGGCCCGACCCGCTTGCCGACCTGCCGGGCCTCCATTTCGGCACGGCCGACCGTCGCCCCATCCCGCGGCGTGGCCCCCGGTCGCCGGGCCCCACGCGTCCCCAAACAAGGAGGTAGGCATGCAATCCCAATCCCTGAGCTTTCAAGATCCCCCATCCTCGGCACCGTTTCACCCAGTGGGCTCCCCGGGTCACGACGGGGCGCGCGACGTGACCCGTCACCTCCAGGATCTGGCCTGCGGCGACGACGGCGCCTTCGACGCCGTGGTGGCCCTGGTGTACCGCCAGCTCGAACGGATCGCCCACCGCAACCTGCGGCATCTCCGCTTCGGCCAAACCCTCGACACCCGAGGCCTGGTTCACGAGACGTACCTCAAGATGCTCGGCCAGGGGCCGGTGAGCTGGCGTGACCGTCAGCATTTCTTCGCCGTCACCTCCCGGGCCATGCGCCAGATTCTGGTGGACCACGCCCGCCGCCGCCACGCCCAGAAGCGGGGCAGCGGCGTCGAGAACGTCGAGCTCCAAGAGCATCTATTGGTGTCGGCGGACGACTGCCGGCACATCCTCCAGCTCGAAACCGCCCTGGAGCAGCTCGAAGGGGTTGATCCGCAGCTTCGCCTGGTGGTGGAGTACCGCTTCTTCGGCGGCCTGACGGAGGCCGAGATCGCCCAGGTGCTCGAGGTCTCGGAACGGACCGTGCAGCGGCTGTGGCGGCGGGCCCGCATCTGGCTGCGCAACGAGCTGGGCTGAGGGCGGCGTGTTCGGCCCCAGCCCCGTCGTCGACCCCAACGACCTCGAAACGGCCGAGGCCGAAGGGCGCCGCCGGCTCGACGCCCTGCTGGAGCGGGCCCTGGACCTCACCGGCGACGACCTGAGCCGCTTTCTGGAGACCGAGTGCCCCGCCGAGCTGCGGGCCGAGCTGGGGGAGCTCCTCGCCCTCGACGGCCCCGGCCGCACCGCCGACGTGGAGCGCCGGTGGACCGGCCTCTGGCGGGGCGTTGTCGACGCGGTGGCGGAGCCCGCCGCCGAGCCCGCGGCGGGGGACGTGATCGGCCCCTGGCGACTGGAGGAGATCCTCGGTCGGGGCGGCATGGGGACCGTCTTCCTGGCCCAGCGCTGCGACGGCCAGATGGACATGCGGGCCGCCCTCAAGCTCTGTCACCGTCCCCGCCACGACCTGGCGAGCCGGGATCGGTTCCTCCAGGAGCGGCAGATCCTCGCCCATCTCCAGCACCCCTCCATCGCCCGTCTGCTGGACGGGGGCATCGCCGACGACGGCCGTCCCTACTTCGTGATGGAGCACGTCGTCGGCGAGCCCATCGACCTCTACTGCGACCGCCGCCAGCTGTCCGTCGAGCAGCGGTTGGAGCTCTTCGTGGAGCTGGTGCGGGCGGTGCAGCACGCCCACGGACAGCTGGTGGTGCACCGGGACCTCAAGCCCTCCAACATCCTGATCACCGCCGATGGGGACGTCAAGCTGCTGGACTTCGGCATCGCCAAGCTGCTGGAGGAGGACGGCGTCACGGGGGACCGCACCGCCACCCGTCTCCTGACCCCCGAGTACGCGAGCCCCGAGCAGTTCCTCGGCAAGCCGGTGGGGCTGGGGACCGACGTCTACCTCCTCGGGCTGCTGCTCTACGAGCTGCTGACCGGCCGTCAACCGCAGCGGGTGGACGGGGACACCCCCCTGGGTCTCCTGCGGCGGGTCTGCGAAGAGGCCCCCGAACCGCCGAGCCGGTGGGCCGCCGCCGAAGGTGAGGACGGGGCCGACGCCCCTGCCGCGCGGCGGGCCGCGGACCGGGGCACCACCGTCCCCAAGCTCGAGCGGCGGCTCCGGGGGGACCTCGACACCATCGTCGGCAAGGCCCTGCAGAAGGAGCAGCCGCGGCGCTACCGTTCGGTGGGGGAGCTGGCGGACGACGTCGAGCGGCACCTGGCGGGCCTGCCGATCTCCGCCCGCCCGGACACCCTCGCCTACCGCGGCGGGAAGTTCCTGCGCCGGCACGCCGTCGCCGCCGCCGTCGCCGTCGCCACCGTCGCCCTGGTGGCGACCCTGGTGGCGTTCTATACCGTCCGCCTCGAAGGTCAGCGCAGCCGGGCCGTGGCCTCCCAGGTCGAAGCGGAGCGGGCCCGGGACCAGTCCGACGCCGTGGTGGGGTTCCTCGTCGACCTGTTCGACGCCGCCGACCCCAGGCGCAACGACGGCGTCGACGCAACGGCGGGGGAGCTGCTGGAGCAGGGCCGCGAACGGGCGAGGGCGGAGCTGGAGGATCAGCCCCTGGTGCAGGCCCGCCTCCTCGACTCCATGGCCAGGATCTATTCCAGCCGGGGGGAGCTGGAGACCTCCGACACGCTCCTGGAGGAGGCCCTAGGGCTGCGGCGGGGGGTCCTGGGGCCCCGCCATCCGGACGTCGCGGAGGTGATCTACCACCAGTCCATCCTGGCGGCGGCCAGGGGGCGCTACGCCCTGGCGGACGAGCTGTCGAAGGAGGCCCTCGCCATGCTGGAGGACACCGTCGGCCCCGATCACCCCAAGGTAGCCCTCCAGCTCGGCGGCTACGGCGGCTTGCTTCGGCGGCTCGGACGGCTTGACGAGGCGGAGGTCGCCCTACGCCGGGCCATCGCCATTTACGACGCCTCGCCCGAGGAGACCTCCCCCAACTCCCTCGCCGCGCCCAGTGGCAACCTCGGCCTGCTGCTCATCGTCCAGGGCCGGCTCGACGAGGCCGAGCTCCACCTCCGCAGGTGCCTGGAGCTCTTCGAAGCCGTCTACGGCGTCGGCCATGCGGAAACCGCCGACTCCCTCGCCAACCTCGCCATCGTCTTCATCCTGCGGCGGGACTTCGAGCAGGCGGAGGCCACCCTGGAGCGGTCCCTCGCCATCGCCGAGAACGCCCTCGGCCCCGACCACGCGGCGATAGCCAACATCGTCAGCAATCTCGGTGAGGTCCGCCTCGGCCTCGGCCGCCTCGACGCCGCCGCCACATCCTACCAAAGGAGCCTCGATATCTTCGACGGCGCCTTGGGGCCAGGCCATCCGCGGTCGATACCGCCCATCGAAGGACTGGCCAGGGTCGAGCTGGCCCGCGGGGACGGCGTTGCGGCGGAGCTCCAGATCCGGCGGGCCATAGCCATTCACCGAAGCGCCAGCGGCGAGCGCCACCCCGATCTCGCCGCAGCCTATATCTTCCTCGGTGACGCCCTCCGTCATCAAGATCGCCCCGCCGAGGCCGAGTCCGCGCTGCTGACCGCTCTGGACCTCCTCGAGGGCCACGACGGCGACAACCTCCATCGCCGCGGTCTCGCCCGCTCCCGCCTGGGTGCCCTCGACCTATCCCAGGGCCGTCCCGCCGAAGCTCTGGCCCACCTCGAAGCCGCCGTGTCTCTGCTCGAAACCGGCGAGGACGGAGACCCCGGCCTGGCCGAGGCCCGGGACCTCCTGGAGCGGGCCCGAGCCGAAGGGGAGGTCCCCTCTTCCTGAGTGGACCTCTGCTCGGGGCTCTTCGGTGTAGAACGCTTTGCTTTCCTACGCCGAGCGGAGGAGCAGGGCGGAGATCTCCTTGACCAGCTTGGCGGCGACGGTGGCGGTGACGCCGCCGAGGTCCTGTCGCGGGTTGTATTCGACGACGTCGGCGCCGACGAGGGGAACGTCGGCGGCGCCGATGCCGTGGAGGATCGACAGGGCGTCGCGGACCGACAGGCCCCCGGGCTCGCGGTGGGAGACGCCGGGGGCGAAGGCGGGGTCGAGGCCGTCGAGGTCGAAGGACAGGTAGAGGGGGCCTTCGAGGGCCAGACCCTCCACCAGGTCGGGGGCCGACCGGAGGTCCTTCATCTCCACTATCTCGACCCCGAAGCGGGCCGCCTGGCGGCGTTGGAGGTCGGTGGCGGTGCGGATGCCCACCTGCACCAGGCGGCGAGCGAGGCCCTCTTCCATCACCCGGGCGAACGGGCAGGCGTGGGAGAGGCGGTTCCCTTCGAACTCGTCGTAGAGGTCGGGGTGGGCGTCGATCTGGAGGATCGTCAGCCCCTCGTGGCGGTGGCCGTAGGCCCGCAGAATCGGGTAGCTGACGGCGTGGTCACCGCCGAGGGAGAGCACCCGGTGGCCCTGGGCCAGCAGGCCGTCGACGGTGCCCTCGATGGTCTCGAAGGGGGCAGGGGCGAAGGCGGAGCCGGACCCCAGATCGAGTCCTCCGGCTCCGGCGAGGTCGAGGTCCCCGAGGTCGTGGAGCCGCTCCGCCGACGACAGGTCGACCCCGGTTTCGGTCCACGGGTTGCCGGCGTGCGAATGCAGGGCCTCCCGAATGAGGGGTGGCGCCTCGGCGGGCCCCCGCAGGTAGGAGGAGTGCTCGTCCCAGGGGACGCCGAGCATCACGACTTGACGGGGTTTGAGTGAGGACGTATCCATGGCTCAGGTATCCAGGGCTCAGGCCGCCGGGAGGCGGTAGCGGGCGGTGAAGGGGCCGTCCCCCGGAAGGCGCTCGACGCGGCCGTTGCCGGAGAGAGCTTCGAGAAGGTGGAAGACGGTCTCGATGTCGACGTCGCCCCCCTCGCCTCGTTCCATCCCCGCCGCGATGGCGTCTAGCCCTTCCGCATCCGGGGTCGTCGACAGGTGGGCCAGCAATCGTCCCTGGAGCGCCAGGACCTCCGCCGCCGCCTTCTTCCCCGCCTCGACGCCGGGCTGGTGGTAGGCGTTGACGTGGATCAGGCCAGCATAGAAGCCGACGGCCCGCTCGAAGAGGGCGATGAGTACGCCGAGGTGGAAGGCGTCGACCCGGTCGACGGTGACAGTGATCGACGGCCTCCCCGCCTCGCTTAGGGCCTCCCGGGTCCCTAGGAGGAAGCCCCGGAGGTAGTCGCCGGCCCGCACCCCCGGCTCTACTTCGAGATCCGCGCCCCCGTCCTCCACCACCGACACGAAGGTGACGAAGAAGTTGTCGACCCCCTCCCGCAGCTGCTGCACGTAGGCGTGCTGGTCGGTGGAGCCCTTGTTGCCGTAGACCGCGAGGCCCTGGGCTACGGGGTTGCCGTCGAGGTCCCGGTCCTTGCCCAGGGACTCCATCACCAGCTGCTGCAGGTAGCGGGAGAGCAGCAGAAGGCGGTCCTTGTAGGGCAGCATCACCATGTCCCGCTCGCCGCGGCCGCCGGTGGCGTGGAACCACAGTAGGGCCAGCAGGGCGGCCGGGTTGGTGGGGATGCCGTTGGCGGGAGTGTCCCGGCGCCGGGTCACCTCGTCGCAGGCGCGGGCGCCGGCGAGGAGGCCCCGGACGTCGAGGCCCTGGAGGGCGGCGGGTAGGAGGCCCACGGCGCTGGTCTCGCTGGTGCGTCCGCCGACCCAATCCCACATGGGGAAGCGGGCCAGCCAGCCGTCCGCCTCGGCGATGCGGTCGAGCTTCGAGCCTTCGCCGGTGATGGCCACCGCATGGCGGGCGAAGTCGAGGCCCCGGGCCTCGAAGGCGGCCCGGGCCACCAGCATGCCGTTGCGGGTCTCGGCGGTGCCGCCGGACTTCGAGATCACCACCGCCAGGGTGGAGGGCAGGCGGTCGCCGAGCCCCTCCAGGACCTTGGCCATGCCGTCGGGGTCGGTGTTGTCGAAGAAGCTCGGCCGGAGGCGATCGCTGCCTGGGCGGCCGAGGGCGTCCGCCACCAGCTGGGGTCCGAGGGCGGAGCCGCCGATGCCGATCACCAGCAGGTCGGTGAAGGCCGGGGCCCCCTGGGGCTTCAAGTCCCCCCCGTGGACCCGCGCCGTGAAGTCTTCCACCGCGTCGACGGCGTCCTCGATGGACCGCCGCAGCTCCGGCTCGGGGGCCAGCTCCGGGGCCCGCAGCCAGTAGTGCCCCACCCGGCGTCCCTCGTCGGGGTTGGCGACGGCGCCGCCTTCGAGGGCCTCCATGGCGTCGTAGGCCCGCTCCATGGGGCCCGCCATACGCTCGAAGAAGCCGTCCGGGACCCCCATCCGGCTGGGGTCGATCCTCAGGCCGATCCCGTCGCATACGCAGAGTTGCTCTCGATAGCGTCGCCAAAGATCTGGGGTGGACATCGCGCTCCTCGGGGTGCGGTAGATTGGACCGTGCTGTAGATTGGGATGAAGGTCGATTCGCGACGCTATCTTCCCCTGCGTTCCGTCGCCGATCAAGGCGGGGACACACCGACCCAACGGAGAGCGACATGGGCTCCCAAATCCCTCCGATCCCGTACCGGCTTCCCACCCTGCCGGTGGTCGTCGTCTGTCTCCTCCTTTTCCTCGGGGGTTCCGTGCCTGCACCGTCCCAGGAGGTGGAATCCCGCTGGCCCCCCATGATCGAGAAGGTGGATCAGATGATGCTGGAGGGCAAATGGAAGCGGGGTGCCAAGGCGGCGGCCCGTACCGCCCGTCAGCTGATCCGGGACAGCTGGGGGCCGCGGGAGAGCGGCGGCTGGCTGGCGGAGCTCGCCCTCTACCGGGCGGTGGCGGAAGCCAACCTGGGCAACCGGGGGGAGGCGGTCTGGTACTGGCACGTGGCCCAGAACCTCGACCCGAAGATCCGCACGCGGGACCTCTCCCCCTACGGTTCCGCCGCCAAGGTCCTGCTCGAGTACCCCCTCCGGCCGAAGGGGAAAGCGCCCCCCGGCGTGAAGGTGGAGCGTCCCCGGCCGGGGGGACGGTTCCAGATGCCGGAGGTGCCGCCGGTGCCCAAGAGCGTGGTCCAGGGGAACCCCCGTTTCGAGCGGGAGCGCACCGCCGCCAGCGACGTCGAGATGCTGATCGACGAGGACGGGGTCTTTTCCCATCCGATCGTGCTGACCCCGTCGATCTCCCACCCGTTCCTCACCTACGCGGTGCTGGAATTCCTCCACGAAACCAGCCCCCTTCCCCCCGCCCGACTGGACGGGAAGCCGGTGGCCGTGGTGGTCCCCATCGACATCCCCCTGGACTACTCCCGCTGGGGAAACCGCGCCGACGGTAGATGACCGATCCGCCTTCGGGCCGGCAGCGTATCCCCGGGCACAGATTCCTGACGGCGCTATTCCAACAAGACCTGACCCGATTCGACCCGATACGAGAAGACCCGACCCGAAAGGACCCACCATGAAGAAGAAAGTACTCCTGACGGCCCTGGTGGTCTGTTTCCTCGGCAGCTCCGCGCTGCTGGCCTCCGCCACCTACCCCCGCGCCTCCTACGCCCCCACCGATCCGGCGCTGGTGACCCAGACCACGAAGGTCCGCCTGACCGAGATCGCGGAGCAGGGGCGCCTGCGGGTGGTGGATCCGAAGACCGAGGAGGTTGGCTGGATCCAGATCGGCGAGGACACCGAGATGCGGGCCCAGAAGAAGAAGGATTTCGACGGCCGCCGCAAGCTGGAGCTGGCGGACCTCGCGGTGGGTCAGATGCTGCGCATCACCCACATGCCGGAGACCGGCCAGATCGTGCGCATCCAGGTGCTCAAGAAGAAGTCCTAGGGCAGACGTCCTAGGGCGTGTTCCTACAAGCCCATCCCGAGGGATCGACCTCTCCCGAACCAATTCCGGCGTAAGGGCGGGACTGGCCCCCGCCTCCGGCGTAAGGGCGGGACTGGCCCCCGCCTCCGGCGTAAGGGCGGGACTGGCCCCCGCCTCCGGCGTAAGGGCGGGACTGGCCCCCGCCTCCGGCGTAAGGGCGGG
>JBCDIS010000223.1:0-11253 GCA_038748685.1 Acidobacteriota bacterium | reverse complement strand
CCGGCACGACCCAATGGGTTCCGCCACGGGCCGGACGGAATCGGATCCCTGCACCTGCTTGGGTCCGCACCGGGACGGCGGGGACGACGGTGGGGTTTCTGGGATTCGAGGTCTCGAAGACGCGGGCACCGGAGGCACCCGGGGTCGCCACGTCGACGGTCCGCCCCGGGGACCGGATCTCGAACGGAAGGGCGAGGTCTGGGCCTACGAGTCGCCCGTCCACCTCCACTTGGACCTCGAAGCGGTCCAAGTAGAGGAAGTTGACGTCGAGTCCAGGGGGCAAGAGGGCCTCCACTTCGAGCACGTTGCCGGCGACGGCGAGCACCCCACGGGGGAGCTCGAAGGTTCCGCGGGTCGGGGTTCTGCCGCCCCATTCGAGGTGTCCGAGGGAGCGGCCGTTGACCCGGATCTCGGCGACGTGGTCGATACGGTGGCCGGTGGCGTTGGCCCCTTGGAGGTGAACGGTCAGCTCCGCAGCGGTGGCCTTTTCCCGCAGGCCGGGTAGGTCGAAGGTGGCGGTGGCGGTCGCAAAGGAAGTGCCGGCGGCGGCGCCCCCCCAGAACCAAAAGTCCCGGTCGGGGTCCACCGCCGCCGCCGTGGCGGGGAAGCGTTGCTCCTCGAAGTGGAAGGTCCGCACCAGACCTTCGGACCGGGGCGGTGCGTCGGTGCCGAGGCCGCTCGCTTGGGGCATCTGGACCCCTTTGCCTCGCTTCAGCCAGTAGACGTTCTCCGGGGCGGTGACCGACAGCGGCTCGCCGAGCTCGTCGGGGCCCTGGCCGAAGAAGAGGAGGCCGGTTCCCCCCGGCTCGGGGGTCCAGGCCACAGGACGGTCCTGGTTCTCGAGGCGAAGGTCGCCGGAGCGGATCCACCGGGACACCGAGTCGGTGGATACCCGCAGGGCCGCGGCGATCCGTGGACTCGACAGTCGATACCAGCCGGTGCCCCTGACGTGGAGGCGGAGGACGTCCGCCCCTTCGGCGTCGTCCCCTTTCAGTTTGCCGCCCCCATTCAGTCTGCGGCCCTGCGGGCCGTCGGCCCCGAGGTCCGTCTCCCTTTCCCTCGGGTCGTCTCGACGGGTCGGCTGGACGGACGGGTCCATCGGCCAATGATGGACGAAGGATCTCCCGTCGCGTTCCTCGACGCGCCCCCCGGATGCCAAGCCGGGGGATATCGGCTCCGCGGCTTTAGTTTCGTCGTCGGGGCCTAGGGAGTAGGGGCCGTGGAAGAGGGTGCGGCCCTGGGCGGTGGTCTCGAAGATCCCGTAGGTGCCGTCCGCCGAGTCCACCGGCACGCGGTAGGTGTGGAAGCCGGGACCGTCCAGGGGCGCCGGAACGGCCCCCGTGGGCAGGGCCGTCCAGCGGCTGTCCCGCAGCGTCGCCACGCTGTAGCCGGCGGTGCCGGACTCGGAGGAGGTGGTCCAGGCGAAGTACGGACCCTCGGCGTCGGAGCCGGTCCAGGCGTCGGTGACGAGGGCGTCCGTGGTGAGGCACTCACATCCGGGATTGGCGCCGGGGCCGAGGGGCGAGATCGAGGAGTCGATGTCGCCGGCGGAGCCCGCCAGGGCGCCGTAGGTATTGGCCACCGGGGTGGTGCCCGGGGCGCCACCCGCTACCGAGGTGGAGGTGAGGGGCAGGGACGACAGCACGATGCCGCCACCGCCTCCGCCGCCGGGGCCGTGGGGGTCGGAGGGATTCCAATCGACGTCGCCGCCGTCGGCGCCGTCGGCGCGGACCGTCTGGTTGCCCAGGATGCCGTTGCAGGCGGCGATGGAAACGGTTCCCCCGGCCCCGCCGCCGCCGGCGCCGTCCTGCCGTGAATCCACGGGGGTCGTGCCGTCGGCGATCCAGGTTCCGGAGTTGATGAATTGGTCGGCGCGGATGTGGACGATGCCGCCGCCGACGCCGCCGTGGCCCGGTCCCGCGTTGTTGCTGGTGCCGGCCCCGGCGCCGCCGCCGAGGAAGAGGCGGTCCGCCAGCGTCGCGGCGGTGCCGACCCCACCGAGGCCGCCGACGTTCTGCGCGCTGCTCCAGGAGAAGCCCCCGCGGCCGCCGTCGCCGCCGTTGCCACCCCCGCCGCCGCCGGAGTTGTTGGAGTTCGCCGAAACCCAGTCGTTGCCGCCGCCGCCGGCGTTGCCGGGGGCGCCGCGGGCGAAGCCGCCGCCGGGGTAGCGGTCGGTCCCGAGGTCGGTGGTGGCGGCGCCGTCGTGGACGAAGCGGGGGGAGCCCGCGTACCCCTCCCCCTTGGAGGCGTGGTAAAGGACGCTGGAGAGACGGACCAGGTCGGTGTTGCTGAATCCCGGAGTCCCTCCGCCGATGCTGCGGCCGGCTCCGCCGCGGAAGCCGAGGCCGGACACGTCGACGGCGGCGCCGTTGAGGTCCAGGGTGCTGGCGACGTCGACCGCGAGGACTCCGCCGACGGAGCCGTTCCACGGTAAGGCCGTGAGGCTCGACGTCAGCCGGGCGGAAAGGACCTGGGGCACCCGAACCACCTGGTAGCGGTCCCACGAGGGGGTGTTGCGGTGGCGGTAGGCGTTGAGCAGGCCCGGTCCAGCGCCGTTGATGGGCAGGCAGCGGGCAGCGCCGCCGGGGCAGCCGGTGGTCTGGATCGGCCCGGTGGCCACCACGAACTCGTGGGTTCCGGCGATGCGGCCGCCGGCGAGGAAGCCCCGCTGGGGGCTGGTGGTGATCCCGTCCCCATAGGAGGGGCCATTGGAGCTGTCGATGGGGGCCCCCTGGACCTGGAGCACCAGCAGCAGGTCACCGGAAGAGACGGTAGGGGAGCCGCCGGGGGAGGGGAGGTCGACGGGTATCAGCGTACCGCCGGCGGCCACCGACGCGGTGGACGGGTAGTACGTATTGACGATGCCGCTCAGGATGACGGGGGTCACGGTGCCGCCGTCTTTGCCGGGGACGCCGCAGACCTGTCCGTCGGCGGCGGTGCCGAAGGTCGAAAGGAGGACCGCAAGGGCGCAGCCGCGGAGGGCCGCAGCCGCGGTGGCGGGAGGGGTAGATGTCAAGGAACACCTCCGAAGATGTGGAACCTAGATGGACGCGGAGCCGAGGGGGCCCGCGCTGGACATCAAGATATGCAAATTTCATTCCGCGGCGCCTTTGGAGGTGAGAGCGCGTCCGGCGTCGTCGAAAGTCCCGGAAAATCAGGGCTTGGCGTGGCCCGCGGCGGAGAGGGGCCGGGCCGATGCCCCGTTCCCGGGGGTGAGAAAACCCCAGGCCTGGGAATTCTTGGGGGGACGGGCTCAGCGGTGGCGGTTCCGCCGGACGGCGAGGCTGGCGGCGGGCCAAGGGGCCAGGACCGCGGCGGCGAGGCCGAGGGCGGCGAAGGTCCACGGGCCCGCCGGAGCGCCGAGCCGGAGGGCCACCGCGGCGACGACGATCCCCAGCAGGGTCGCCTGCAGGGCGATGGCCGACCCCCGAATCAGCCCCCGGCGCAGGGCGGCGCCCGCCAGGACCACCGTGGACCCGAGCCCCGCACAGCCCACCAGCCAGGGAAGCGCGCCCACCAGGTGGTCGGTCCACGGACCCCCGACGGAGTCGCGGAAGATCAGAAGCGCGACGCCGATGCCATAGGGAAGGCCGATCAGCAGAGCCGCGGCGCGGTTGCTCCCCGTCAGGAGGATCGCCGACAGGGCGCCGAGCTGGAGCCATCCCGCGGCGAGGGCCAGCAAGACCCACTCCACGGGGTGGATCTCCAGGCCGAAGACCCTCGGCCAGGGACCGCTCCAGGGGGGCGGCACCTCCGGCGCTAGCCCGTGCCAGGCGATCCAGGTCCCGCAGGCGGCGGCCAGCCAGGCGAAACCGAGGAGCAAAGCTCCCTGGAGCAGGAAGGACGTCGCCAGGCTCCCGCTGGGGATCGGCCGCAGGGTCGCGACGGGATCGAGGCGGGAACCGATATCGCCACCCCGGACCCGGCAGACCAGTCCGGCCACGAGGGTGGGGCCCAGGACGACGACGAGCTTGCCGACGGCGTCGACGAAGGACAGCAGCGCCGGCCCCTCGACCCATCCGGTCAGCCCGACGGCGCCGAAGAGGCACCAGGGACCGAGGAAGAGGGCCAGGGCGAGGGGCCCCTTCTCCCGCGCCTCGAACCTCAGCAGAGCCGTCAGCGGGTGGGCGAAGGGGCGAAGGGGGCCTGCGCCTTGGGCGGCGGCTTGCCCTGCCCCCCGGGCCGAAGGTGGGGGGACGGCGTCGCCGTGGCGGTGCCTGTCGATGGCCCATTCCGCCATCGGGAACGACGCCGCGAACACCGCCACCAGGCCCCACGCCCCGAAGGGTGCGGTTCGGTCCAAGACGTCGAGGGGGCTCCAGCCGGTGGCCGAGCCCGCCCCGGGGCGTGCCAGCGCCGGCAGCGTCCACAGGGCTGCCGTACCCGTCGTCAGCGTCGCCCGCAGCCCTGGCCTGTCGGGGGTCGCCCACAGGATGCAGAGGAACGTGCCGGCGATGGAGGCGATCACCAGCACCAGGGCGGGCCGCGGCGGGGGGACGTCGAGCCATCGAGCGAGGGCCATGCCTCCGGCGCCGTAGACCGCCACCAGAACCCCGGTGAGGGCGAGGATGCGGGTCGCCGCCAGTCGGCGGGACGACACCGGCAGCACGAAGAGGCGGGTCTCGTACCCCGTCCCCGGCCGCCCCTCGGCGAGCTGCAGCAGCTGAATCCCCAGGCAAACCAGAACGATGCCGAGGACGCCGAAGCCGAGCTCCGCCCGGGCCGCCGCGGCCTCTGGGCGCACGAAGCCGAGGAAGAGGGCCGCGAGCAAAGTGAGCCCGCCGCCGAGGATCGCCAGCCGCCAGCGGCCCCGGTACCAAAGGTCCAGGAGGAGGGCCGAGGTCAAGGGTGGCTCCCCCGGGCCCGTCCGAGGAAAACCTCTTCGAGGCCGGCGGGGCGCAGGCCGGTGACCTTTGCCCGCCGCTGCGCCACCAGTGCGTCCCAGGCTCCGGGGTCGCCGTGGACGAGCAGGGTCCAATTCTGCCCCGAACCCTCGCAGTGGAGCGCTCCGGGGAGCTCTGGCGCCCTCCACTGGGGCTCCTCGAACCGCAGGGACAGGCGGTGGTGGTCGCCGAGGATCTCGTCGAGGGGAGCGTCGAGGACGATGCGCCCCGCCTGGAGCATGGCGACCCGCTCCGCGATCCGTTCGACCTCCTCCAAGAGGTGGGACGAGAAGAATACGGTGCGGCCGTCCGAGACCACCGAGCGGATCACGGCTTCCAACAGGTCCCGTCGGGCGAGGGGGTCGAGGCCGGAAGAGGGTTCGTCGAGGATCAGCAGATCCGGACGGAACGCCAGGGCCCCCACGAGGGCCGCCCGGGCCCGCTGACCCTTGGACAGCTTGCCCAGCTTGCGGCTCGGGTCGAGCCCGAACTGCCCGCAGAGGGAGGCCGCCAAGTCGCGGTCCCAGGTGGGGTAGAACGCTTCGAGAAACCGCAGGTAGGCGTCGAGGCGCATCCATCCCGGTAGGTCTTGGTTCTCCGCCAGGTACCCGGTTCGGGAGAGGACGGCGGCGGGGTCGGACACCGGATCCTCGCCGAAGAGCCTCACGGTCCCCCGTTTCGCCCTGAGCTGGCCGAGGAGGTGCTTCACCAGGGTCGTCTTGCCGGCGCCGTTCTCCCCCAGCAGGCCATAGACGCATCCCCGCTCCACCGTCAGATCGATCCCGCCGAGGGCCTGGATGGGGCCGAACCGGCGGGCCAGCCCGCGGACTTCGATGATCGGCGCGGCGCTCATCCTTCGGTCCCGGTCAGAAGCTGTACCCGGCGGGCTTCGATCCTGGCGTTGAGGGCGTCGGCGTCGAGTCCGAGCGCCCGCGCCGCCGTCAACACCCGATCGATGGCGTCGGCGAGGTCGCGCTCCAAGGCCCCGGTGGAGCCGACTCCCCCCGCGACGAAAACCCCGGACCGCGGACGGCTGGCCAGCGTACCGGCGGCTTCCAGGTCGCGGTAGGCCCGGGCCACGGTGTTGGGATTGATCACCAGCTGCTCCGCCAAACGCCGAACCGACGGTAGCCGTTCGCCGGGACGAAGCTGACCGGAGGCGATGTGCGCCAAGATCTGCTCGATGAGCTGTCGATAGAGGGGCCGGCCGTCGCCGGGTCGGACGTGAAGATCCAGATAGGTCATCTCTGTATTAGTACAGATGGATCCCTGTGTGTCAAGAGACTTGGGCGTCCGGTGATCCCATCGGTCGCGAATCTCGAACAGCGGGCGTTGCTATCCTCGATCCGCGCAGCGATCTGGAGAGAGCAGGGGGAGAACCATGCCGATTCGTACGTCGACCGATCCGTCACTGGGTATCGTCATTCACGAGGTGACCGAGGCTCTGCGGCCGGAGGAAGTCCTGGCGGCTATGGAGCGGCTCTACGGCGATCCGTACCACGACACCACCCTGCCGGTCCTCTGGGATGCGCGCCGGGCTCGGGCGGCCCTCACGTCTTTCGAAGACATGATGGTGATGGCGAGGGACGGCAGGATCCACTGGCCGACGATGGGCACGGGGCGCACGGCGCTGCTGACGGCGAGCACCGCCGACTTCGGCATGGGCCGCATGTACCAGCTGATGGCCGATGGGATTCCGAGGGAGCTGGCGGTCTTCAGGTCGTACGACGAGGCGGTGGGCTGGCTGCGGGGGAAGGGGCCGGTTCCCCAGGGATGACCGAAGGGGCGGGGGGTAATCGGCGGAGGGCGAGGCGGGGGCACCGCGGGTGTTTGCGGTGCCCCTGAAACGAAGGGCTCAGAAGCAGCTGCGACCGACGTCACCGTCGACGACGCTCTCGCAGAGGCCACCGTAGGCTTCTTTCTCTTTGCAGGTCTCGGTCGTCGGGCGGTCTTCCCAGTTGCAGTCGTAGGGCCTGTCGCCGCAGGAAACCTTCTGGTACTTGCAGGTGAAGACGTTCCCCGTCGTGCGGCTGAGCTTCCAGCCGGTGTCGGAGCGCTTGGTGTCTTTGTACAGGTCGTTCGTGTGGACCCGCGCGTAGCAGGTCCACTCTTCGCCGTCGGCCTCACACGGCACGGCGAGGGGGGCGTTCTTGGCTTTGCAGCAGCGCTTGACGTCGGGTGTGAAGCATTCGTCGGCCGGCGCGTCGACGGCCGCGTCGGCATCCGCCAGGGCCGGTGCGGTGAGGGAGAACGACACGAGGGCCATCAGGACGACGAGCAGGGGCAGGGTGATGCGGGACATCCAATCCTCCTTGGCACCGCAGAGGCGGTGCGAGTTCATAGGGCCCCGAGGGGGGCTCGGTTGGGGGTTCTGCCTATGAAGCGGAGGAAGGGCCCGAGGAGGATAAAGAAATTTGCCTCGGAGTGGCGTTGGGGCGAGTCTGCTAAGATCTGAAGCGAAAATCTCCAACAAAAAGCTTAGGAGAAGCTCCATGCCCCATTTGCATTCCGAGGTCTCCCCCCGTGCGGCGCTGATCCGTTCGGCGGCGCTGACCTGCGTCGTAGCTGTGGTCTGCGTCGTGCCGGCCCAGGCCGAGTCCCCCAAGGGTGGGGAAACCGACTCCGGCTACTCCGCGCCGCTGCGCGCCTCCGGCGGTCCGGACCTTTTCGGCTACCGGTGGTTCGATCAAGACGAGCCGGAGTGTAACTACGCCTTCTTCGACATCAGCGGTTCGGGTACACCGCTGACCTTCACCGCGTCGGGGACCTTCCCGGCTGATGACGACGGCGGCGCCGCGGTGGCCTTGCCGGCACCGGTGGACTTCTACGGCACGCTGGTCAACCAGATGGTCGTGTCGACGAACGGTTACATCTCCATGGGGGCCACCCTCGGGACCGAAGACGGCGGCGACTTCAGTGAAGACTGCCCCCTCCCGGCATCCCCCGATAACGCGGTGGCCTTCGGGAGTCGGCTGCTGCCGTACCATAACGATCTCGCCGGCGACGGCACCGGCGGTACCGTTTTCTACGAGTACTTCACGGGCTGCCCCCGGCCCGGCGAGGCCGGTGTGGAGGACTGCTCCATCGTCCAGTGGGACGACTGGGGCTTCTTCAACGGCACGGTCGGCTACGACATGCAGGTCGTCATCTACCATGGGAGCGGCCTGTTCGTGTATCAGTACGACGACCCCGGCGCTCAGCTCGACGGCTCCAGTACCGCCATCGGCCTGCAGAACGCCAGCGCCGCCATCGCCCTCGAGATCGGCTGCGACACCCTAGGCGCAGTCGGAGACGGTACCGCCCTGTGCATCTACAACCCGAACTGCTCCGAGCCCGGTTGCCTCGCGGTACCCGTGGTGGTGCCGACGGATATTCCCACCGCGGGCTCCATGGGGCTTCTGGCCATGGCGGTGCTGCTGTCCTTGGCCGGCGGTCTCCTGATCGCGCGGCGTAGCTGAGGGCAGAGCCCACCAGCGAAACGGCCCTGGGACGGAAGCCCCAGGGCCTTGGATTGCTCACCGCGGAAGCCCGCGGCGGCGCTCTCGGGCGATCAGTCCCGGGTAATTGAACCCGCGCGATCAGTCCCGGGCGGTCAGTAGCAGTAGTACTCGTCGACCCAGTACGAGCTGATGATGTTGAAGCAGCGGGAACCGAACGGGGAGCACGCCTGCCCCGCCGGGTTCGACGGGCATCGGGGTGCGGGGAGGAAGGCGCGGTAGCAGCTGCGCTCGAAGAGGTCGTAGCAGCTCTCGCGGCCGTAGAAGGTCCAGTTGCCACTGGACATGGGGGTCGCGTTCTGCGCCCCGGGGTCGGCGACCGCCGGGGCGGCGGGGGTCATTGGGGTGGAGTTGGGGAGTTCCGCCGCCGGCTCGGCGGAAAGGTCCGCCACGGCCTCGGCGGCAGCGTTGGGTTCGGGGGTTCCGTCGGCAAAGACGGCGCAGGCTAGCAGCGACAGCAGAAGCACGGCGAAGAGGATCCGGGGGGCATTCAGGGTCGGGGACATGCTTTCTCCATATAGAGAGAGGGTGGATTGGGGCACCGCCGGGCACCCAGGGGGCGTCGGCGAGCCAGAGGGTCGATCTATAAATAGTAAAGCCACATCGCGAAGATTGGGGAAATTTTCGGCGGCTTGGTCCAGAAATAGATCCATGTATCTTATCTATTGAATTGTGACGCTGAAGGCGGCGGCCTTCCAACCGAGGAAGCTCGGGACCATCGGGGAGGCGACGCGATCCCATGTCGGATCGATTGCACACCGTGTCGGAATCGCCTGGTTCACCTGACACCCCGTCAGCGACGTCGGCGGTCGGTCCCGCGGGGTGTTGCCCGGGGCATCGCCCCTCAGGGGGCGGATCCGCGGCCCAGGGGAAGGGGCGGTGGCGCGAACCGCGACGCTGGAACGGCCTTTGCTGAGGGCGAGGTTCGAAGGTCCACCGGTCGGGGATGCGGTCTGCATCCCGCCGGTGGATCGGACACCCACAAACCAACTATTGGAGATTTCCCCTTGCCATCAGCTGTCAATAAGGCCCCCTGGGGCCTCATCGTGCTCGTCGCCACGCTGATCTATGTCCCCGTCTCCGCGCCGGCGGAGGGCGTTCCTCTGCCGGGGCTTTCAACCTCCGCTTCGATCGTCCGGGATTCGAACCACGTGCCCCACCTCTGCGCCGGGACCGAGCGGGACGCCTTCGTGCTGTTGGGATACGTCCACGCCGAAGACCGGCTCTTCCAGATGGACTCCCAGAGGCGCAAATTCTCCGGAGATCTGGCGGAGCTCGTGGGCCCCGAGGCCCTCGGATCGGACGTCGAGTTCCGATCCTTTGGCCTGCGGCGGTCGGCGGAGGCGTCCTGGGCCGCCTACGTCGAGGGCGGGCTGACCTCCAGCACCGAAGCCCTGCAGGCGTACGCTGAAGGCGTCAACGCCTACCTGGCTTCGAATCCGCTGCCCCCGGAATACGCGGCCCTCGAGCTGACGTCCGCGCGCCCGTGGACCGTGATCGATTCCCTGACGATTCTCAAGGGAATCTTGCTGGAGCTGTCCTTCGACCTCTCCGATCTCGAGCGTTCCGTGGCGGCGGCGGCCTACCAAGAGGCCGGAGACCGGGGTGGATTCGACGGAATGGCCCTACTGTTCGACGACGTCGCCCGTTTCGCTCCCTTCGACCCGACCGTGTCGATTCCCGCCGCGGTACCCGCCGCCGTCCAGGGTCGTGGGTCGTACACCGCGCCGGCTCCGACAGTCACGAGGCTGGCGCGGACCACCCGGGACCGGCTGGCGAACGTTCCGTCCCTGGCCCGTGCCCTCCGTCCGGAGAAACGTGACGTGGGCAGCAACTGGTGGCTCGTGGACGGTGCCCACAGCGCCTCGGGGCGGGCCATGCTGGCCAACGACCCCCACCTCGGTTTGGGGACGCCGTCCACGTTCCACGAGGCGCACCTCGTGGTGTCCGCCGACGCTCGCTGCGGGCTCCCGGAGGATCCGGGGGGGGAGGCGACGGCCTCGACGTTAGACGCCAACGGCGTAGCTCTGCCCGGCGTCCCCGGGCTGGTTCAGGGCTGTAACCAGCGCATCTGCTGGGGATCCACCGTCAATCCTGTGGACGTCACAGACATCTATCTGGAGACGCTGGTGGTCGATGCCGAGTCCGGTGTCCCGACCCACACGATTTTCGAGGGGACGCCGGAGCCGTTGACGGTGCTGCCGCAGAGCTTTCGGACGAACCAGATCGGCGACGGCCGGTTGGACCACTTGGAGCCGGTCTCCGTGGATCCCGCGGAGGGGGGCTCGACCCTCCTGGTCCCCAGGCGCAACGGCGGCCCCCTCCTGTCCACCGACCTGTCGGCTCAGCCGGCGGTCGGCCTGAGCGTTCAGTACACGGGTTGGAGCGGGAGTACCGAGGTGGAGGCGTTCTTGGGGATCATGGGGGCGGGCTCCCTGGCCGAATTCGAAGACGCTTTGGAGTTCTTTGACACGGGTTCGCAGAACTGGGCCTATGCCGACGTGGACGGCAACATCGCCTACGTCGCCAGCGGCGAGCTGCCGATTCGGGAAGATCTACAGGAGCTGGGGGCCCCCGACGGCGGGGTGCCACCCTTCATGATCCGCGACGGCGCCCACGATCTGCGTCACGAGTGGGCGTCGGTCACCCAGCCCCAGCCCCACCAGAGACTGGGCTTCGAGGTTCTGCCGGCCTCGGAGATGCCCCGTCTGGTGAATCCCCCCAGCGGCTACATCGTCAACGCCAACAACGATCCCGCCGGCGCCACCCTGGACAACGACCTCCTGAACCAGACCCGCCCGGGGGGCGGCGTCCTCTACTTGGGGACCGACTATTCGAGCCTGCGAATCGGACGTATCGACCGGTTGCTGCGG
>JBCDIS010000222.1:0-11332 GCA_038748685.1 Acidobacteriota bacterium | reverse complement strand
CGAGCCTGCGCAGGCTCGCCCCTCGCCTCGCCAGGTTCGCCAGAGACTTCTTGTGCTGGGAGGTCGCCTGGGCCGCGCCCTTGTGCTGGATCAGGTGCGAGAGCACGACGGCCCTGGGTAGGTCCCGTTGCTGGTAGCTGGAGAATCGCTCCAGGTGCCGTTTCGCTTGGTCGCGGAAACGGTCGTCCTGGAGCAGACGCCGGGTGTTGTCTCGCAGGGGGACTTTGGCGTCGGGACTCAGGAGGGCGACGGGGTCGATCTGTTTGCCGGAGAGCTGCTTCGCCATCCGGTGGTGCAAGTCGTCGGTGTTGGGCAGGGCCCCCAGGGTGCGCCCGTTGGTGCGGATTTGCTGTTCGAGCTCTGCTCTGCGCGCTTCCAGAGCCTCAGGTGTCCTGGCCAGCTGTCGGCGTAGGTCGCGCTGGTGGTCACGGAGCGTCTCGGTGTGCTGGATCGTAGCGAGGGCCTCGAGGATCTTGGAGTGCTCCTTGGATCCCAGAGGGCGCAGTTGAGCCTGGAGATGGTCGCGGACGGCGTCGACGGCGGCGTGGTAGGTCTCCTTCGAGCCTGGACTCTCGACCACGCCGTCGAGGGCGGCGCGGACCGACTGGGGGAGCTTCGAGGAGTCGGGGGCGGGCAGCTGCTCGGGGGCAACCCGCGGCCATTGCGCCTCGTCGAGGGCGGCACCCTTCTCGAGTTTGCCCCAGGTCTGAGCGAGGGCATGCTCAGCAGCAGCGCGGTCGGGGAAGGTGTCCTCGAACCGTTGGTCGCGATAGTAGAGGGCGTGGCGTCCGCTCTCCTCGACGATGCGGAAGTCGTCTCCGGCGTAAGGGTTGTTCGCGATCTGGCGATCGTAGGACTGGCGGCGGGAGTCGTTGCTCCAGGCGTCGCCGCGCAGATCCACCTGGTCGCCCCCGGCCGCTGCGCGTTGCAGCTGGTCGACGACTGCTTTGGCCTCCTCCTGGGTGTCGTGCGCCTCGGTTCTGAGGAACGTGTTCCTGGAGCCGACGTAGGCGGCGTGGAATTGCCCCTCGACCTCGCGAACCTCGAAACGGTCGGCATGCTGGCGGGGCATGCGGTTCCAGTCGTTCGGATCCACCTGTCTAGCGTCGACCTGCGGTGCCAGCTCTGCACGGCGCTGCTCGGCGGCCTCGCGGCTGGGGAAGGTCTGTTCGTCGATGGCAAGGCGGCTGCGGTCCAGGACGGCGACGCGGAAGCTGCCGTCGGCCTCGACGACTCGGAGTCGATCGGACGGCTTCGAGGAGTCCTGCTGGGCGCGGTCGTCGGTGTACTCAGGGCTAGAGATTGGGGCTTCGGGCATCTGTCCGCTCCTTTCGATGTCGGCGTTGGGGTTGTTGAACTTGGCCGGGAGGTCCTCGATGTCCCAGTGGGCGAGCTCGCGGGTCGGGACGGCTTGGAGGTCGCGGACTTGGTCAGCGATCGTCTCGAGGTCCTGGAGAGCTTTCCGGCGGTCGGCGTACGGCGGCGAGGTGAAGCGCTGGCCGTCGTAGACGAGTTCGATGGCGACGTTCCGGCCATTTCCGGCCAGGGTGATCTGGTCCCAGCCGCCGAACCATTGGGTTTCCCTCCGTCTCAACTTCTCCTGCGCGCGGAGCCGAACCAGGGGCTGCCACTCGAGGGGCGTCGCCGGGATAGCCGAGGTTGAGGTGGATCGCGAGCCGACGTGCGGCAAGGGCCCGAGCGAATCCTGGATCCAGGGCGACGCCGAGTTGTGTGTCGACGACATGGAACCGGCCGTCATGGCTTTGAACGTGGAACCTGGGTGACTCGGGTTCGAAGCCAAGCCACTCAAAGGGCAGGCGACGGGTTTCGTCGAAGGTGTCGAGGGCTCGGTAGAGATCCCGCTCTGCTGGATGGGAGCCTCGGGACAGGGGATCGTCCAAAAGTAGCGGCTCTGGATGGGACGGTCCCCGGTAAGCGTCCTTGGGCTGGTCCACGTTTACGACGGCGGCGTACGTGCCCTCGGCGTCGCGTCCGAGAAAGAAGTAGGTTCGATCCAAACGCACCCGGACGGGCAGTACGCGATCGCTTTCCCATTGCAGATGGGGAACCCAACGGCCTTCTTCCGGGGGATCTTTCGCGAAGTCGAGAGCTGCCTGGCGAGTGGGGAAATAGCGGAGCAGGACCTCGTCGGATTTGAGGTCGTGGACCAGGAACTGGTCGTCCACGCTGAGGATTCGGTGCTGTTTGGCCACGGATCAAGGTCTCCTGTGCTGTTCGAGGAGACGGTAGCCATGACGCTCCATAAATCGAAATGAGCACGAATTCTCTCCGTACGGATCGCTCAGAGCTCCGGGCCGCCCTGCTGCATCTCCTGCTCGATCTCGCCGAGGACCATGGAACGGACCTTCTGCCGGAGGTGGATAGCGCGGTGCAGCTGGCGTCGGCTGAGGACCCGGCGCAGGTAACTCGGGGCTCGGCTCGTGGGCTTCTTGAACTCGGCGTAGAGGGTCTCGACGCGTTTGGCGAGTTCCTCGATCTGAGTCTTGGCGCCGGCTCGGAGGGCGCGGTCGAGTCGGTCGATGGCGAGGGTCAGCGGTCGTAGATGACGACGCTCGACGTCCCTCAGGTGCCGGAGCAAGCGCCGCTGCTCGGCGGTGAAGCCCTGCGTCTTGAGCGAGCGCAGGTCGAGATGCCGGACGACGCGGGTCAGCTCGGTGGCGAGGGCCTCTGACTCCGGCGTGGCGGCCGGCAGCTTCGCGAATCGCTCGACATCGCGCTTTAGCTGCGGCAAGTCCACCTTCTCCGGAGGGTGGTCGGAGGCCACGAGGTGGTCGTGGACGAAGGCTCGTCCTGCATGGGGACGTCGTACCCCGTCGCGGAGATCCCGGAGATCGCTCTCGGCGATGAAGCCCCGGATGTCTTCCGCCTGGAAGTGGCGGTGGGCGTCGCGGTGGAACGGGTCGATGATGGAGAGCACTCGATACTGGAACGGATCCTCGCGGTGGCGCGCGACAGGGACGGCCCAGCCGAAGTCGAGGCCGCGGTGTAGCGACCGATCGAGGTGGACAGTGGCCTTGTCGTCGAGTCGGAGTGCGTACGATTTCGCGTCGACCCGCTCGACCGTCGCCAACGTGCCCTCGGGAATCGACCTTGGCACGCCAGAGTCGTCCCGAACCCTGAGGCCGAATCGGAAAACGACGCGGTCGCCCTCCACCGGGTCCTTGGGCAGGGGACGACCGTCTCCGTGGGCGAGCGGGCGCAGCTGGGCGTTGAGTGCCTTTGCGGTGGCGACGTCTGGCGTCAACACGAGGGGCTTCTTGCCGCGGGGCCGGGTCCACGCCTCGACCACCGGCGTCAGGTCCGATCGGCCCTCGAGACGCACCAGCTGATCGATGTCCTCGAGGCGCAGGACCGCGGAGTCGATCCGGCCCTGGTGGGCGTCGTCGCGGGCCTGGACGACGCTCCACCCGCCAAACCGGGGAGCAAGTTGGCCGAACTCCAGCCCGCCGTACTCCCGCAGCAGCCCCCGGAACGGGGTGGATCGGTCGGGGATCTTCTCGGTGGTTTCACCGATGAGGATGAGCCGCTGGTCGAAGCGCTGGGCGTTCTCGACGATGGAGAGGAGTTGCGCGGTGGAGAGGCGGTGGGCGTCGTGGACGACGACGATCGATCCCGGAGGGGGAGGCTGGTCGGCGCCGAGTTGCCGGGCGTCGCGGCCGACGGCGCGGAGTCGTTCCTCGGTTGCCCTCGAGGGAGCGAGGTGGACAGCGTTCTTGGGCAAGAGGCGCACGCGCTGGGCGATGGTGTCGCGTTGCTGCTCCCGAATGCGGATGAGAGTCAGGCGCCGGTTGCCCGCTTTCTTCGGCAGCGCCTTGAGCTGTGGCCGAGGCTCGGCAAAGAGGTCACCGGCGACGTCGAGGAGGCGTCGCTCGCGATCGAGGTTCGCTTCGCTCGTGTAGGTCGTCTTGCGTCCTGGGTTCTGGTGGTGCGCGACAGGAACGCTTCGCTCGACCACCGCCTGGCCCTTCTCCGGGGTCGTCTTCAGATCGTCCTCGGTGAACGCGGGCCGACGCTGCTCGACCTCGTCGAGCCGCTCCTCCGGCTTCACCGGCTCGGGCGACGCGACTTCCGGCGTCGGATGCTCGCGACGGTGCTCTCGCAGCGGCTGCTCGAAGCGTCGCGCCAGCCTCGGTCCGCTCCAGGTTCGATGCAGCTTCGTCATCGGAATCACCTCGTCGCCGCGGTGGAGGTTGATGCCGCCGCCCCGTTTTGCCGGCTCTACGTGACAGCCGAGGGGCGCCAGTCGACGGTCGAGGTCGTTCCAGTCCGTTGCCGCTTCGAGGTGGGGCCAGAGCTGACGGGTCAGGTCGGTGCGGGTTACCACCTTCGTCGGCTCGGCTGGCCGTTCCGGCTCACGCTCCTTCATCAGGTCGCGGAGGGTGGGCCGCAGCTCGAGGCCGAAGTCCTGCTCGATGGCCCGGGCCTCCTCCTGGAGCTTCAGGACGTCGAACCTTGGCTCCCAGGTGACGCCGTCGATGTCGACGCGGTTGACGACGATGTGAAGGTGCTGGTGGTCGCGATCCTTATGCATCACCAGGACGGCTTGGTGGTCTTCGAGGCCGAGCTTGGTGAGCAGCCGTTCCGCGACCTCGTGCCACTGTTGGGTCGTCAGTGGTTCGTCGGGATGTGACGAGATGCCAAAGTGGTAGACAGGGCGCTCGACGCGGGGATTGAATTCAGCACAGGCGCGCATCATGTACGCCGCGTGCTCGACTTTGGTCGACGGCAGGTTGCGCGTCTCGGCCCAGTCGACCCGCTCGCTGGGATCGACCCTGGAGTCGCGTGGGCCTTCCATGAGGTAGCGGATGCAACCGGCGAACCCGCGGCCCATTCCGTCGCGTCGGCCGTTGGCCTTCTGTCGTCCGCCGAGGAACGGAATCATCGCCGGGCCTCCTCGGCGACCCGTTCTGTGACGCGGTCGAGGGCGACGAGGGTGTCGACCATGCATTGCCTCAAGCTGAAGCCGTCGACGAGGTGGCCGGCGTTGAGCTTGCGGGCGATCTGGTTGAGGTTGACGCCGACGCGGATGATCTGGCGGACGAGCTCGGGGTCGACGAGGAGACGGGGCGGACGAACGGGCACGCCGAGGCTAGAGCCGCGCATGAACGCGCTGGTGGTCAATCCCGCGGCAAGCGCCCGCTCCCGGACCAGACGAGCTTCGTCCGGGGTGAGCTTGGCGCTGAGGGCGACGCTGCGTGTGGCTTCGGGATTCATGACCGCTTTGGAGCACCTTGTGTGCGGAAAAGCCCAGCGGGTAGGTGGGCCTGAGCGAAGCTCAGGTTTACCTGCCCACTGCTAGCTCCTGAATTGAGAGTAGGAGAAGACGTCGCAGATGCGATGTTTTCTGGCCCGACGTACCGCTGCGGTACGTCGGGCCGGAGAAACAAGCCCCGCCCTGGCGTGGACCGGACCTAGGCTAGGTCTCTAGGCTGCTTCCGAAGTGAGCCGTGATGGACGGCGTCAGGGTCGACGGCTAGCTCCAATCGGCGCCCGAACTGGGAGTGTGAGGTCTGGAGGTGGTCGAGCAACGCGAAGAGAGCAACTGCCGAGATGGGGCGCTGTCCGCGGTAATAGCGACGGAATGTTGGGTAGGCAACCCCGGCGGCTCGGGCCAACGCAGCCGACCGGAGGTCATCGGCTTTTGGGCGCTCGCGACGGCGGGCGTCGACGACGGCTCGTAGCGCTGCGGCGATCAGCTCCTTGTTGTAAGGCGTGCGCATAGCTCTCCTGTTCGATCAACAGGATGCGATAGGGTGCGTGCCCGTCGGTAGAAGGCGGCGCAACTCATCGAGGCTTTCGTAGGATAGTTGCTGGGACTGGGTTGCTTGAAGAACCTGGACTCCGGATGCCTTCGTCTCGGGCCACGGGGACAGCCGTATCGACAGCTCCTCTTGCTCCAGATCTCCAGCGAAGCGGGCCAGCACGTCGTCCTTGCCGAGGTCGACCAATATCCGCGCCAGATCGAGAAAGAGGCGCAGCGCGTCGAGGGGCGGTTGCTCACCGATGCCACCGAGGAGGGTGTTGACCTCGGCGACGTCCGGGGGATCCCCGAGGGCGTGACGGAGAGCCGCGGCCTGGACACGAAGATCTAGGGTCTGGTTTGCAGGTAGCGCGTCCAGATCGACTAGCTCGACAAGGGCGAGGGCGGCGGCGGTGTCGCCCAGATGCTGGAGAGCATCGACCAGTAGGACCGCGGCGCCTCCACGATGGCGAGGGTCCCGGCTATCGAGGAGGGTGCGCAGGACCGGCAAGGCCGCTCGGTGGCGCCCTTCGCCGATCAGCAGCCGGCCCAAGGCGAGGCCGGACCGGTCGGCCAAGTCTGGAACGTCGTAGAGGGCGACGATGGATCGCGCGAAGTGGAGCAAAGGGATTGCGTCGCCCGGCGCATTCAGGGCGTGCAGTACGTCGGCTGCGCGAACCAGGAGGTCCGCATAGGGGACGGTATAGAGGGATGAAGCGTGGAGCTCGAAGGCGTGGTCAAGGGCCGCTGCGGCGAGGTCAGGTCGGGCCATGTCGAGTTGAAGAGAGGCCCAGGCTCCGAGGGCGGACGCGTAGTGGCTGACCCAGAACACCCGAGAGCGACGGAGAGCGCGACCGTGGGTAGTGTGCAGCCAATCGAGGGCACCGAAGCGTGCTTGGTTCGGGTCCACGGCTCGAAGCTCGTCGAGGGCTAGGACGCGATCGTGGAGACCGGCCAAGACGGTGTCGGGTGGCAGAGGGGCCGGGGGCCGGTGCATTAGGGCCTGTAGGAACCGGTCGCCCACGGGAGATCCATTCACGTCTTGGAGGAGCGCCCGGGGGTCGGTGAGCTGGGCCGAGGGTGAGGGCCGACCGGGGTTCGCCTGCCTTACGTAGCCGTCAAAGAACTCCGACGCCGACAGCCCGAGAGCATCGAGCATCTCGTAGAGTTCGTCGACGGTGAGGGCTCTGGTGCCCTGAAGCTTACGTCTCAGCCAATTGTCGCGTCGACCGAGGAGCTCGGCGAAACTCGACAAGGACGGGACGAGTTGCTTGACGGTGCCTCGGAGGTGACGGAGGAGACCATCGGCTCCTACCGCCACTTCACGTCTAGGGGTCTGGTGGAGATTCAATGTTAGGTTGGCCGAGGGCGTCGTTTGAAGGGGGCGCTGGATCCTGAAACCTTGCTGTCTACGAAAGACTAAGAGATCGAGGAGTGACGGCAAATGCTCTTGGCCGGATCCGTCAGTTGACCCCGTTCGGCACAGCCTCTTTGAGAAGGCGCGGGCGACATGTCAGGTGGACATATCAGCGGATCTTGTGTTTGGCCCCCAGAGAGACTTCTCCATCAAGGAAAAGGTGAAAGCGGGCCCTACTCCGTTGTTAGCGACGGACGTTAGTTGACACTCGTCGCTCTTCCTGAGCCGGGCACGGCTGAGGCCCTCGAGGCCTTGGACGCACCGAAGCCCACACGGGAGATTCGCCTCCGAGAGGAGGAACAGAAAGAAAGAGACGCCGGGCCCCCTCAGCGACGAGGTAGCTGGGGGACCCGGCGCGCGCTATGAGCGCTCATGGTGAGTCGTGTTGCCGTCTCACTCAATCTGGGCGGAGGTAATGAGCGACCAGGCATTCAACAAACGACCGAAATCTTCCAGATCCATGTCGAGCTCGTGCACAGCAGAGACTCGGCTTCTCAGAGTAGACGCTAGCTTCTCGAAGCACCGGTCTTGCTGGCGAGTCAGAGTAGTGGCGATGGCCACGTGGAGGAGACTCGTCTCGCCAAGTTGTTCTAGAGCACTTTGATCGGCGGCATCGTAGGCATCTGCCAACTGATCGAGAGTCGCCTTCAGGCTAAGCGTTGTTGCGTCATCAGCCGCGCCGCGCAGAGCGCGCAGAGTAACCAGAAAGGGCCGGACCGGGTTTTGAGCTTGAACCGGGATTCCTAGAGCCCCTAGAGCCCGAAGCATTTCTTCGAGCGCTTGATCCCGATCTGAATGCTGCACGTAGAGCTACTCCTGAACTACACAGGTGGTGTACTTCGGCGGTGACGAGACTTCGGGCTGTTTTTCGTCCGGCGGCAAGGAAACTAGAAGGGGGATATGAAGCTGTCAACTTAATAATGCAAAGTGGTACTTTGAAGTGACGAAGTGCATGGATTTGAGCTCATTTGGACGCGAGGACATCGTCGCTAGACCGGCGTCTCGCACCCCATGCCGAATCTTCTTGCGGAGATGCTCAAAGGATCCGGCCTAGCGGAGATGATGACGACTGTCCACCAAGCCGCGGTGGCTGCCTAGAGGCCCGCGATTTCGCGGCCCGATGTCTAGGCGTTGTCGATGCGGATACAGAGCCAGCGATCGTTTCGGGCAGTTTGGGACGATAGTTGCCAGCGCACGTTGGTGCTTTCGACATCCAAGCTTGAGAGATGGGTATCAGTAGGGCCCCGGAGCGTGCGGAAATCTTCGATTTCCGCCAAGCAGAGCGGGCCCCTACTTGCTCTCCCTAAGTACCTGTTAACTACAGGATATATATAAGGTCAGAGTGCCCCTGTTTCAGCAGACCGGCGCCCCTGTTTCAGCGTAGATCGGGGCACAGAACCGCCCCCGTTTCAGCGTGGATGAATGAAGAATTCCACAGACTTTTCCACAGGCTTTTCCGCAGCATGATGAAAAAGGGGCGCTTGGTGGCACCAAGAGGTTTCGATGTGCTGCTTGAGTGCTGATGAAACGGGGGCGTTCCGATGTGTCGCTTGAGTGCTGATGAAACGGGGGCGCGACAGGCGCGGCGTTGACCCAGCGAGACAACGGGGGCGTTGCGGGTTCGCCTCTATCTCTGATGAAACGGGGGCGCGACAGACGCGGCGTTGACCCAGCGAGACAACGGGGGCGTTGCGGGTTCGCCTCGATCTCTGATGAAACGGGGGCGCCTTGGGCTTCGCCCTTCCCTGCTCTGGCCCAATCTAGGCCAATAGTTGTGTTTGACGGAACGGGGGCGTCAAGAGCACCTACCCTTGGCAAACGATGAAACGGGGGCGCCTGTCCCCTCGTGATGAAACGGGGGCGCCTGCCCTCGTGATGAAACGGGGGCGCCTGCCCTCGTGATGAAACGGGGGCGCCTGTCCCTCGTGATGGCTTGGAGAGTCGAGCTTCCGGCCTAGGATTTGGGAGGCAGTGATGCGACGGGAGTCGGAGACGGGAGTAGAACCAGAGAACCTTTGTCGTCTTCTCGAATCTTCGCTTCTGGGTAGAAGGTCAGAACTTGCTTGAGAGCGATACGGGCCTTCTCCTTGAACTTCCTGGCTCTTCGGTAGTCCGCTCCGAACTGGCGCTGCAGTAGCGGCCACGGGATAGCAACGCGGCTTCGGCCGCTTTGGTTGAGTACGAACATACGCCATCCAAGCCAAATGTAGAGATCCAGGGCTAGCGGAGATCGCAAGGCTTTGAGGGCGCGGAGGTCTACAGGTACTGGGCGGTCGACTAGGGCCTCGAAAAACTTCGGGTTCAGTTGGACCCTTGAGTCCCAAAGGGTAACTTGCTCAGGACTCTTTGGTGACCACCAGAGGTCCCACTGGTCGGCGACAGCGAGCCGGTCCCCTTGTTTGTACCCTTCTTGTTCGTAGGTGACGATGACGGTCGAGGAAAATAGGCGCTCCATCTGATCTCGGAGGCGTCTGACCGTCCCTCTCTTGCCGCCGCTGATGGGGAGATCGAGGGTGCGCAAGAAGTCGCTGAGAGATGGCCCTAGAGAGACTTCACGAGATCGCGTGCGGACTGCTTCGGTAGTCACATAGGCGAGGAGGAGTCGAGGATACCGGCCGAAGGGTAGCCCGACCTGCTCGTCGTTTACCATGCTTAAGACCAAGCGACGGCCGCCTGGACGCGGATCGCCATTCTCCCGTCGAAATGTTCCCGATTTGGGGTCGGAGTGAGGCATCGTGACTTGTACCAGCACTCGGGCGTAGTACCCCAGCTCGCCGGCCTCTTTGGCCTGCTCGATCTCTCCAGTTAGGTAGTCCCGAGCCAGCTCGTCGAGTTTCTCGTTCCTAAGTCGAGTCTTGACGGCATCTACTTCTTCAGGTGACGGGACAATCAGAGCCGTTGGCTGGTTTCTAGATGCCTCTAGGGCTGGGGCCGCCTCCTTTGGGGCGAGCCCCTTGGGTGGCATAGCCTTCTCTAAGTCTAGTGCCTTCATGGTCCTACCTTATCCCACCGCTCCATGCTCGCTTAGGCGTGAGGATCCGCGGCCGTTGGTGTCCATGAAAGTCGATGTCGCCGCCGATCTGTGGGTGGCTTGGCTTCATGGCGGCGTCTGGGAGGAAGGCGGGGTCAACAGGAGAGCGCGCTGGTCGTTTCTGGCTGGCTTGGATGGTGTTTGTTCTGCTGATGTAGTTGGCCGGCTGTTGTTTGAAGGGTGCTGCGTCGGTTTGTCGGTTGTGTTGGCGACGAAGGTGGGAAGCACGTTGGGCCGGTTATGATTTCCATAAGCTAACTTATGACAAGCATATTTCAACGCCTCATTCGCGCCAGTGCGAGGGACGTTCGACTCCCTTGGGAAGCACCGTAGTGGCGTTGCCATTGGCGGCAATTAGGGGCGCTCCAACTAGGTTCGCGTCTTGCAGGTTCGCGTCGCTCAGGTCCGCGCCGAATAGATGAGTGCCCCACAGCCTCACGTCGCCCAGAAACGCGCGGCTCAGGTTCGCGTGGGTCAGGTCGGCTAGGGTCAGGTTCGCGTCGTGCAGGTTCGCGCCGCTCAGATCCGCGCTGAATAGGTTCGAGTCGCTTAGGTTCCCGCGCTTTAGGTCCGCTTTGGACAGGTTCGCGTCGCTCAGGTTCGCTCGGCTCAGATCCGCGCCTTTGAGATTCGCGTCTTGCAGGTTCGCGTCGCTCAGGTTCGCGTCGCTCAGGTTCGCGTCGCTCAGGTTCGCGCGGCTCAGGTTCGCGCGGCTCAGGTCCGCGCCGAATAGGTTCGCGCCTGCGAGGTTCGCGCCTTCCAGTCTCGCGAGGCTCAGGTTCGCGTCGCTCAGGTCCGCGCCGAATAGGTTCGCCCTATCCAAGGGAGCATGGCTTAGATCAACTAGCTTGCCGGTCCCTTTCTCCAAGGCAGCGAAAGAGAGTATAGCCTCGGATCGGGCGCGGGTCGTGGCGCCGGGCTGGCAGATCCGGTTCCGGAAATACTTGGCGTTCGTGTCGGATCCGGTTCGTTCGTGGGCGAGATGGTCAAGGCGTTGTAGGACCTCCAATGGACTCTCGCACTCTTCGCTGTAGATGATGTCGATGAGCTGCGCACGCCTGGCGATACGGGCGTCTTGGGTGAACTGTACCGTCTGGGCACGGACTTGGTCTGTCTGGGCTCT
>JBCDIS010000221.1:0-11563 GCA_038748685.1 Acidobacteriota bacterium | reverse complement strand
CGCGGATACCGTCGCCGGCCGGCCCCCGTCTCCGAACGTCCCCCGGGGCCGACCGTCCTGAGCCCGCTGCGCACGCTGCCGCGCGTCGGATTCACCCGTCGCCGCGCCCCCACGATGGCGACCGCCGAACCCCAAGGGGCATCGACCCCTCCCCCCGTCCTACTCGTCGGCTTCCCAGGAGCCCTTAGCCGACGGCTGACCGAGCAGACCGCCGCCGCCGGCGCCGAGGCCACCCTCGCCTCGGTCCCCGTGGCCCTGGTGGTCGTGGGTCCCGGCGTCACTCCGGAGGACGGCGGTGCCCTCGCCGAGGCCGCGCTGGGGATGGACCATCCCCCCCTCTTCGTAGTCCTGGCGGCGGGGGACGAGCTCGGTCGGTTTCAGCCCCTCCTGGACGCTGACCGCCTCCACTTCCTGACCCGGAGCACCCCCGACGACGCCGGGGTCCAAAGCCTCCTGGCCACCGCCCTACTTCGGATCCTCCCGCCCTCTGCCGGGGGGATCGAAAGCCCAGGCCCCTCCGGGTCCAGCTCTGGAGACGGGGAGGCCGTGGAGCTGGCGACGGCGGTGCGCCGCGTGGCGGCTTGCGGGGATCTCCCCCAGGCCCTGGCCCAGGTCGGCCGGGACGCGGCGGGTTTTGCCCCGGCGGACGCCGCCGACTGTTGGATTTTTGACCCCGACGGCTCCGACGTCCTCCTCACCGCCGACGCCGGAGGCGAGCGCCGGGTCAGCGCCGCCGCCGGCATCGCCAGCGTCGTGGCGAGGACAGGAGAGGCGGTGGTGACCGCCGACGCCGCCTCCGAGTCGCGGCACGATCCAGACGTGGACGGAGGGGCCGGGGCGAAGGCTCCCCTGGCCGCGGTTCCCCTGGGACGGGTTCCCGGGGGGCTTGGCAACCTCGGGGCCCTGGTGGCCCGAAGGGGCCCGGGGGGCCAGCCGTTCGGCGCCGACGACGTCCGTCGGCTGACGGTGCTGGCGGAGCGGGTCGCCCCCCTGCTCCACGGGTTGGCGGACGAGCGCCGCAGCGTCGAGGGCGGGGTCGGCGCCGGGGTGTTCCGCCGCGCCGCCCTCGACCACCACAGCCGTGGCCTGGAGCACGACGGTCGGCCCCTGGAGATGACGCCGATCTGGATGGTCCGCACCTATCGGCTGCTGCTCGGAATGCTCGCCGCGGCCCTCGCTTTCGTGACCTTCGGACACCACGACGAGTACGCCGCGGGCCCCGCCGTCGTGCGTTTCGGCGATCGGGTGGACGTCACCGCCCGCTTCGCCGGCACCGCCTCCAGCGTCGAGGTGGAGCCCGGGCAACAGGTGGACTCCGGGCAGGTCCTCGCCCGCTTCCACGATCAGCGGGAGGCGGCGGAGCTGCGGCGCCAGGGCAGCGAGTTGGAGGCCCTCCTAGCGGAGCGCCTCCGGGATCCCTCGGACCTCGCCACCGCCCGCGCCGTCGCCAATTTGCGGGCCGCCCAGGAGCTGGCCCGGGCGCGGCTCGAAGAGCGGGTCCTGCGGGCGCCGCGGGCCGGCCGGGTTGCGGCCCTGAGGTTGCGGGAAGGCCAGGCGGTGGCGCCGGGGGACGTCGTCGTCTCCTTGGGGGGCTCCGGAGACGACCTTTCCGTCCTGGCGCTGCTGCCGGGGCACGCCCGTCCCCAGCTGCGGCCCGGTATGGACCTGCGGCTGGAGTTGGAGGGCTATCGCTACGCCTACCAGCAGCTCGTCATCGAACGCGTCGGGGACGAGGTCCTCGGTCCAGCCGAGGCGGCGCGGCTGCTGCCGCCGGCGGTGGCGGATGGCCTGCGCCCGAGCGGGCCGGTGGTCTTCGTCCACGCCCGGCTGCCGCGGGACGCCTTCGAGGTGGACGGCCGCCGCTACGCCTTCCACGACGGCATGCTGGGCCGCGCCGAGGCCCGCACCCACCGGGAGCGCCTCCTCGTCACCCTGGTGCCCGCACTCCGCGGCCTCGGCGGGGGTGCCCCGTGAACCGAGCCATGGCGGCCCTCCACGACCGGTTCCCGGCCCTCGCCCGCCTGGTGACGGGGAACCGGCGCCGACGGGTGCCCCTGGTCCAGCAGACGGCGGTGACCGACTGCGGACCGTCGTGCCTGACCATGGTCCTCGGCTACCACGGCCGGACCGTACGGCTCGACGAGGTGCGGGAGCTCACCGGCCCCGACGGGTCCAGCGCCCTGGCTCTCCTGGAGGCGGCGCGTCGGCTCGGACTGCGCGCCCGGGGGGTGCGCATCGACGGTGTAGGGGATCTCGCCCACCTGCCCCCGGCTTCGGTGCTGCACTGGCAGTTCAACCACTTTGTGGTTTTGGAGCGGTTCGGCGACGACGGCGCGGACATCGTCGATCCGGCGGTGGGGCGACGGCGGGTGGCGTTCGAAGAGCTGGACCGCCACTTCACCGGCATCGCCCTGGTGTTCGAGCCGTCCCCGGACTTCGAGCCCGGGGGCGAACCCGCCTTCGGCGTCGGGCGATACCTGCGAAGGATCCTCTCCCACTCCGACCTCTGGAGCCGGGCGGTGGTGCTGTCGGTGGTGCTCCAGCTTTTCGCCCTCGGGGTACCGATCCTCACCGGCGTGCTGGTGGACCGGGTGGTGCCGCGGGAGGACCGGGGCCTGCTCTTCCTGCTGTCCTTAGGCATGGCGGCGCTGGTGGTCTTCTCCTTCCTCTCCTCGTGGGTGCGGGCCCACCTCCTGCTCCACCTGCGGACCCGTCTCGACAGTCAGCTGACCCTCGATTTTCTCGATCACCTGGTGGACCTGCCCTACGCCTTCTTCCAGCGGCGATCCTCCGGGGATCTGCTGATGCGCCTCAACAGCAACGCCCAGATTCGGGACATCCTCACCTCCAGCGCCCTCTCGGGCCTGCTGGACGGCGTGCTGGTGAGTCTCTACCTCGTCCTCCTTTTCGCCACCCACGTCGGCATGGCCTTAGTGGTGACGGCGCTGGGGCTCGTGCGGGTGATCATCTTCGTCGCCAGCCGGAAGCGCTACCGGGAGCTCATGTCGTCCGCCCTGTCGACCCAGGCCCAATCCCGGGGCTACCAGGTCCAGATGCTCGCCGGCATCGAGACCCTGAAGGGCCTCGGGGCGGAGCGCCGCTCGGTGGAGGCGTGGTCGAACCTGTTCGTCGACGAGCTAAACGTTTCCCTGGAGCAGGGGAGGCTGGCGGCCCTGGTGGACTCCCTGCTCGCCGCGCTGGCCACCGCGTCGCCCCTGGTGGTGCTGGTCTACGGCGGCCAGAAGGTGCTCGACGGCGAGCTCTCCCTCGGCCTGATGCTGGCCCTGGCGGCCCTGGCGGCGGGGTTCCTCACCCCCCTCGGTCAGCTGATCGACACCGCCCTGCGCCTCCAGCAGCTGGGCTCCTACCTCGAACGGATCGACGACGTCCTCGAAACCCCGCGGGAGCAGGACCGGGATGTGGTTCCGGCCCCGGAGCTGCGGGGGGGCATCCGACTCGAAGGGGTCAGCTTCCGCTACTCCCCAGCCACGCCGCTGGTGATCCAGGACGTTTCCCTGGAGATCGAGCCCGGAAGCTTCGTGGCGATCGTCGGTCCTTCGGGGGCCGGCAAATCGACCCTCGCGAACCTGCTCCTCGGCCTGTTTCCCCCCAGCGCCGGTCAGATCTTCTACGACGGGGTGGACCTCGCCAACCTCGACCTGCGGACCGTCCGCGGCCAGCTCGGGCTGGTGAATCAGCAGCCCCACCTTTTCGGCGTCTCGATCCGCGACAACATCGCCCTCGCCGACCCCAGCCTGCCCCTGCCGCGGATCCTCGAAGCGGCTCGCCGGGCCTGCATCCACGACGACATCCAGAGCCTCCCCATGGGCTATGAGACCCCCCTGGCGGACGGTGGCGCCTCCCTCTCCGGCGGCCAGCGGCAGCGGCTGGCGCTGGCTCGGGCCCTCGTCCACCGCCCCGCTATCCTCCTCCTGGACGAGGCCACGAGCAACCTAGACGCGATTTCGGAGCGGCGGGTCCAGGAGGAGTTGGCGCGGCTGCGGACGACCCGGATCGTCATCGCCCATCGCCTGTCGACGGTGGTGGAGGCGGACCGAATCCTGGTGATGGACGACGGCCGCATCGTCGAACAGGGCCGTCACCGCGAGCTTCTCGACCGCGGCGGCCGTTACGCCGCCCTGGTGCGGGCCCAGCTGGATCGGGGGGAGCCATGAGGACGGCGGTTCTCGTCGCCCTCGGGGTCCTCGCGGGGATTCTGGGGACCCTCTGGGTCGCGGGCCCGTCGCAGCGGTCCGGACCTGCTTCGGTCGATGGTCCTTCCGCAACCGAGGCCCCCCGGGCCACCGGAGGTGCGGAGATCGAAGGATGCCACCTCGGGGTCGTCGTCGCCCACCGGGCGGTGGACGTCGCCGCCCAGACCGAGGGGCTGGTGGATTCCGTCGACGTCGAAGTGGGGGACTCCGTGGCCTCGGGGGACGTGGTGGCGAGGCTGGAGGTCGGCCTCCTGCGAAAGGACCTGGAAGCCGAGCGGTCTGCCCTCGACGCCGCCGAGGCGGAGGTTCGCCGCCGCCGGATCTCGGTGCGACGGGCGGAGTCCGAGAGCGCCCGACGCCGGTCCCTGGCGGATGTGGTCAGCAAGGAGGAGATCGCCCGGGCCGAAGCCGACCTCGACGAGGAGCGGGAGCGGGTGGTCTCCGCCGAGGCCGACGTCGCCCGCCTCGAAGCCCGCATCGCTCGCCTCGGAACCCTGATCCAGCGGGCGGCGATCCGCGCCCCCTTCGACGGCCGGGTAGCCCGTCGGTACCTCGACCCCGGCGCCCGCGCCGTCGCCGGCACCGCCGTCCTCCACCTGATCAGCGACGGCGACTGGCGGGTCCGCTTCGCTGCTTCCCTAGCCTGGGCCCCCAACCTGGGGCCCGGATCCCCGGTGGTGGTGGAGGTTCCCGAACGGGGCCTGCGGGTCCCGGCCACCGTCGAGCAGGTGGCGCCGGAGATCGATCCCGCCTCCCGCCTCGTCTTCGTCGAAGCCCGCGTCGACGAAGACGCCGACCGCGACCGCCTCCAGGCCGGCGAAGCGGTACGGGTCTCGCCCCCGGACACCGAGCCGTGTCCGGTCCGCTACTGAAGGGGAAGGCAGCCCGGTCAGGGGCCGTGGAAGAGGCGGATCTGACCGTTGGTGCTGCGGATTACCAGGCGGGCTTCGCCGTCGCCGATGCGGGCTAGGACCCGCTTGTGGCCGTCGGCCCGGCGGGTGACGTCCACCGAATAGTCGGTGGTGAGGAAACCGGAGCTCTCGGCGTCGACGGTCACCCCGGCGTCATCCGGCAGCCAGACCGAGATGTCGCCGGTGAGGGTGTCGAGCTCGATCGGTTCCTCCACGTCGGTGGTGCCGAGGGTGACCTCCACCTCACCGTGGTCGCTGTGGGCGCGGACCCTTCCGGTGTTCTTGATCACGACCCGGCCACGCTCGGTGTGGGCTTCGAGGTCGGTACGGAGGCCCTTGGCCTCGATCAATCCACGCTCGGTGCGGATCTCCAGGCGAACGTTCTCCGGCACCATGACGGTGAGGTCCATCCGCCGCTTCTCCATGTCGCCGGTCACCTCGGTAGCGTCGATGCCGGCCTGGGGGGCGGTCTGGAAATGGGCCGTCACGTGGATCCGGCCGTCCCGCTCGACGCCGGCGAGCTGGGCGGTTCGCGGATCCTCGCCGTGGCGCTGTACAACCGCCGAGGCGGTCACCACGTCGTCGCCGGTGCGCCGGCATCGCACGTCGCCGTGGGGATTGTGGACGATGAGCACCCGATCCGTCCCGAGATTTCCTTCCCAGCGCTGTTTCTCGATCGACCAGTTGGGGTAGGGATCTTCCTCGGTGGCCCACGCCGGAGCGCAGAGGAGGAGGACGACCAGGGCGATCCAGGCGGGGGCGGCGGAGATGGTGCGGGGGGGTAGGGGGCTCATGATTCGTTCCTTTCGGGGGATTCGGCCCGGTGTAGACGAGCCTCCACGTCGCGGAACCGCGCCGCCAGGGCGCGGACGAAATCCCCCATCCACGAGTTGAGGGCGAGCCCTTGGGTGAGGGCGTCGGAGGTGACCGTGGCGACGGTGACGGCGTCGATGGCCTGGACGGTGGCGCTGCGGCGACCGGTGGAGAAGATAGCGGTCTCCCCGAACACGTCGCCGGGGCCCATCTCCCGGACCTGCCGCTGCTCCCCGCCGGGGCCGGTCACCAATACCCGACACCGGCCCTCCACCAAGATGTAGGCGACGTCCCCCTCGTCCCCCTCGGCGACGATGGTGGCCCCCGGAGGATAGGTGCGGTGGGGAAGGTTGGAGGCCCCGCGGAGGAATCGGTCGACGTCTTGCTTCAGCTCCAACGCGGAGGCATAGCGGTCCTCCGGCTCCTTGGCCATGGCCTTGAGGGCGATGCGTTCGAGCTCCTTGGGGATGGCCTGGCCGCCGGGGAGGTCCCGGGGGCGTGGCACCTCACCGCTCTGCACCTGCACCAGCAGGGAGAAGTAGTTTTGCTCGGTGTAGGGGGCGTGGCCGGTGAGGATGTGGGAAAGGGTGGCCCCGAGGGCGAAGACGTCGGCCCGCTCGTCGGTGAGGTGGTGCTGGCCCTGGACCTGCTCGGGGGCCATGTAGCGCGGGGTGCCGACCAGGGAGCCCTGCTGGTCGAGGTCGGAGGCGTCGCCGCGGGTGAGGGTGACCCGGTGGGGGGCTCCGGACTCGTTCCCGGAGGGGGATACCAGGCGGGCGATTCCCCAGTCCATGACGTAGACCTGGCCGTAGTCCCCCACCATGATGTTGGAGGGTTTGAGGTCCCGGTGGATGACGCCGCGGCTGTGGGCGAAGGCGACGGCGTCGCAGATCTTGATGAAAACTTGGAGGAACTCCGCCAGCACCTCCGGCACGAGGCGCCGTTCCCCAGCCGCTTCGAGGGCCCGTTCGAGGTTCTGGCCCTCCACCAGCTTCATGGTGAAGAAGTGGCTGCCTTGGCTGTCCTGCCCCAGCTCGTGGATGGGGACGATGTTGGGGTGGTCGAGCTGGCCGGTGATCTGGGCCTCGTCGACGAACCGCAACGTCTCCCGACGACGGAGCCCAGACCCGGGGCGCAGCAGCTTGAGGGCGGCCTCCCGGCGCAGCCGCCGGTCGAACACGCGGCGCACGCTGCCCATGCCCCCCTGGCCGATGATGCCCCGATCCTCGTATTGCTCCTCGACGGTCTTGGGTAGCGCCGGCTCAGCGAGCTCCTCTTCGACGGGGCTCCGGCTCAGGGCCATGGCGGTGTCGCTGCGGTCGGAGGCGGCGGAGCCGGAGTGGTCCTGGAGCCAGCGGGTGAAGTCTTCGTGGACACTCTCACTCTCCGCCGACAGGGGACGGGATCGCGGGGACCCGCCGACTCCGGCCACACCGTCGCCGCCCTGGGACCGGGGATCTTCGTCGTTGGCTTCGGGGGTGGGTTTGGGCGTGGGTCGGTCGTCCATGGTGCGGCACGGAAGAGAGCGTCGGCGGGGAAGTGTTGGGAACCGGCCGGGACCGGTCTTGAAGTCTACTCCATTCCGGGGCGACGTGCAGGGGCCGAGCCGCGGGGTAGGGCAGGGGCCGCGGGGCGTACGAGGTCCACCGTCTCCACCACGAAGCGGCCGTCGTCGACCAGCGGATGGGCTGACAGCAGCAGGCTGAAGCGCACCGGGGGCGATGGCCAGCCGGGGTCCTCGCCGCCGGACTTGGACTCGAAATCGGGCCACAGGGCGAGGATCTCGGCGACCCCGCCGGCCGACGGGGGGGCGATGTCGACGGCGAAGGACCGCCGCCGGTTCTCGGCGTCCCGAAGGACGATCCGGGCCTCACCGTCCCAACCCTTCGACGGGCCGATCCGCAGCCGAAGGCCCAGGGCTTCGGAGATGCGATCCTGCTCCCGCAGGGCTAGGGAGAAGGAAGCCCAGCGTCGGTCCGCGTCGGGGGTGAGGGAGAACGTCGCCGACATGGGTCGGCGGTCCCCGTTGGCGGGTAGGGTTTCGAGACGTCCGTCGCCGTCAGGGACGCTGAGTCGCCAGCGGCGAAGGTTTCGGCCGTCGAAGCGTCTCAGAACCTCGAGCTCCACCCGCTCCGCGTCGAGGATCGCCCGCGCGCTGGACCGGGTGGGCTCCGGGGCGTCGGCACCAGCATCGGCGGCGACGGCGACGACGGTGACGGGGCGGGTGACCGCCGGCAGGTCCCCGACGCGGAGAAGCAAGTCCAGGCGTCGGCGGCCCCCCGGTGCGAGGGCCACCTCCGCCGGCAGGGGCGGATGCGCGAACCAACCGTCCGGCAGGTGGAGGAGCGGCCGTAGACGGACCGGACCGTCGTCGTCGGTGCCCAAGTGGTAGAGGTCGTAGGTCGCGGGGAGGGCATCCCCCGGCACCGCCGGAACCGGCTTCTTGCGCCGGGGATCGTCGGCCGGCGGGTCACCCGTGGGGTGCAGACGGAAGTCGAGAACGACGGAGGACGGCTTGACCTTCCGCCGCGGCTCCGCCGAGCCGGTGCGGTTCGACGGAGCTCCCGTGGAGAGCTCGTCTTCGGGCTCCTGGGTGCTTGCCCCCCGCCAGTAGACGGGGAAGGGGCCGAGGGTCTTGGGGGCGGGCCGGAGTCGGCCCATGGCGTCCCACACCCGGGGGGGCCGCGGCAGGGACTCCGGCCACGGGACGACGGCGTCGCTCCACGCCGCCGCCGCCCGCCCCTTCGACCCGTCGCCGGGGTCGAACCACCACGCCTCGACCCCCTCGGGGAGGTCAGGCTGGCGCCCCAAGGGCCGTGCGGCGCCCAGGGCGCGGGTCATGGCGGCGAGGGCCGCCAGCCCCGGCCGGGGCCGCAGGTCGGGCCCCAAGAGGCCGAAGGGTTCGAGCCCCGGCTTCCGGAATTCCGGCAACAGAAAGACGTACACTCGTTCGGCGCCGGCGCCGGCGGCGAGGATCGATCGCCGCGCGTAGAGGGCACCGCGGAGGGCCTCGTCTTCCAGGGACCCGCCGGACCGATCGCCGGTCTCGGTGACCCACTGCCGCGGCGTCGCGCCGTGGGCGTTCAGCAGGTCGGCCTGCTGGCGGAAGGTCTTCGGCAGCGTCGCCGCCGGCTTGTAGTGGTGCCAGTTGTGGACGTCGAAGTAGGGTTCGATGCCGTTGTCGAACATCCCTGCGATCCACTCCGGGCTCACCAGGGCGAGGGCGCCGAGGAGCACGTCGGCGTCGGGGTCCCCCCGCCGCACCGCCAGGAAGCCGGCTTTCAGGAGTGCGGCGTACTCCTCCGGACGGCCGTGGAAGTAGAAGATGTTGGGCTCGTTCCAAATCTCCCAGCCGTCCACCGAGGGTGCCAGGTGAGCCGCGAGACCTGTGACGGCCCGGTGGAAGGGGCGCAGGTCCGCTGGGGGCGACGCCGACGACCCGCCGGTGCCGGCGGTCGGGTCCGCCATCCACCGGGGGAGATCGTGGAACGCCAGGGTCACCGAGAGCCCCGCAGACCGCTGCCGCTCCAACGACTCCGCGAGGAATCGAAGGTAGTCTGGGTCCAGGGGTGGGGCTTCGCCTTCTTTGGCGGGGGGCCGGGGGGCCGCCTCCGCCAGCACCAGCCGGTCCCGCAGGTGCCGCAGGCCGGCGCGGTGGGCCCAGCGGGCGAGGGTTTCGACGGTGTCGAGGTCGAGGCCGGGGTGCTCGGCGACGTAGGTCGACAGGGCGCCGTCGACGCCGAAGGGGGAGTAGGCCGGCCGGGGATCCCGGTCGAGGACGGTGGCGGGCAGCCGGCCCCGCCGCAGGGTCCGGCCCTGGGGGTCGAGGATCCGCCAGCGCCATTCGTGGTAGCCGACCTCGAGGGGGCCGGAGGGGATCGAGATCCCATCGCCGACGTCCGGCCCAACGTGACGGGCCACCTCCTTGCCGTGGAGGTCCACCAGGCTGGCGATCCAGGGCAGCCCTTCCGGGCTGGCGCGACCGGAATCCCCGGAGGACGGCCGCAGGTTGAGGTCCACCGCCTCGCCTTCGTCCACCAGGGGGGGAGCCTCGGCGACCACGGACGGCACCGACCAAACCTTGGCGGCGCGGACCTCCGCGAAGCTGGAACCCGGGAGGGCGTCGGTGCCGTCCCCTTCTACCAAGAGCCGCAGTGCCATGGTCGTCGCCCCTTCAGGTGGGCGGGCGTAGACCTCCGCCACGGTCCAGGTGCGAGAACCCCCTCGGTCCGCCACGATGGGCACGGTGTCCGCCGTTCCCGACGGGTGCATGACGGGGCGACCCCCGGCGTCGAGGAAGGTGAGCCGGAGCACGGCCTGGCGGCGCCGGAGGTCGACGAGCCGGACCTCGGCGGAAAAGCCGAGGTCGTCCCCGGGGTCGACGGCCGGGCGAAGGGGGAGCGCCCCGAGGTCCGCCCAAGCTTGGGGGCCGGTGGGGTGGGCGAGGCGAATCCCTTCCCTTCCCTCGCCGACCGGGGATAGCTCTGCGCCTTGGGTGTCGCCTCCCGCCGCGACGGGGAAGGGGGTTGCCGGGGGCTCCGTTTCGGCGCCTGGGGTTGCGGCCGGCGAGGAGCAAGCCGCGAGGAGGATGGCAAGGCTCAAAATCCACGCCGGCATCGAGTTCTCCGTCGTAATGTGCGGCGAGCCCGGCGAGATATACCATATCTCCGACAACCGAACCGACACCGGTCCCGCCCCGCTGCGGGACCTCGATACAGCCATGTTGCCATCCCCGTCCCAGGCCCTCCCGGAACGTTCGGCGCCCCCCGCGTCGGCGGGCTGGCGGAGCCCCCGTCGCTGGCTCTTGCCGGTGCTTCTGTTAGCGCTGGTGGCGGCGCCCGCCTTGAGCCAGCAGATGACCCCGCCCCAGAGCCTTTGGGGGGACGTGGATCTGGTGGAGCCGGCGGGTCTGGCGTGGGGTAGCGGCGAGATCCTGGCGGCTCTGCTGGCGGGTCTCCTGGCGCTGCTCTCGGCGGTGGCCTGGTCGGCCCTGCGGTCGGCCCGCCTCCTGGGGACCTGGCGCTCCCCGGAGGACGCGGTGGAGGCCGGGGCGATGGCGGAACTGGCGGGGCGGGGGCGATGGATCCTGGCGCCCTCCGCATTCCTCGCCACCCCCGCCCTGACCCTCGCGGCGATGGTGGCGGGGCGGCATCGGATGCTCTTCGGGGTGGGGCTGCCGTCCGTGGCGTTGACCCTGGCGCTGGTCATCCTCGGACTCGCGATCTTGGCCTATGCGCTTCGCGGCGCCCTCGAGGCGGAGCTGGCGCGGCACGTCGCTCGCCGCGGCTTTTGAGGGGCGCGGGGGAGGTCAAGGGGGAGGGCGGCGTCGTCACCCTCCGATCAGGATCTTCTTGGGGGTGTAGTTGATCCAGTCCTCCTGCCGGATGATCTTCCCTTCCGCGTTCAGCTCCTGCACGATGATGAATCGCCAGGGCCCCAGGGCCTGGCCGCCGAACTCGAAGGGCTCGAAGACGCCCCGGGTGATCACGATGTCGCCCGAGGCGATGTGCTGCTCCACGGTCAGTATCGGCCCCGGAGTCGCCACCTTGAAATCCCCGCGGTTCCAGTCGAAGAAGCTGCGGATCGCGTCCTTGCCCTGCAGCTCGTTGCCGTAGACGACGTCGG
>JBCDIS010000220.1:0-11595 GCA_038748685.1 Acidobacteriota bacterium | reverse complement strand
GTTGGGGCTGGGCCACCATCCCGCTGAAGCGGGGTGGCCCGAGGTGGGCGGGGGCGGGGGGGCGGGCGGGGGGGAGGTCGCGGAGGTGCTGTGGGGCCAGGTCAATGCCCCCGCGGAGGACGGGGCGGCGGTGGACAACGCCGAGCCCTTCGCCGTCGAGGGCCTCGACGCCTACGGCGCCCGTCAGTGGCTGGTGGAGCGCCGTCTCGGATCGGACGACGCCGCGGACCCCGGGGACCCGGCGGGGGACGCGTCCGGCGGGAAACGCTCCCCCTTCGAGCTGCGGTGGCTGCAGGCGCGGGGGGAACTGCCCCCCGGGGCCCTGGGGGCGGCCCTCTATCTCCGGCTGGTCCGCCGGGCCGAGACCTTCGCCCGCAGGGTCCCCCGCCACCGCCGGCTCGAACCCCCTACGGTCGCCGTGGAGGGTCACGGGTTCCGCCTGGTGGGTCGGCTGCAGAATGCGACGGACATCGGCCCCCTCTCGTACCGCTGCGCCCGTCTTCGCCCCCGGGACCGGCTCCGGGCCTGGATCGAGCACCTCCTACGCCGCGCCGCCGAAACGGAAACCTCCACGCCGCCGCGGCTGATCGGCGAGGACCGGGAGATCACCTTTGCCCCTCCCCAGGACCCCCTGGAGCTGCTGGGGGACCTGGTGGCCGGCTACCGCCTCGGCCTCCAGGGTCCCCTGCCGTTCTTCGAGTACGGGTCGTCGGCCTACGCTGAACGCTGCGCCGAAGCGGCGGACCCCCGCCGCCGCGCCGGTACCCCGCCCCTCGACGTCGCCCGCCGGGCCTTCGAAGGGGAGCGGCGCCCGGGGCGGGTCCGCCGGCCGGGGGACGCCGAGGACCCCTGGATTCGCCTCGCCTTCCGCGGCGCGGCGCCCTTGGAGCTCCCCGGCTTCGGAACGTGGGCCGAACGGATCTGGCGGCCGCTGCTGGAACACGAGCAGGAGAGCGGGCCTTGAGCCGGGTCTTCGACCTTTCGGGCACCCCCATCGAAGGGGGCATCACCGTGGTGGAGGCGAGCGCCGGCACCGGCAAGACCTACTGCCTCACCGGGCTGGTGCTGCGGCTTCTGCTGGAGCGGCGGGTGGAGCACCTGGGGGAGATTCTGGTGGTGACCTTCACCCACGCCGCCACCGACGAGCTGGTGGGCCGGATCCGCAACGCCCTGCGGGACGCCCACGCCGCCTTCGACCCGGAGGATCCGCGGAGGGCGGACCGCGAGCCCTTCGTCCGCGATTTGGTGGACCGGCACCGGGACGAGGGCGGCGCCGAGATCCTCCGCCGCGCCCTCCTGGATTTCGACGAGCTGACGGTCTCCACCCTCCACAGTTTCTGCAAGCGCATGCTGGAGGAGCACGCCTTCGAGAGCGGACTACCCTTCGATCCCGAGCTGGTGGCCAATGACGACGACCTGCTGCTGGAGTCCTCCCGCGACATCTGGCGCCGCCATCTCTTGCCCGAAACGGAGGGGCCGCCGACGGACGGCGGGCTGGAGGGGCCCGGCCTGCTGGCGGCGGTGGCGGCCCACCGCGGCCTCACCCCGGAAACCTTCCTCGACGACTACCGCGACTGGCGCCGTCATCCTGAAACCGAGGTCCTGCCGCCGCCGGAGGATCTGGAAATCGCCCTCGGGGCCGTCGCCGCGGCGGCACGGGGGGTGGCCGCCGTCTTCCACCGCCAGCGCCTCCGGCTGTGGCTCACCCGCCTGCGTCCCCAGGGCCCCCTCGCCGACCGCGCCGCCCAGAACGCCCTGCTCCGCGACCTCGAGGCCTTCTGCGGGGGCCACCCGGAGGCGGTCGGGGCCGTCGAGAGGCTCACCCCCGACGCCCTCGCCCGTTTGCTCCCTAGGGAGCGGGTCCCAGACGCCGGGAACCACCCCTTCGTCGCCGCCTGCGGCGCCTTCGCCGCCGCCGTCGACCGCCTGGAGCACGCCCTCCGCGGGGTCGTGCTGCGGGAGGTCCACGCCCACTACGGCGCCACCAAGACCTCCCGGTCGATCCTCGCCTTCGACGACCTTCTCCACCGCCTCCGGGAGGCCCTGGTCGACCCGCAGCGGGGCCCCGCCCTGGTCGAGGCGGTTCGGGAACGCTTCGGCGCCGCCCTGATCGACGAGTTCCAGGACACCGACCTGGTGCAGTACGACATTTTCCGCCGCCTCTTCCACCGGGGCCCCCTCTTCTTGATCGGCGATCCGAAGCAGGCCATCTACCGTTTCCGCGGGGCCGACGTCTTCGCCTACCTGGAGGCCAGGAGCGACGCCGCGCGGCGCTACACCCTGGAGCGGAACTGGCGAAGCTCGGCGCCCCTGGTGGCGGCGGTGAACGGGGTGTTCGGATCCGCCGACCGCCCCTTCGTGCTGTCGGACATCCCGTTCCAGCCGGCGGTGGCGGCCTCCGCACCCGGGGACCGCGCCCTCGTCGGCGACGGCGGGGCAGCCCTCCAATGGCTGTGGCTCGACCGGGAGGACAGCGCCGAGCGGGCGGAGGGGAAGATCCGCGACGCCGTCGCCGCCGAGATCGTCCGCCTCCTGGAGTGCGGCCTGCGGCTGGTGGACGACGGCGCCGCGGACGCGGACGGCGGGACGCCCCTCGAACCCGGCCACATCGCCGTACTGGTCCGCACCAACGCCCAGGCCCTCGCCTTCCAGGAAGCCCTGCGTCAGCTCGGCGTTCCGGCGGTGGTCAGTCGCTCCGGCGACGTTTTCCGCACCGACGAGGCCGGCGAGCTCCTGCGTCTGTTGGTGGCGGTCCTGGACCCCGGCCACGCCGCCGCCCTGCGCTCCGCCTGCGCCACCCTGGTGTGGGGGGACGACGCATCGGCCCTGGGGATCCTCGACCGGGACGACGTCGCCTGGCAGCGCCGGGTGGAGCAGTTCGAGGGATACCGGGAACGCTGGCGGCGCCAGGGCTTCGTCGCCATGGTGCGCACCCTGGTCCGGCAGCGGGGGGTCCGGCGACGCCTGCTGGCCCTCGAAGGGGGGGAACGCCGCTTGACGAACCTGCTCCACGTGGTGGAGCTGGCCCACGAGGCTTCCCACCAGCGCCACCTGACCCCCGCCGGCGTCGTCGCCTGGCTGCGGGGGGAGCGGGCCGCCCCCACCCACGACCAGGACGCGGCGGAGCTCCGGCTCGAAAGCGATCGACGGGCGGTCACCCTCACCACCGTCCACAAGAGCAAGGGCCTGGAATACGAGGTCGTTTTCTGCCCCTTCCTCTGGCAAGCCCGGCCCGTGGCGGAGCCGCCGGTCCTGGCCCACCTCGGGCCGCGGCACATGGTGATGGACTGCGGCTCGGACCGGCTCGACCATCACCTCGGGCTGGCGGAGGCGGAGCGGCTGGGGGAAGACCTGCGCCTGTCCTACGTGGCCCTGACCCGGGCCCGCCGGCGGTGCTACGTGGCTTGGGGTCCCATCGGCCGGGGGTCCGCGTCGGCCTCGTCGGCCCTGGCCTACCTCCTCCATAGGCGGCAGGCCACCCTGTTGGACGGCGTTCCGGGGAGCCCCGGGGGCGACGACGACGCCCGCTGGGTGGAGCTCGGCCTCGCCGACGCCAGGGCCAGGGTGGACCGCTGGTTCGGCGACCTGGGGGACCTGGTGTCGAGTCACGGGGGGATCCAGTCCCTGCGGCGCCTGGATGAGGAGCCGCCGCCCCGGAGGAGGGACGGCGACGGCGGCTCCCAAGCCCTGGCGGGGGTTTCCACCCTCCAGCGGGGGGTCCTGGGTCGCCTCAAGCCATGGCGGATCGCCAGCTTCACCAGCCTGAGCCGCGAGGCCGGCCACGGCGAAGGGGAACCGATCCCTAAGGCCGCCGATCCGGCGTCCGGGGAGGCGGCTGGATCGACCGCGGAGGCGCCCCCATCGCCCCCCGCGGCCCGAGAAATCGATGCGGAACGGCCGGATCGCCGCGATCCCCCGTCCGTCCCGGCGGAGCTGGCGCCCCCGGCGGGGATCTTCGCCTTCGCCAAGGGCCCCCGGGCGGGGGACTGTCTCCACGACCTCTTCGAGAGCTGCGACTACCCCGCGATCATCGCCTCCCCTCCAGAGGAGCGCGCCCGAGCCATCACCGAGATCCTCCAGCGCCATGGCCTGCGGAAGGCAAGTCGGCACCCCAAGGCCCCGCAGGGATTCGATCCGGTGGCGACCGCCGACGGCATGCTGGGCCGGATCCTGCGGGCGCAGCTGCCGGGGGCCGGATTCTCCCTCGCCCAGGTCACCCGCGCCCGCCGCCTGGTGGAATGGCAGTTCTACATGCCCCTGGGGGACCTGCGGCCGGCGCAGCTGGCGGCGGACCTGGCGGCGGGGGCCAGCCCCCGCCTGCGGCCCTACGGACGGCGGCTGGAGGGCCTCTCCAGCCAGCGGCTCCGCGGCTTCCTGAACGGCTACGTGGATCTGGTCTGCCGCCACCGGGGTCGCTATTGGATCTTCGACTGGAAGTCGAACCACCTCGGCAACCGGGTGGAGGACTACGACGCCGAGGCCCTGGAGCGCTCGATGATGGAGCACCACTACATCCTCCAGTACCACCTCTACTCCGTCGCCCTGCACCGCTTCCTCGCCCTCCGCCAACCGGACTACGACTACGATCGCCACTTCGGCGGCGTGTTCTACGTCTTCCTACGGGGGGTCGCGGACCGTCCCCTTCCTTCGCCCCCCCGTCCGCCCACCGCCCCGGCACGTCAGCTCGATCTCTTCGGCGGCGACGGGGACGGAACAGGCGGAGATCCGGACCATGGAGAAGATGGCGGTGCTGGGATCCTCACCGGTGACGGGCCGACCCAGGGTTTCTTCTTCGACCGCCCCCCCCGGCCCCTCATCGAGGTCCTATCCCGCCGCTTCGGGGCACCGTCCATGTCGGATTTGACCAAATGAAGACCCCGGAAAGCGACGGGTCGCGAATAGAAAGGCCCCGGGTGACGTAGGGCTGAACCTGTCACGGGACCCGGGACTCACCTTCGATTTCCCTCGCGCTTGCGATAGGGTCACGGCCCCGGGGATCGGGCCGATGGATCCCCCGCGGCCGGCGGACGATGGACCATTTGGACGGGACGGACGGTGGCTTGGGCGGGGGGCCGGGAGCTAGGGGAGAACGACTTGAGGATCGACACCGAACGTCAGCGAGCCACCCCCGAGGGGGTCACCCTCGGCCTGCGGGTGGCGGGGCCCTTCGCCCGCGGCCTAGCCTGGCTCTTCGACCTGATGCTGATCTTCGTCGCGCTCTTCGTCGTCCTGCTCGCCGCCAGCCTCCTCGGCAACTTCGGAGCAGGGCTGGCGATGGTCCTCATCTTCCTCGTCTACTGGGGCTACCCCGTGGCCTTCGAAGTGCTGCGCCGGGGCGCCACCCCGGGCAAGACGATTCTGGGGCTCGAAGTGGTGCACGACGACGGCACGCCGGTGGGCCCGCGGGCGTCGGTGCTCCGCAACCTCCTGCGGTTCGCTGACTTCCTGCCCTTCGCCTGGGGTTTCGGCCTGATGTCCATGCTGCTCAGCGGCAGCTTTCAACGCCTCGGGGACCTGGCGGCGGGGACGGTGGTGGTCTACCGCAACAGCGCCGGAACGGACCTTCCGGACCTGCCGAACGAGACGCCGATCCCGCCCCCGGTGGGCCTGGACCGGCAGGAGCAGCGGGCCCTCATCGATTACGCCACCCGGGTCCCCACCTGGACCGGGGAGCGGGCCGTGGAGCTGGCGGACCTGGTGGTCCCCCTCACCGGCGCCGAGGGTACCCAGGGGGTCCGCAGGCTGGTGGGGATGGCCGCCTGGCTGATCGGACGGCGGGGGACCTCGGCGTGAACCGGGACGAATTCGTCGGGGCCAACCGCGCCCTCTGGACACGGGTCGAGGGGATGCTGGATCGACTCGAAAGCGGGGATCGCTACGAGCAGGAGCTGGCGGAGCTGCCGGCCCTCTACCGCCGGTGTTGCCACCACCTGGCCCTCGCCCGCCAGCGGCACTTCGACGCCAGCGTGGAGGCCCGCCTCAACCGAATCGCCCTCAGGGGCCATCACCAGCTCTACCGCAAGCGCCGCGGCAATTTCGCCGCCGACACCCTTCGGTTCTTGGGGGCCGGCTTCCCACGCCTGGTCCGCTCCCACGCCGCCCTCTTCTGGCTCGCCACCGTGCTGTTCTACGGCCCCGGCCTGGTGATGGCGACCCTGATCTTCCAAGATCCGGACATCGTCTACACCCTGCTCAGCCCGGCGCAGGTGGCGGAGTTCGAGATCATGTACAGCGACGGTCCGGAGCAAGAACGGGGCTCGGAGGGGGATTTCGCCGCCTTCGGTTTCTACATCTACAACAACATCAGCGTCGCCTTCCGGACCTTCGCCGGCGGCATCTTGGCGGGACTCGGCACCCTCTTCTTCCTGATCTTCAACGGCCTCTTTCTCGGCGCGGTGTTCGCCCACCTGACCCACGCCGGGGTAGCCGACAATCTACTCGCCTTCGTCATCACCCACGGCGCCTTCGAGCTGACCGCCATCGTCATCGCCGGCGTCGCCGGCCTACGGATGGGTCAGGCGGTGGTGGCCCCCGGCGGGTTCCGCCGGGTCGACGCCCTTCGCCGCGCCGCCCCCGACTGCGTCGGCCTGATCCTCGGCTGCACCGCGCTGCTGGTGGCGGCGGCGTTCGTCGAAGCCTTCTGGTCGTCGTCCGTCTGGCTACCGGCGGAGGTCAAGATCTGGGTCGGTTCCGCCGCCTGGGGGGCCGTCGGCCTCTACCTGGCCTTCGGAGGGCGCGGTGGATCTTGAGCAGATGGCCATTCGCCTGCGGCCCCGCCATCGCCTCGAAGCGGCGGACCTCGGCCTGGCCCTCGTCCGCGAACGCTTCGCCGCCGTCTTCCTCCCCTGGCTGGCGGTGGCCGGCACCGCCGCGGTGGTGCTGGTGGGTACCCTCGGGTTCTGGGGCTACGCCCTGTTCTGGTGGCTGCTCCCCCTCTGGGAATGCGTGCCCCTCTTCGCCCTCAGCCGCTCGGTGTTCGGCGCCACGCCGACGTTCCGCCAATCCCTGCGGGCGACGCTGGGGCTTTGGCGCAGGGCCCTGCCGGAGCTTTTTCTACGCCGCTTCGGACCCGCCCGCTCCTTCTCCCTGCCGGTGGGTCAGCTGGAGGGTCTGCGGGGCTCGGCGCGTCGGAATCGCCTGGCGGTCCTCGGCTACGGCCTCGACGCCGCCGCGGGGCTGACGATCTTCTTCCTCATCCTCCAGCTCTTCCTCTTTTGCGCCCTGATCGCCCTGGTGATGATGATGACGCCGGAGTGGGCCGAAATCGACTGGGGGATGACCTTCGAGCAGCTCTTCGAGGGGGAGCTGGGATCCCCCGTGACCCGGCTGATCCTGCTGACCCTGGCGACGTCGATCCTGATCCTGAACCCGTTCTACGTCGGCTCCGGCTTCGCCCTCTACCTCGACCGCCGGACCCAGCTGGAGGGATGGGATCTGCAGATCGCCTTCCAGCGGCTCGGCCGGCGCCTCGGCCCCCGCCCGTCCCCCCCCGCCGAGGGGGGCGCTCGCCCGGCGGAGGCGGGGGCCGGCTCCGCCAACGCAGGTACGAGATCCTGGGTCTGGTGGCTCCTTCCCCTGACCCTCGGGCTGCAGCTGGCGGCGGCGGAACCGGCGGCGGCCCAGATCGGTTCCCCCAACGAGAGCCGGCTCACCCACGAGATCCCCCGCCGCCCCTGGGCCGGAGACCCGGAACGGGACCCGGGGACGGTGATCCAAGAGGTCTACGAAGCCCCCGAGTTTCAGCGCCAGTCCACGGTCCGCAGGTGGCGTCTCCGTGAAGACCGGCGGCCGGACGACGACGGCGCGGCCTCCAGCGGCCCGCCGGAGTGGGTCACGGCCCTCATCGGCGGCCTGGCGGCGATCGGCGAGGTCTTGGTGTGGATCGTCGGCCTCGGGCTCCTCGCCGTGGTGGCCCTCGCGGCCTTCAGGCTCATGGGCCGCGGCGACGGGGATCGGGGCAAGGACACGGGCGCCCCGGCCCAGATCCTGGGCCTGGACCTGCGGCCCGAATCGCTGCCGGACGACGTCCCCGCCGCCTCCCGGGAGCTCTGGCTCGCAGGTTGGCACGTCGAGGCCCTGAGCCTGCTCTACCGGGGCGCCCTCGCCCGCCTGGCCGCCAGCGGGGTGGAGCTGCGGGAAAGCTTCACGGAGGACGACTGCCTGCGGGCGACACGGACCGTCTCTCCGCGGGAACGGGCCGAAGTCTTCGAGCGGCTGACCCGAGCCTGGCAGCGGGCGGCCTATGCCCACCGCCTGCCGGACGACGACGGGGCACAGCAACTCTGGACCGCGTGGCCCGACGCCTTCGGAGCCGAACCGTGACCGAAACCCGCGGAGCGCCGTACTTCCGCTGGCTGCTGTCGATAGTGCTCGTCGGCCTGGTGGCGGCGCTGGCTTTCTACGTGCGGAACACCTTCTTCGAACTGGTGGAAGAGGAAGAAACCCACGGGTTCCGCGCCGCCGCCGCCGCCAACCCCTTCCTCGCCCTCGGGCGCTTCGTCGAAGCGATGGGCCTCGAAACCACCAGCGCCCGCTCCCTGGCGCGGCTGCCGGAGACGGACCGGGTGCTTTGGCTGGTGGCGCCTAGGCGGCAAAGTGCTCCAGAGCGGCTGATGAAGTGGATCGCCGCCGGGGGCCACGCCGTGATCGTGCCCGTCGACGACGGAGAGGATCTCGTCCTGGATGCCCTCGGGGTGGTCCGCTTCGACGAGGAGGAGGCGGACGAGGACGACGCCGACAGCATGGCCGTCTTTGAGACTGAGCGCCCGGACTGGCCAAAGCTCTACGCACCGGACGGCCCGTCCCCCGCGCGGGCCGAAGGGCCGACGGACGCCGCCTGGATCCTCACCCTGCCCCACGGGGACGGCTTCGCCACCGTGGTCTCCGACGGCGAATTCCTGACCAACGGGAAGCTGGACTCCCTGGACCACGCCCTGGCCGCCTGGTGGATCACCGACTGGCGACAGCCGGCGGGGGCCCATTTCGTGCTCCGGGACCCGCCGCCCTCGATGTGGGGGGTCCTGTCCTCCCGCGCCCGGCCCTTCGCCGTCAGCCTCGGGGTACTCGTGCTGGCGGGACTCCTGGTGGCCGGGCGCCGCTTCGGCCCCCTGGCCCCGAGCCCCAGCCGCGACCGACGCCACCTGGCGGATCACCTGAGGGCCAGCGGCGACTTTCTGTGGCACCTCGGCTGCGAGGACGTTTTGCTGCGGGCGGAGCGGGAGGCCCTGCGCCGACGCCTCTCCCGGGGCAGACCCCTGGCCGACGACGATTTCACCGAGGCCGCCCTCGCCGCGGCGGCGGGGGCCGGCGTCGACCCCGAGGCGGTGCGCTTCGCCCTGGAGAACAACATGATCCGCGACCGCGGAACCTTCAAGATGACCGTCCACGCGCTGGAGACTTTGAGGAGATCCCTATGACCGACCCACCCCATCCTCCACAGACGCCCCCCCCGCCGCCGGCGTCCGCCGCCCCCATCGAGGCGACACCCCAGGCACCGGCCGCCGCCGGTATCAGCCCGTCGGCGGAGGAAGCCCTCGCCACGGTGGGACGCATCCGAGAAGAGATCGGGCGGGCCGTGGTCGGCCAAGACGACGTCGTGGAGCAGGTGCTGGCGGCCCTCCTGGCGGGGGGCCACGTGCTTCTGGAGGGGGTCCCCGGCGTCGGCAAGACCCTCCTGGCCCTGGCCCTGGCGAGAACCTTCGGCGGCCGGTTCTCCCGGGTCCAGTTCACCCCCGACCTGATGCCCAGCGACGTCACCGGCCACTCGGTCTACAAGCCCGACACCGGGGAGTTCCGGATTCGACGGGGACCGGCGTTCACGAACCTGCTGTTGGCGGACGAGATCAACCGCGCCCCCGCCAAGACCCAGGCGGCCCTCCTGGAGGTGATGCAGGAGCAGCAGGTCTCGATCGAAGGGCGGGCCTTCCCGCTGCCGGGTCCTTTCATGGCCCTGGCGACCCAGAACCCGGTGGAGCACGAGGGCACCTACCCCCTGCCGGAGGCTCAGCTGGACCGCTTCCTCCTCAAGGTGCTGATCCACTACCCGCCGACGGTGGAGGAAGAGGTGGCGATCGTCTCCCGGGTCACCACCGGCCGCACCGGGGACCGCCTCGACGTGGACGCCGTGGGCCAGGTGGTGGACGCCGAGGGGGTCCTGGCGCTCCAACGCTTCACCGGAGGCCTCTTGGTGGACGACCGGATCCTCGACTACGCCGTGCGCCTGGTGCGCCGCACCCGCACCTGGGGCGGTCTGCGGCTCGGCACCGGCCCCCGCGGCGCCATCGCCCTGGTGCGGGTCGCCCGCGCATTCGCCCTCCTCTCGGGGCGGGACTTCGTCGTCCCCGACGACATCAAGCGGGCGACGGCGCCGGTGCTCCGCCACCGGGTGCTGATGGCCCCGGACCTCGAGATGTCGGGGCAGGACGCCGACCAGGTACTGGCGAGCATCGTGGACGATGTGGAGGCCCCCCGCCAGTGAGGCCTTCCCCTTGACCCCTCGGGCTCCGCGATTCGAGGGCCGAAGGCCGGGGCGTCCGCCGTGCCGGTGATCCCCGGGCGGGGACTGCTTCGCCTCCTGGCGCTGTGGCTCGGCCTCGCCCTGGGGACCCTGGCGGCCCCCGGGCTGGTGCCGGTCTGGAGCGGCGCCGGCCTCGCGCTCCTCGTCCTGGTGGCTCTGGCGCTCCTCGAGGTGGCGCGTCGGCCGGACCTAGACGTGGAGCGGACGCTGCCCCCCTCCCTGCCCCTCGGGGAATGGACCGACGTCCCCCTGCGGATCACCCGCCCAGGGGGGGCCGGCCGCAGGCTGCGGTTGGAGATCCACGACCACCACCCTCCGGAGGTCGAGCAGGAGGGGCTTCCGGGGATGGCGGCGGTCCCCAAAGATGGCGGGGTCCAGCTGACCTACGCCCTGCGGCCGCGACGACGGGGGGATCTCCACTTCGGCCGCGTCGAGGCGTGGCGGCGGTCCACCTTCGACCTGGTCCGTCGACGGATCTGGCTGGGCTCGCCGGCCACGGTGCGGGTGCTGCCGAACTTTCGGCCGATCCTGTCCCAGGGCCTCGCCGGCCTGGAGGAGAGCCTCGCGCGGCTCGGGGTCCACATGCAGCGACGCCGCGGCGAGGGCCTCGATTTCCAACAGCTGCGGGACTATCGGGACGGTGACACCATGCGCCAGGTGGATTGGAAAGCCACCGCCCGTCGAGGCCAGCTGATCGCCCGCCAGTACCAGGACGAGCGGGACCAGCAGGTGCTCTTGCTGCTGGACTGCGGGCGCCGCATGCACGCGCGGGAGGGGGACCTCACCCACTTTGACCACGTGCTGAACGCCTCCCTGCTCTTGACCTACGCTGCGGTCCGCCAGGGGGACGCCGTGGGACTCCAGACCTTCGCCGGGGACGAGCGCTGGCTCTCACCGGTGCGGGGTGGCAGCGCCCTACCCCGCTTCCTCGACGCCGTCTACGACCTCGAAACGACCCTCGAATCCCCCGACTTCCCCGACGCCGCCGCCCGCCTCATGCGGCGCCAGCGCCGTCGAGCCCTGGTGATCCTGGTGACCAACCTGCGGGACGAGGACACCCACGAGCTGCTGCCCGCCAT
>JBCDIS010000219.1:0-11620 GCA_038748685.1 Acidobacteriota bacterium | reverse complement strand
GCCCCACCCCCGTCACCGCTGGCCGATCGCCGCGCCGGGCGCTGGGTCCGTTCCGTCGAAGGATCGCCGGGCAGGGCGGCCTGCATGAAGCTCCACAGGGTGGTGCCTCCGGATTCGAAGCCGTCCACGAAGATGAAGTCCGGGCTCGGCGCGCCGAACTCCACGGCGCCCATGTCGCAGCTCGCCACCAGGTCGGGGTCGAAGCCGTCCCAGGGACGGACGTTGCCGAGTTGATCCTCCATCAGCGTGCCGCCGCCGACGTCCATGCAGCCGGCGGCTTCACCGGCGTCGATGACCGGGCTGCCCGCGAACGGATTCACCACGCCGGGACCGCCGGTGGTCATCAGGCAGTCGAGCTCGGCGTCGATTGGGTCAGCGACCGTGCCGGTGAGATTGCCGTTGGCGGTACCCCCGATCTGGCAGTCCCCAGGGTCGACGACGCCGAATAGGTTGTGGCCCAGGGAGCTGAGGGCTCCGAAGCAGTCCGAAGGCGCCACGTTGGCGCCACCGGCGGTCGGTACGAGGTTGCTGGCGACCACCGAGTTGCGCGGGCGCACCTGGCCGTCGTCGACGAAGACCCCACCCCCAGAGCCGACGCCGTCGGCGTCTTCGTCCGCCACGTTCCACGCCACCGTCGTGTTGTAGAGCTCCAGGATCCCCGGGCTGTCGAAGAACAGGCCTCCCCCGTCGCGGAAACTAGAGTTCTCGGCGACGGTGCTGTTGATCAAGAAGCTCACGTCGGAGGCACCCCCGTCCAGACGCCAGGCGACGCCGCCGCCGTCCCGGTCGGCGCGGTTACCGACAACGGTGCTGTCCCGGGAGATCAGTCGCCTGACGCTGGCGCCGCCGCCGTCGGAGGTCGCCCGATTGCCGCGGAGCCGGCTGGCCCGGAGGTCCAGGACATCGTCCGAGTCCATGTAGATACCGCCGCCGACGGCCGCGCGGTTGGACTCGACGGAGGTCCCTTCCAAGAAGACCGGCCCCGTACCGTAGACGCCGCCGCCGAAAAGGCTCGCCTCGTTGCCGACCACCTGCGCGTCGATCAGCCGCAGCGTGCTGGAAGTCTCACGGACGAAAACGCCGCCGCCGAATGGGATGACGACGCCGCCGGTGATGCGGAGGTTCTGCAGCGTGAGGTCGGCCCCGCCGAAGAGGTCGAACACCCGATCGAGGCCCGCGGCGTCGATGGTGACGACGTTGTTAAGAATCAAGGGCCGGATGGTGAGGTCCTCGGTGATGTCGAAGTCGCCGGTCTGGTTGTCATCTTCGTTGCCGCCGGCCCGGGTCAGGACCACCGGATTCGTGAAGTTGAGCTCGATGAGGTCCGGCCCCGAGCCGGCGGTGCAGCCGAAAAGGGCCTGGTCTTGGTTCGCCGACTCGATGGCTTCCCGCAGCGTGCAGCGGGTGTCGTTGGCCAGCTGGTCGGCGGTCGAGGTGGCGACGATGCGGGCCCCCTGGCTCGGCGCAGCGAAGCACAGCAGGAGGACGGGGAAGGCGAGGCAGCACGTAAAGACGGCGTGTTTTCCGAACATGGGGGTCTCCGGGGTTGGTGGCGGGCGAAGGGGTTCGCACCCCCTTTTCCAGGCCCACGACCTTTTTCCCCCGACCCGGACAGATTCCCTTCAACATCGACTGGGTCCCCTCGAACGGCGTGCTGGCCGAAGGCCCCCTGAGATGGGATCGATCCGGTCCCCCCACGGGATGTGACAGGACGCGGACTACGACTCATCAGGAGGACCCGCGATCAGTCCGTGGGCGGCGCACAACTCGATGAAGTCCGGATCCGACCACTCCGTCCCGAGGAGCTGGTCGACCAAGGGCTGGGCCTCCTCCAACCTGCCGAGCTCGATCAGCACTTTGGCCCGGGTGAGCAGGACGTAGAGGTCGACGGAGGTGGCCGCCCCCGCCCCGTCCATCACCTCCAGAGACTCCCGCCAGGCTCGGCGTGCGGCGTCTAGATCCCCGGCGTCCCGCCGCAGTCGTCCCGTCTCCAGCAGGTCCCAGGCCAGGTCGTCCGCCGCCGCCGGATTGTCCGGGAACCGGCGGGCTAGGATCCTGGTGATCCCGAGACTCGACTCCATGTGCACCAGGGCCGCCGCGACGTCCCCGCGGGACGACGCGACCTCCGCCAGCATGGAGTGGGAGACGGCCAGCTCCCGCCGCCATCGGCTGTTGTCCGGCGCCAGCTCCACCAGGCGTTTGGCGTGTTCCTGCGCCGAACGCAGACTCATCTCGGCCCCGGCGACCTCCTCCAGGTCGAGCTGGGCACCCGCCAGTCGCCCCAGCGTCAGCTGCAGCTCCGCCCGCCAGACCGTATTAGCGGGGTCTTCGGCGACCAAGTCTTGGCAAAGTTCGCCGGCAGCGACGAAGGACTCCACCGCAGGTTCCAGCTCCCCCCGCTCGTAGTGCACCAGGCCGGCGTAGCCGCGGGCCACCGCCAGGCGATGTCTCCAGGAGGGTTCAGCGGCCCCCGCCGGAGTCGAGACGCGGGCGGTCGCCAGGTCGCGGGCCTCGTCCATCAAGTCCAGGGCGAGGTCGGTTTCGGCCAGCTCCCGGGCCGTCCAGCCGGCGAGGGCCAATGCCTCGAAGTGGCGAAGGGCCCAGGCGTCGGAGTGGATCCCCCGGTCCTGCAGCCGGCGGGTCCATGCGAGGGCCGCGTCGATGTGGGAGCGGGCCGCAGCGGCGTCCCCCACGCCGAGGCGGGTCCCGGCGAGGGCCGCCTCGCTGCGGGCCAGCTGGAGCTGCCACTTGGGGTCGGGATCGGCGGCGACCAGGGCCTCGAAGGTGCGTAGGTTCTCCCCGTAGGCGGCGGACGCCGCTGCGAAGTCGCTGCGGCTCTCCATGACCTCGCCGGCGTTGAACAGCGCGGCGGAGCGGGCCAGGATCTCCCCCTCCGCCGTTCCCGGCGGGTTCTCGGCGAAATAGTCCGTCGAACGGCGGGCCACCGCCTCGAGCAGGTCGAGGCGGCCGGCGCGTTCGAGGCCGTCGTAGAGATCCGTGAGCATGAAATCGAGGAGCGATTCAGCGTCCCGGCGCGCCTCCACCGCGGCGTTGCGCTCGACTTCGAGATCGGCGGCGTGGCGTAGGGAAATGACCGTCACCAGGACCAAGGACACCACGCTGATCCCCACCGCCGCGGCCAGCACGGAGGCGACCGCGGGATGCCGCTGCGCACGGCGCCAAAGGCGCTCCACAGCGCCCACAGGGCGGGCGGCGATGGGGCGACCGTCGAGGTAGCTTTCGAGGTCCGCGGACAGGGCCAAAGCAGAGTCGTACCGGTGCTCCGGCTCGCGGGCGAGGCAGGTGTCGACGATGGTGGCGAGGTCCGCGGAGCCCGACGGCGGTTGGCGCGCGGCCAGCCCGCCTCCGCCGTGCCCGGGGACCTCCGCCGCCGACCCCGCGAATGGACGTTCGCCGGACAGGAGCTCGTACAGCACGACCCCCAGGGCGAACACGTCGGTGCGCCGGTCCACCTCGCCTCGGAGTCCTAGGGCCTGCTCCGGAGACATGTAGCCGGGGGTTCCGAAGACCTGCCCCGTGATCGTGACCTTCGGGGCGGCGCCGTCCACCAGGGCGATGCCGAAGTCCACCACCTTGAGCTGGGGCGTGCCTTCATCATCGGTCTCGATCAGCAGATTCGACGGCTTGACATCCCGGTGGACCACACCGCGTCGGTGGGCGTGGTGCAGGGCGTCGCAGGCCTGGAGGACCAGCTCGATCCTTCCCCGCGGGTCGATGGCGGCTTGCTCGCAGTGGTCGATGATCGATCGGCCGTCCACGTACTCCATCACCAGGTAGGGAATGGTGCCGTCGTCGACGACTCCACCGTCCAGGAGCCTGGCGATGTGGGGATGGGTCAGATCGGCGAGGATCTGCCTTTCCCGCTGGAATCTGCGCCGGGCGTCCTCGTCGCTCGGGCTTCGGTGGAGCACCTTGAGGGCGACGCTGCGGTCGAAGCTGCCGTCGGCCCTGGAAGCCAGGAAGACGGTTCCCATGCCACCGCTTCCGAGCACCGACATCAGCTGATAAGGACCGATCCGCTGGCCGAGCTTGGTGCCCGCCAGCGGCAGAGCTGCGTGGGTCCCGCCCAAGGCATGGTCGAGCAAGTCTGAGAAGCGCTCGACCGCCGGTCCATCGAGGAGGCTCCCCTCGTCGGCTGACGTAGACTGGACCTGCGCCTCGATCCGGCGCCAAAGCTCCAGGTCACCGCGTCCTTCCTTCACCGTCATACGGGGAAGACTCTACATGCCCGACCCGCAAACGCCAGAATCCGAACCCGACGACGAGCGGAACTCTCGAGGAAGCATCACCCTTCAGCTGCAGAGGTGGTCCGAGGGTGAGGAAGGGGCCCTGGACCACCTGCTGCCCCTGGTCTACTCCGAGTTGCGGCACATCGCCAGGGGTCAGCGCCGTCGCCTCGGCGGCCTCGACGGCGTCACCTCCGGCACCACGGACCTTGTCCACGAAGCCTACCTGCGCTTCACCCGCCGGGACAGGGGTTGCTACGGCCACCGCGAGCACTTCTTCGCCGTCGCCGCCAAGGCCATGCGAAGGCTGCTCCTGGACGAGGCCAAGAAGCGGGGCCGGCAAAAGCGCGGAGACCGCCGCCAGCGGCGCAGTTTGGACCCCGAGCAGCTACGTCTTGAAGAGCAAACGGAGTTGATGCTCGCGCTGAACGAAAGCTTGGAGCGTCTCGAACGGGTGAGCCCGCGGGCCGGTCGGGTCGTGGAATACAGGTTCTTCGGAGGACTGACCGAGGACGAGACCGCGCGCCTTCTCGGCGTCGACGGCCGCACCGTCCGCCGCGACTGGGCCAAGGCCAGGCTGTGGCTGGCCACGGTGTTGGCCCCGGGCGCCGACCCCACGCCGTCCCCCGGGGTCGAGGCCCAAGGGCCGCAGCCCTCCGCCGGTCGGACAGCCCCGAGCGAAAAGCCCTGCAACCGCAACCAGATCGACGCCTAGCCCCGCGTCCGCACACGACCTCGAAGGGAGATCCCATGGCTTTCTATCGACGGGAGGGCGATGCCCTCGTGCCCACCCCGAACTGCATCGGCCCCTGGCACCCGGAGCTGCAGCATGGCGGCCCCCCAGCGGCCCTGCTCGCCGGAGCCGCGGAGCGCTTCGGCGAAGACGGGTCGTCGTTCGTCGTCGTCCGCGTGACGGTGGAGCTGCTGCGACCGATCGGGTTCCATCCCCTCACCATCCGGGTGACGCCGATTCGCCTCGGACGACAAGCCCAGTGGCTGCAGGCCGACCTGATGAGCGACGGCCGGCACCTGGCGCGGGCGACGGTCGTTCGCATCGCGGGATCCGACTTGACGCTCCCCCAACGAACGCGGCCCGAGCCCTCGCCCCCCGGGCCCGAGGGGTTGCCGGGCTTCGTCTTTCCGTTCTTTCAAGCCGAGGAGGGATACCACCACGCCGTTGAGCTGCGCATCGCGGAGGGGGCGTGGGCCGAGGGTCCCTGTACCGCCTGGATGCGGCCGAAGTTCCCATTGATCGAGGGCGAGACCTCTTCACCACTCGAAACCGTGATGATCCTGGCGGACGCCACGAACGGCATCGCGCCGGCGTTGCCCACCGATGCCTTCACCTTCGTCAACCCGGACCTCACGGTTCACCTGAGGCGACCGCTCGAAGGAGACTGGCTGGCCCTGGCCGCCCGCTCGGTCGCCGAGCCCATCGGTACAGGGCTTGTCCAGAGCCGCCTCTTCGATCGAGGCGGCGAGATCGGGCACTGTCTCCAATCCCTCGTGGTCCGGGCTCGCTGAGCAGCCAAAGGTCAAACGGGGGAGACCATCCCCAAGGCCGAGGCCGGAATCGAGGACGACGTCAGGGGGCGTCCGCGCCTTCGGCCAGCACCGCTAAAGGGAGCACCCCGCGCAGGTGGCTCCCGAAGCTGTCCAGCATCTGCCGGCGAGCCTCGGCCCCGGCGTTCGCGGGGCCATGGCATATCGACGGAGGAAGCACCCGCCAGCCCAGGTAGCCGAAGACATCTTCCGCCAGCCCGTCGACCCGCACCCGGTATTCAGCAGCTTCAGCGTCGTCGGCGGCGCCACCGGTCGTGACCGAGTACATCGCGGCCCTGGGGGCCAGGGTCCTGTCTCGCCCGTAGGCGAATCCGTAGGACAGCACCCGGTCGATCCAGCCCTTGAGAATGGCTGGATAGCTCCCCCACCAGATCGGAAACTGCAAAATCGTAAGGTCCGACCAGACCACCCTATCTTGCTCGCGACGGATCTCGTCGACAAAGCCGCCGTGTTTCCCGTGGTCGACTTGGGCGCTCGCGAGCTGCCAGGGATCGGCCCCCTGGGGCTTCTCGAAATCCCCTGGCCCGGCCGACGCTCTAAAGTCGTTCTGATAAAGGTCAGAATACTGCACCCCGTGGCCTAGATCCCGAAGCGTCTCGACCGCAAGGCGCCGAAGAGCGAAGTTGAAGGAACGGGTCTCGGGATGGGCGGTGACGACATGTACCTTCATCGGAGGGTCCTTCGACTTGAAATGCTCGAGCCCACCGGCACCGGTGCCCGTCTCGAGCGGGCTCAGCGACTCAGTCTGAGGGTGCCGGTGGGGGTCGGTTCGCCCTGGCGGAAGCCCTTGTGGACTCCTTCGAAGGCGCCTTCGTTGAACGAGCCTTCGAACTCGAAGGGCTGCGGAGTCTCGCCATCGGACATCACCCGCCCCTTGAGCTCACCCTCGGTCAAGCTACCCGTCGCCGTTCCGCTGTAGACGTGCTTCTTCTCGTCGAAGGTGAAGTGGAAGGAGACGTTCCAGGCAGCGTCGCCGGTTGGCTCGAAGACCGCCTTGAGATCGCCGGAGATGCTGTCGTCGCTGCGTTCCCAGATGAAGTCGCCGGTCAGGGTCTGCGATTCGGCGGCGAAAAGCGGCGTCGTGGCAAGGAGCAGGGTCGAGATGGCGAGGATCGCGGTGGCTGTCTTCTTCATGGAACCTCCGTCGAGTCAAGGCGTTACGGTTTGTAGCATCGGCCGCCCTATTCTACGTTCTCGCGGGGTTCGAGTTGCGATGCCACACCCTCGGGACCGGAAACTGGGACGTCCGCCTACCGGGTCAACGAGCCCAATCCCTACCACTGGGAACACGAAACCCTGGACGTCGCCGGTTGGGAGGCGGTGTGCGGTGGAGATCTCTCCAGTTGGTACTTCAGCGCGACTAGGCTCAACCAGAGGCGACCCCTACCGGTTTGCGCGGAGACAGCCGAGTGCCCCGAGGACGTGGAGCCCGGCGTGACCGGTGGTGCCCAATGGGGAGGTAGACCGTCCCACGTTGGCGCGGACTCGGAGGCCGTCGCGGGTGATTGGAAGCTCGTTCCGGGCACTCCCAAGCTGGTACCCGTCCCCGGGTCGACGGCCCCAACGACGACCGACGGAGCCACCTGGACGGCCTGGTTGAACCGCGACACCCCCGGTGGATCGGGGGACTTCGAGACGCTGCGCCACTTCGTGGAGGCGGGCGGGGCGTGTGCGGCGCCGCTTCGCATCGAGTGCCGGGTCCGCAACGGCCGCGGCTGGCGCGAGGCCGGCCAGAGCTACTCGTGCGAGCCCGACCGGGGTGGTGTGTGCAGAAACGCCGACCAGAGGGGCCAGAGATGCCTGGACTATGAGGTGCGCTTCCTCTGCAGCCGTTGAGGTCTATTCAACATCCACTAATCCGAGCTTTCCTCGGTCCTCTGCATCGAAGCTATCAACGCCCGCGAAGTCCGGACCTTCTCAGGCGAGTCCCTGAGGATCACGAGTGGAGGATCCTGGACAATCGCGACGTGCTGAGGCCGAATCTGCTCGCGGAGGGCGGTCATGACCTCGCGGTGGATCGGAGACCGCAGAATGGACCTCGCAATAACCGTCTGGTCTGACTCGATGTGAGCCGTCTCCTCCGCCGGCTCCTGGCCGGGCTCCACGTCGATGAGCTCGAGGACGGTTCGAGCCGTCGCGAGGTTCTCGGAAGACTCCGTGACCTTGAGCCCCCGCTCGCCAACTGCCTCAACGGCTTTGGCTCCGACGATGGCCCTCACAACGGTCATTGCATCTCCGGAATCGACGTGTTCCAGGTCCATGAGCAACGTCCCGAACTCCGACGAAGCGCTGGGAGCGGCTTCGGCGACAGCGGTGCCCGCGACCGCCACCGCAAGCAACAGGTGAAAGAGGGTGCTTCGAAGCATAGGGGAGTCTCCTTCCGGCTGGCCTTCGTGGCCTTTGGTTCTCGAGCTTCTGCAAGGCCTACGGTCTCCGGGGCCTGCGCGTCCAATACAACCGGAGGGACGGAGGCGGATCACCCCTTCGTTCCCCGGGAGCCATAGTGAATTCTGGCCAGCTGGGAGGGTCGAGTCCCTAGCCAGCTTCCTTGGCTGCCGAAATGCGCGACCGTGGCTGTCCCCCCTTGGCCTCGGTATAGTTCGACGATGCATTCAGCCCTCGACGACATTCTGCGGGCCGCCGAATCCCTCGAAGGTATCGCAGAGGGTGACCGACAGACCGCAGCCATCGACCAAGGGCTGGGGCTGTACCGATGCTCCAGGCCGCAGGAAATCCGTGACATCCGCATCAGCGAGGCGTGCGTTCTCCTGGTCTTGAGGGGGCGCAAACAGCTCGCCACGTCGAGCCGGACTTGGACCGCGTCCGACGGCGAGATGCTGCTGCTCCCGGCGGGGATGTCGTTCTGGCTCGGCAACTATCCAGCCCATGCGGGGGCGGAGTACCGGGGCCTGGCGGTTCGATTCTCCGCCGACGTGGTCGATCTCTTCCGTCGGCTCTACGGTCCGCACGTGGCCGACGACCCGTCGAGCTCCCGTCGGCACGCCGCCGCCCCCGTGGAGTTCCTGGAGGCGGTCGCCCAGTGGGTCGCCTGGTGCTCCCAGCGCCGCTTGGACGACGTGCTCGCCCGCCATCGGCGGATCGAGTTGCTCCTGCTGCTGGCCCGGGCCGACCTTGCGGGTCAATTGCTCACCTCCGCCCATACATCGTGGAGTCGCCGCCTCGCGGAGCTCTTCGAGCTCGACCCAGCCCGTCCATGGCGAATGAAGGACGTAGGTACACGGCTCGGGGTCAGCGAGTCGACGCTGCGCCGATACCTCCAAGAGGAAGGCCACGGATTCCGCAGCCTGCTGGAGGAAGTCCGCCTGATGCGCGGCCTGACGCTGGTACAGGAATCGCCGTGGGCGATCGGCCGCATCGCCGATTCCGTCGGCTATCGATCCCAAAGCCGTTTCAGCGAGCGGTTCAAGCGGCGCTTCGGCTTGACGCCTTCGAGCCTGCGACACACCCGCCTGCCGCCGGCTGCGCCGGTTCCTATGGGGTCGAATTCGGCGAGTCCGGCGAACCGTTGACGGATTGAGGCGAATCCGCGCCGAGAGCTCCCCCTAGGCTTTCTCCATCCAACGCGCGGGCCACGCAGGCCCGACGACTGCGTCACCCCTTAAGGAGAAAGCATGCCCGATTCAACCCTGACGATTTGGCTCGGCCGCTTGATTGCCGTCGCCCTGGCGGCCACGGTAGGCCTTGGATCCCCCCTCGACGCGAAGGTCCAAACGGAGACCCGCGAATACCAAGTCGGCGACACCACTCTCCGCGGCCTGGTCGCTTGGGACGACTCCATCCAAGGCAAAAGGCCCGGCGTCCTGGTGGTCCACGAATGGTGGGGTCATGACGCCTATGCGCAGCAGCGGGCGAAGCAGCTTGCGGCGGCGGGTTTTACCGCGTTCGCACTGGACATGTACGGCGCTGGGAAAAAGGCCGAGCATCCCGAAGACGCGCAAAAATTCATGATGGCCCTGCTCTCCGATCTCGCGGTGGCCGAACGCCGCTTCGAAGCCGGCTTGGAGGTGCTTACGGACCATCCCAGAGTGGATCCGGAACGCACCGCGGCCCTCGGCTACTGCCTCGGTGGCGGTCTCGCCCTCTACATGGCCCGCCAAGGGGCTGATCTCGACGCCGTGGTCAGCTTCCATGGAAGCCTCGAGCTGGCTACCCAAGGGGACGGCGCTGCGAGCGGAGACGGTCTTCCCTCGATGCTGGTCTTCACCGGCGGCGCCGACCCGATGATTCCCGCCGACCAGGTGTCGGCCTTCCTGGGGGCGATGCTGAAGGCACAAGCGGAAGTGAACGTCACCAGCTATCCGCAGGCCAAACACAGCTTCACGGTACCCGCAGCCACGGAGCGCGGACAGAGGATGGGCCTGCCGCTCGCCTACGACGCCGACGCCGACGCCGACTCGTGGCGCCGAACCCTCGACTTTCTGCGCCACCGCCTGGACTCCCCGTAGGTCTCGCTTCGGCCAAACCCACCGCAGGGGACATCAGCGTTCGGCGTGGCATAGCCCGAAGTCTGACCGTTGGGTCCCGCAACGCGGGGACCGCGGCACCACGGCGGTCGAATCTTGGCCTAGCCTCGGCGCCTCGCCTCTGATTCAGCCCGCAACAGCCCCGCGCACGGCGGCGGGCGTCTCGCCCGTCCACGCGCGAAAGGCTCGAAAGAACGAGCTAGGCTCTTCGTATCCGAGCAGGAATCCGATCTCGATGTAGGGGAGATCGGTCTTGGTCACATAGTGATGGGCGAGCTGAGCACGGGTGCGCTGGACGAGCTCCTTGTAGGAGACCCCTTCCGGTCTGAGACGCCGTTGCAGCGTTCTCGCACTGAGGCCCAGACGGCGCGCGGTGACATCGATCGATGCCTCACCGCTCGGAAGGCTCTCGAGGAGAATCGAGCGAACCCGTTCGGCAAGGGGCGAGGACGCCTCGATCTTGGTGAGACGACGCCGCAGCTCCGGTTCGAAGGTCTCCCACATCGACTCGCTGGCGGTCATGAAGGGCTGCCTCGCGTCCTTCGCGCTGAAGGTCACCCCGTGGTTCGCCCCAGGCTCCGGCGTCACGCCGAAGAAGGTCCCGTAGGATTCCACCGGCTCCATCCGATAGGCGCTCTCGACCCTCACCGGGCAGATGTGCTCCCGGGTGCCGATCCGAGCGATCTGCGTCAAGAACACCAGCTCCGTCGCACCGAGGACCGGCGGAACCCTGACGACCGGATCATCCCACTGCATGCCGACGAAGAAGCCCTCCGGACCGTCCTCGATCTTCAGGGTCACAGGTGCGATGAGGCGCTTGTACTGGGCGATTCGCTTGGCCGCGACGGTGAGGTCCGGGCTGCACAGGGCGGCGAAAACGACGGGATGGAACGTCTCGGGGCTACTCGCCATCCCGAGGCGGATGGGCAGCTCGGGATCCTGGGCCTCGGCCTCGAGGGCGTACAACATGCGGAAGTACTCCTCGACGCCCACCTGCGCCTGCTCCCTGGCGAAGAGGTCTATGGGCAGCTCAGCTCGCCGCAGCACGTTCTCCGAATCGATACCCAGATCCCGGAGCACGATGCCCCAGCCCCTGTCGAGTGCGACCGCTTGCTTTTCTGTCACCGGCTCCTCCTCCTTCGACGTTCCGGACCCATCCTATCCGCAGGCGGCGCCATGTCACTGTCGAGACGCGCCAAAGTGGAAGGTTCGGGAATTCCACTGGCGTCAAATGACAATTCAATGGCGGCCACCGACAGTGACGCTTAGGGGGTCGGCTGCGAGACTTGGTGTCGACGGAGCAGCCCACCCAAGAATCCAGATGCG
>JBCDIS010000218.1:0-11630 GCA_038748685.1 Acidobacteriota bacterium | reverse complement strand
GCGTAGCGCCCCTCTAGAGCGTTCTGTCGATCCCCGTCGAGGCGGACGATCCCGTCCCCGACGGTGCAGGCGCGTACCAGACGGGCCGGCGGCGGCGGCTGGCGGAAGAAGGCGAGCTGGTGCTCCACGTCCTCGATGCCGAGGCCGTGGGCGCGGATCTGCTCCTGGTCGTTGCGGCTCAGCTCGGTCACGGCGGGGCTCCTGGGCTAGAGGGGCGGGTCAGGGTTCGAAGGTGGGCAGGAGATCAGGGTCGACGTCCCGGAGCCGGGGGGCCGCCGCGTCCTTACCCGAAAGCACCGGGGAGTCCACCGGCCACTGGACGCCGATGTCGGGGTCGTCCCAAAGCACCCCGAGCTCGAAGCCGGGGTCGTAGACATCCGTGCATTTGTACTCCACCTGGGCCACTTCGGAGGTGACGCAGAACCCGTGGAGAAAACCGGCGGGAACCCAGAGCTGGCGGAAATTGTCGGCGGATAGGGTCTCGCCTACCCACCGGCCGTAGGTCGGGGAGCCCCGGCGGATGTCCACGGCGACGTCGAAGATCTCCCCCTCCACCGCCCGGACCAGCTTTCCCTGGGGGCGCCGGTGCTGGGCGTGGAGCCCCCGCAGGGTGCCGTAGCGGGATTTGGAATGGTTGTCCTGCACAAAGTCGACGTCGATACCGCCGTCGGCGAACTTGCCGCGGTGATGGGTTTCGAGGAAGAAACCGCGGTCGTCGCGGTGGACGGCGGGCTCGACGAGGAGGACTCCGGGGAGGGCTGTGGGGATGAATTTCATCGCGGACTCCGAAGAACGTGACTCGATGGCCGCCGGCGGGCACGGCGGCGGCCTGAACGGGGTCGAGGGGGCGTCTTAGCCGGCGTCGAGACCGAGGCGCTGGCGGCCGTAGCGGCCGTCGCTCACGGCGCGGCACCAGGCGTCGTTGTCGAGGTACCAGCGGACGGTGTGCCGGAGGCCGTCGTCGAGGTCGCGGGTCGGGCGCCAGCCCAGCTCCTCCTGGGCCTTGAGGCTGTCGATGGCGTACCGGCGGTCGTGACCGGGGCGATCCTGGACGTTGGTCTTGAGGTCCCGGTAGCGGGCCACGGAGCCCCCCTGCAAGAGGGGGTTCTTCTCCGGCGGTAGCTCCTCCTGGAGCAGGTCGCACAGGCGATCGACCACGAAGAGATTGGTGCGTTCGCCGAAGCCCCCCAGGTTGTACTTCTCGCCGGCCCGCCCCTTGCGCAGCGCCAGCAGGACGCCGCGGCAGTGGTCTTCCACATGGAGCCAATCCCGCACCTGGCGCCCGTCTCCGTAGATCGGCAGAGCCTTGCCCTCGGCGGCATTCAGGATCATCAGGGGGATGAGCTTCTCGGGGAATTGGTATGGACCGTAGTTGTTCGAGCAGTTGGTGACGAGGGCCTCGAGGCCGTAGGTGTGGAAGTACGCGCGCACCAGGTGGTCGGCGGCGGCTTTGGAGGCGGCGTAGGGGGAATTGGGGGCGTAGGGGGTGTCTTCCCGGAACGCGCCGACGGGGCCGAGGGTGCCGTAGACCTCGTCGGTGGAGACGTGGAGGAAACGGAAGGCGCTGCGGGCCTCTGGGGCCAGCTCGGCGACGTAGCCCCGGGCGGCCTCCAGGAGCTCGAAGGTGCCCCCGATGTTCGTACGGACGAACTCGCCGGGGCCGTCGATGGAGCGGTCGACGTGGCTTTCGGCGGCGAAGTTCACGATCGCCGTGGGGCGGAAATCCTGGATCGCCGCCCTCACGTCGTCCCGCTCGGCGATGTCGCCGCGGACGAAACGGTAGCGGGAATGTCCGTCGACGTCGGTGAGACTTTCGAGGCTACCGGCGTAGGTGAGCTTGTCGAAGACGAGAACCTCGGCTTCGGTGTCCGCGAGCACCATGCGGACGAAGTTCGATCCGATGAAACCGGCGCCGCCGGTGATGATCCATCTTTCCATGGGGAATCTCTAAGGGAGGTCTGCCGGGCGGTCGCCGCGGCGTGGTCGTGTCGGGGGAGTTCGGTGGGTGACGCCGGATCTCGGCGGGCAGCCAGTATAGCGCCTTTTGGCGGAGTCCCCCTTGGCCCGTCGCGGGTCGGCGGCGGCAGCCGGTGGCCGGCGGCTTCCAGGTGAGATACCGTTGCGCCGCCATGTCTCCGCTGCAAGCCTTCATCCTCGCGCTGGTCCAGGGCATCACCGAGTTTCTGCCCATCAGCTCCTCGGCGCACCTGATTCTCATGCCCCATCTGATGGGCTGGCACGACCAGGGACTGGTGTTTGACGTGCTCACCAACGCCGGTACGCTCCTGGCGGTCCTGGTCTACTTTCGGCGGGACTTGGCGGAATTGGTGCCCCAGGCCCTGGAACCCCACCGATGGCGGGACGACGACGGGGCCGTCCGGCTGCTGCCGGCCCTCGTCGTCGGCACCATCCCGGTGGTGATCGCGGGCTCCACCTTCTACCGCTGGATCGCCACCGATGCCCGCAGTCCGGCCCTGATCGGCGTGACGTCGATCCTCTTCGGCCTGCTCCTGTGGTGGGCGGACCGCCGCGGCAAGGGGGAGCGTAGCCTCGCCGGGCTCACCTGGCGGGACGTATGGATCGTCGGCGTGGCGGAAGCGTTCGCGCTGATCCCTGGAACCTCGCGGTCGGGCATCACCATCACCGCCGCCCTGCTCCTCGGCTTCCGCCGGGCGGAGGCGGCCCGTTTTTCCTTCCTGCTGGCGATCCCCGTCAGCCTGGCGGCGCTGGCGATGGACCTGCGGGAGCTGGCGGCGGAAGGGCCGGGGGAGGGTGGCTGGCTGCCCCTCGGCATCGGCTTCGGCGTGTCGGCGGTATCCGCCTATCTGGTGATCGGCTGGTTGCTCGATTGGATCCGCCGTCAGGACCTGACCCTCTTCGTGGTCTATCGGGTGCTCTTGGGACTGGTGATCCTCGGCCTGGCGTGGATGACCTGAAGCGTCACTGACGTCTGTGCGTGTAGTTTTCGACCGGTCGGTAGGTACAGTGCGCGCCGTCGCTTCTCCGAGCCGGAAATGGGCCCCGGAAGGCCTTGACACACAGACCGACTGGTTGGTAGGGTTTCTCTGCGAGGGGGTTAAAAACCTCCTCTCATCCCTCCCAACGAGGGGCGCCACAGCGCCCCTCCTTTTTTGTCCTCGAAAATATTTGTGCGAAGTGTCTGGTTGAGGTCCGGATTAGCCAGGTCCTGGGCCAGGTTTGCGCGCGAAAGGCTGATTTGCCTGGAAAGGCCTCCGAGCTTGGCCGTTCGGATGACTAGGCTTTTCTACCGGTCGGTAGGTTATTGAGGTCTGCCTTGCCAAGTCCCCGGTCGAGGGTTTCGACTCGCCTGCGGGGGGCAGCTTTGGGGGGATGTCGTCAGCCGCCGAGCAGGCCCTTCTTGAAGTCCTCGCTGGGGGGTACGTCGCCGATCCAGCAGGCGAACAGCGCGTCGGCGAAGGGTTTGCCCGCGACAACGCCCTTCTTGGTGCCCTTCACCTGGACCTCGGTACCCCCCGCTGGGGAATAGGTGAATACCAGGCGATCGCCGGAACCGACGTCCGCCATCCAACCGTTGAGGGACTCGAAGCCCTTGCGCACGTCGGCGGAAGCGTTGGGGGAATTGGCGGTCAGGCAGTCGTTCCAAGCCCCCACCAAAGAGTCGGCCCCGACTTTGCGGACGAACTCCATCGCCAGTCGGCGGGGCTCGTCGGCGGCGAGGATGGCGCCGCCGTCGCTCTGCTTTTTCGGCAGGTAGAGGGCCCCGACGTAGACCTTGAAGATAGCCTTTTTGCGCAGCCCGAGTCCGTTGAGAACGAGGGTCTCTTCACCGACCTTGGCGGTGTCCCCCATCGATACCCCCGCCAGCTTGGCCGCGGCGAGGGGGGAGGCGAGGAGTAGCAAAATCATCAGGACGAGGGGTGTCGTCGAGCTCTTGGGCATGGGGAATCTCCTTGGCTTGGGAAGCCGAAGCGGGTGTTGGGATTGGAGTCTAGCAGCCGACTCCGGGGCGCTGGGGGGGCCGGGCCGGAGATCCCGTTGGACCATGCCATCATGAATCCCGTACAAGGGACATCGCGTGGAGGAAGGGTGCCGGCGCCGTCGTCGGCGGAGGATCGTGTTCGCGGGGCGGAGAGACTTGAGACGACAGCAGAAGACCGATGAGGACCTGGTGGTCGAGGCGCTGGCGGGATCCGCCGCGGCGTTCGAGGGACTACTGCGTCGATACCAACGGCCGGTGCTGTCCCTGGTCACCCGCATGGTTCGTGATCCGGCCCTAGCGGAGGATTTGGCCCAGGACGCCTTCATCCGAGCGTTCCGCAACCTGGGCTCCTTTGACTCCAGCCGCAAATTCAAGAGCTGGCTGTTCAAGATCGCCCACAACCGCACGATCGACCACCTGCGCCGGCGCCAGCCGCGGGAGGTCCCCCTGGAGCAGACCAGCGCTTCGGGGGAAGAGATGTGGGAAGTCCTGGAGGCCCCGGAGGAGGAGTCCCCCCACAGGCGGGCGGAGAGCCGGGAGCTGGCTTCGGAGGTGGATCGGGCCCTCTCCCAACTTCGGCCGAGCTATCGGGAGGTGCTCTTGCTACGCTTTCAGCAGGGGTTGGCCTACCATGAGATCGCCGAGGTCACGGGATTGCCCATGAGCTCGGTGAAAGTTCAGCTCCACCGCGGTCGAAAACAGCTGGCGAAGCTGCTCGAAGCCGCGGGCCTTTCCGCCCCTGAGGCGTTTGCCCCCAAGCCCTCCCCGTCGAAGGCACAATAGGTGCGTAACACCGCGGGGCCAAGGCCCGTAGGGGCACAGCGAGAGGGGGGAGACCCCGAAGGACGAATCATGAAGCCCGACCACTCCAAAGACCACGAGATGCTGACGTCTTGGCTAGCCGCCGAACGGGCGGGGGATGACGCCGTGGCCGAGGAGCGCCTGGGGCAGATCTTCCAGGGGCTGCCGCTGGCGGTGCCTTCTGAGGCGTTCGCCGCCAGGGTCCTCGCGGGGGCCGGCGTCGCAAGGCGGGGGGCGGCCCGGGCGGCGGACCTCGGGCGACAGCTGCGACCCGCGGTGGCCTTCGGCCTGCTGTCCGCCGGTCTGGCCTCGGCGTTCCTGCTGCCCCTGGTGGCTCGCTTGCTGGCGGAAGTGGACCCCGGGTCTACCCTCGCGGCCTTCGCCGGTCTCTTCGCTTGGTTGACCCGCGGATCGGTGGTGGTCATCGAAGTGGGGGCCGCGCTGGCCGGCTACGTCCGCATGCTGTGGCTGGTGCTCACCGCGCCGCCGATCCTCTCGACCCTGCTGGTCACCGCCGCGGTGTCGACCCTCCTGATCCGTTGGCTGCTCGAGCTTTTGTCCTTCCACAGGAGCGCTTCCGATGATCGAATCTTCTACATATAAGTCCGACACCCCGAGGCCGCAGGGCCAATCCCCGTGGAGGGCCCTGTCCGCGGCGGCGCTCGCCGCGGCACTGTTGGCGGCAGCGTTCTGGGCACCGGTGGCGGTGGCCGACGAAGCAGCCCTTCGCTCCCTCGAGGCGCGGTATGAGGTCATCGAGCTCAGCGACGGCTGGCTGCTGCGCCCGGAGTCGGACGATTCCGGGATTCGCCAGATCGAGGTTCGGGACGGCGAGGTACGGGTGGACCGAGAAGCCCTGGAGCCCGAAGCGCTACTGCTCCGGCTCGGTGACGACGGACGAGCGCTGTTGGATCTCGCCGGCCTGGAGGCGCCGCCGGAGGCGGTCCTCGAAGTCGAGGCGGCGGCGGGCGATGCTGCCCCATTGGTGGAAGATCCCTCGGCGGCGACCGACCCCGTCGAAGCCCCCTTGACCGAAGCCCGGACCGAGACCGGGGCGGTCGAAGTGGAGTCGGCGGTGGAGGAGGAGGGTTCCCGGGAACGTCGGCGGCGAGCGGATCGCCGCTCCCGGAACGACACCCAGGTCTCTGTCGGTAGCGGCCTCGACGTTCAGGAAGACGAGATCGTCAGCGACGTTGTGGTGATCGGCAACGACCTGGACGTGGCGGGGGCGGTCGACGGCGACGCCGTGGTGGTCTTCGGCTCGGCCCGGGTCAGCGGCCGGGTGGACGGCACGTTGACGATCGTCGGCGGCTCGCTGGAGCTCGAAGACGGCGGAGAGGTCGACGGGGACGTGGTCACCGTCGGCGGCGGCGTGAACCGCGGCGAGAATACCCACATCGACGGTGAGCTCGTCCAGGTGGACTTTGACGAGGTGTTCGGCGATGACTTTCTCGGCGACTGGGGCTTCTATCCCTGGTTCGGCTTCGACGTCTGGGATCTGATCGGCCGCGTCTTCAAGTCGGCCCTGGTGGCGATCTTGGCGCTGCTGTTCTTGGTGGTGGCCAATCGGCGGGTGCCGGAGGTCGCGGACCGGGCCCGCCGCGAGCCGTGGAAGGCGGGCCTCGTGGGCCTGGTGGTGGAGGTTCTGTTCTTCCCACTGCTGGGTCTGGTCTGCGTCATCCTGCTGGCGTCGGTGATCGGCATTCCGCTGCTGCTGGTGGTGCCGCCCCTGGCGGCCCTTCTGGGGGTCGTGTTCTTCTTCCTCGGCTACGCCGCCATCGCCCTGCTGCTGGGGGATTGGCTGCGGAACCGTTTCGACCTGGGGCGCGCCGAGCCGGCGTTCCTGCTGCTGCTGGGGGTCTTGGCCATCGAAGGCTGGTCGATCCTCGGGGAGGTCCTCACGGTCCTTCCGCAGCCCCTCAAGATGATGGCCTACCTACTGCTGCTCGTCGGCTTCCTGGTCAAGTACCTGGCGTGGACGGTGGGCCTCGGCGCGGCGGTGCTACATCAATTCTCACCCCTGCCGACGGGAGCGCTTCCGGCCTTCGCCGCGCCGGGAGCCGGCGACTTCGCGGCAACCGACCTGGGGCCCGAGGATCCGTGGCCCGACACCGCAGGCTTGGAACCGGGACCCCCGGGCCCGCCGCCACAACCACCGGCGGGCGGCGCCCCCGACCCGGATCCAGCCCCCGACAGCTCATCCGATCCCAAGCCCTGACGAGCGGCGGAACGGCTGTCCCGCGCGGCCTGGGGCGCGAGCCCCAGGTCCGGCCGCTGGATCAGATCTCCCCGCGGAGTCTCCGGACCAGGAGGGTGTTGCGCCGACGGGACGAGCGTTCGTGGACCGCCACCCCGAGGGCCCTTCGGCTACCCACTACGATCACCAGCTTCCGCCCCCGGGTGATCGCCGTATAGAGAAGATTGCGCTGCAGCAGGGCATAGTGCTGGGTGTGGAGGGGGACCACGACGCAGGGGTACTCGCTGCCCTGGGATTTGTGGATCGAGCAGGCATAGGCGAGGGTCAGCTCGTCCAGCTTGGCGAAAGGGTAGGACACGATCCGCCCTTCGAGGTCGACCGAGGCCCGCTGTTCCCCCAATTCGAAGGCGAGGATCCGCCCCACGTCGCCGTTGAAGACCCCCAGGTCGTAGTTGTTGCGGCGCTGCATGACCCGGTCCCCCTGGCGCAGGACGCTGCTACCGCGGGCAACGGTGGCGCCCTCGGGGTTCACCTGGGCCTGGAGCTCGGCGTTGAGGTTGGAAGCCCCCAAGAGTCCGCGGCGCATCGGGGTGAGGACCTGGATGTCCTGATCGACGGTGAAACCGAAATGGCCGGGGATGCGCTCCGTCACCAGATGCTTCAGGGTGTCGAGGATGGCGGCGGGCTCCTGCCGCTCGATGAAAAAGAAATCGCTGCCGTCGGCGGATTCCGGACCGGTGCCCGGGAGGGGCACCAGGCCATCCCTCACCCGGTGGGCGTTGACCACGATGAGGCTTCGGCGGGCCTGGCGGAAGATCTCTGTCAGCCGGGCCACCGGTACTCCGCCGCTCTCGATGAGGTCCGCCAGCACCCGTCCTGGCCCGATGGAGGGGAGCTGGTCGATGTCCCCCACCAGCAACAGGCGGGCGGTCCGGGGTAGGGCGGACACCAGGGAATGGGCGAGGGAAACGTCGAGCATGGACGCCTCATCCACCACCACCAGGTCGGCGCTCAGGGGATGCCCCGGACCGCGGGCGAAGCGGCGGGTCTCGGGCTGGAACTCCAGCAGGCGGTGCAGGGTCTTGGCATCCTCACCGGTGGCGTCCGCCAGGCGCCGGGCGGCACGGCCGGTGGGGGCCGTCAGGGCGAGCCTGAGGCCCTTCTTGCCGAGGATCTCCACCACACCGCGGATCAGGGTCGTTTTGCCGGTCCCCGGGCCGCCGGTGAGGACCAGGACCTTGGAAGTGAGGGCCATGGCCAGGGCGTGGCGCTGCTGGCTGGCCAGCTCGATCCCGGAGCGGGATTCGTACCAGGCGACGGCCCGCTCCACTTCGATCTCCAGCGGCAGCTCTTTCTGGGCGGTGAGGGCCCGCAGCCCCGCCGCCAGGCCGGCCTCGGCGCGGGCGAGGCGGCGGGGAAAGATGCCGCGCCCCAGGGGGTCCCCGGCGTCGGCCGCCACCAGGTCGCCGGCGTCCAACAACCGGCCCAGGGCCGCTCCGACGGGTTCGCCGCCGAGGTCCAGGAGCCGCGCCGCGGCGGTGAGGAGGTCTTGCTCCGGCAAGAAAAGGTGCCCCTGGTCGACCCCCTGCCGGAGGATGTGGAGCACCCCGGCGTCGGCCCGCTCCGGGGCGTCCTTCGCCACGCCGACGTCCCGCGCGATCTTGTCGGCGGTGACGAAGCCGATACCGAAGATGTCCCGAGCCAGGCGGTGGGGGGTCTCCTGGACCACCCGCAGGGCGTCGTCACCGTAGTGCTGGTGGATTTTGGAGGCCCAGTTGGCGGAGATGCCGTGGGAACGGAGGAAGACCATGACGTCCCGTACCCCCCGCTGGCGCTTCCACGCCGCCACGATGCGCTCGCTGCGCTTGGCGCCGATGCCCGGGACCTCCCGCAGCCGCTCGGGCTGATGGTCGATGACCTCCAGGGTGTCGAGGCCGAAGGCCTGGACGAGGCCCTTGGCGAGGGTGCCGCCGATACCCTCCACCAGGCCCGAGGACAGATAGCGCTCGATTCCGATGAGGGTTGCGGGGCGAACCGTTTCGAAGCGCTCCACCTGCAGCTGCTTGCCGTAGCGCCGGTCGTGGACCCAGCTTCCGGTCACCTTCAGGGTCTCCCCCGGCTGGACCCCGAGGAGCGGTCCCGTGAGGGTCATCTCGCCGCGGCCCCGCACCGTCGCCGACACCACGGCCCAGCCCGTCTCCCGGTTGGCGAAGACGATGCGCTCGACGACCCCTTCGATCTGCGACGGTTGATCCACGGAGGACGATTGTATTCCCTTCCTCCGTTGCCCCCGCCGCCGCGGTGCGGGCTGGTAGGATCCGCCGCCATGAAGGGACGGTACGTGCTGGTGCTGCTGGTCGGCTTGCTCGGCTGGGGCGCGCTGGAGCTCATGCAGTGGCAGGCGGGCCTCGGTCGCTTTGCGGAGAGTCCGCAGCGCATGGAGATCCGCAAAGGCGTCACCGCCCTGGTGGCCGGAGGGCAGGCGGGGGTCGTCTTCCTCGACAGCCCGTTCCGCCGCCGCGCCCAGATGAAGGTGCGCTGTAAGGACGTGGACCAGAGCTTCGACCTCGGCCGCGGCGATGTCAGCGAAGAGATCTGCGGTATCCGGGTCCGCCTGCTGGAGATCCTCCCCGGAGATCGCGTGGCCATCGAAGCCACCTGGGGGGAAGATGGCGTCGAGCCCCCGGCGCCCGGAACGGACGGACCCGAGCCGAGCGGCCAGTGACCCCGGCGAAATCGTGAGGCCGGCGAGATCGTGATGCCGGCGCAGACCCCTAGACAGGAGGACCCATCGATGGCCGACGTCACCCCCCGGCAGCGGGTGGACGCGCTCCGTTCCGAGCTGGAGCTACACAACCGGCGGTACTACGTCGACAACCGCCCGGAGATCAGCGATCGGGAGTTCGACCGGCTGATGGCGGAGCTCGTGGAGTTGGAGTCCCGACACCCGGACCTCCGCTCCCCGGACAGCCCCAGCCAGCGGGTCGGCGGCGAGCCGCTGGACGGCTTCGAGCAGGTCCGCCACGACCCCCCCATGCTGTCCCTGGACAACAGCTACGACGAGGGGGAGCTGGAGGAGTGGATCGGCCGGCTGCGACGCCTGGCGCCGGACGCGGACTTCACGTATGTCGCCGAGCTGAAGGTCGACGGGGTGTCCATCTCGGTTCTCTACGAAGACGGCGTGCTGACCCAGGCGGTGACCCGCGGCAACGGCGAGGTGGGGGACGACGTCACCCCCAACGTGCGGACGATCCGTCGGCTGCCGCTTCGGCTGCCGGCGGATGCGCCCCGGCGGCTGTTGGTGCGGGGCGAGATCTACATGCCCCGCGGCGTGTTCGACCGCATCAATCGGGAGCGCGAAGAGGCCGGGATCCCCCTCTACGCCAACCCACGCAACACCACCGCCGGCACCGTCCGTCTGCTCGACAGCCGTGAGGTGGCGCGGCGAAGCCTGGAGGTGACCGTCTTCCAGGCCGCCACCGAGCTCGGTGCGGCGACCCACGGCGAGACCCTCGAATCCTTGGCGGCCTGGGGCCTGCCGGTGTCGGGAACCTGGGCCCGCTGCGCCGACGCTTCGGCGCTGCACGCCTACATCCAAGACTGGCGGGGGCGCCGCCACGAGCTTGACTACGAAACCGACGGCGTTGTCGTGAAGGTGGACGACCTGGATCTCCACGGCCGGCTCGGCCGAACCGGCAAGGCCCCCCGCTGGGCCGTGGCCTACAAATTCGAAGCGGAGCAGGCCGAGACCCGCCTGCTGGGGATCAGCGTCCAGGTGGGGCGCACCGGCGCCCTGACCCCGGTGGCAGAGCTGGAACCGGTCCTGCTCGCCGGCACCACCGTCAAACGGGCGACCCTGCACAACTACGAGGATCTGGCCCGCAAGGACGCCCGCATCGGCGACTCGGTGATCGTCGAGAAGGGGGGCGACATCATCCCGAAGGTGGTGGCGGTCAACCTGGAGCGACGGCCGGCGGACGCGGAGCCCTTCCAGGAGCCGACGGTCTGCCCCGAGTGTGGGGAAGGGGTGGTGCGGTTCGTCGGCGAGGTGGCCCTGCGCTGCGTCAACCCCGCCTGCCCCGCCATCGTCGCCCAGGCGGTGCAGCACTTTGTGTCTCGCAACGCCATGGACATCGAGGGCCTCGGGGGCAAGTTGGTGGAGCAGCTGTTGCGGGAGAAGCTGATCCGCGACTACACCTCCCTCTACGACCTGCGGGTGGAGGACCTGGAGAACCTCGACGGCTGGGGGCGAAAATCGGCGGAGAACCTGGTGGAGCAGGTGGAGATCTCGAAGGGCCGGACCCTCGGGCATCTCCTTTTCGCCATCGGCATTCGCTTTGTGGGGGTGTCGGTGGCAAAGGCCCTGGCGGAACGCTTCTTGGACCTCGATCGCCTGGCGGCGGCGGAGCAGGAGGATCTGGAGGACACCCCCGAGGTGGGGCCGAAGGTGGCCGACAGCGTGCTGCGCTTCTTCGCCGATCCCCGCAATCGCGAGCGGCTGGAGAAGCTCCGCGCGGAAGGGGTCACCATGACCCAGCCGGCGCCGGAGGCTCCGGCGTGGACGGCCGACCCTAGCGCAAGCCTGCGCCAATGGTCGGCGAGGTGCACGCGTCGCAAGGGATCCAGCAGTACGCCTTTGACCTGCTCCAGGACTGCCTAGCAGGCAGGGAG
>JBCDIS010000217.1:0-11704 GCA_038748685.1 Acidobacteriota bacterium | reverse complement strand
CCGCCGGTATCGGACCGGAGATCCTCCTGCGGCTGTTGGACCCCCGCCGCCGGCGTTCCTTCAGACCGCTCCTCGTCCTCGAACGGTCCGCCCTCGAAGCCGCGAAGGGCTTTCTCGGGGACCTGCCCTGGCAGCGGATCCACGTCTTCGAACGCCATCAGCTGGAAGCGGCCCTGCGGGTCCAGGGGGACGACGTGGCGGTGATCGACCCCGCCGGCTCCGGGCGTCGGGTGACTCCGGGCCAGCCCGGAGCCGGCGACGCCGCCGGCGCCCTCGCCGCCCTGGACCTCGGCATCGACCTCGTGCACGGCGACAACGCCGTGGGGGACGCCCTGGTCACCGCGCCGCTGTCGAAGGCGGAGATCTCGAACCATGTGACCCCGGGCTTCCTCGGCCACACCGACTACCTGGCGGAGAAGGCCGGGCTCAGCCGTTACGGACGGGACTACCTGATGGGCTTTCTGGCCCCCGGTTTGCGGGTCGCCCTGCTCTCCACCCACGTACCCCTGCGCCGGGCCCTTGACCTGGTGACCGAGTCGAACGTCCTGGACGCGCTGCGCTGCCTCGCCCGCCACGGCGGGGCCGGTGGCGACGCCGGGCCGATCACCGTCGCCGGCCTCAACCCCCACGCCGGCGAGGGGGGGCTCCTGGGAACCGAAGACGACGATTTCGTTCGCCCGGCGGTGGAGACCGCCCGCCGCGAGGGCATCGACGCCCGGGGCCCCGCCAGCGCCGACTCCCTGTTCTCGAACGTGCGGGGCGAAGACTCCGGCTGGGTCTTGGCGCTCTACCACGACCAGGGCCTCATCGCCGTGAAGACCGCGGCCTTCGGTGAGGCCACCAACTGGACCCTCGGCCTACCCTACCTGCGCACCTCCGTCGACCATGGCACCGCCTACGACATCGCCGGACGGGGGGTCGCACGGATCGATTCCCTGGAGGCTGTGGTGGCTTCGACCCTGGAGCTGATTCGCCGCCGCACGACCCCTCCAACGCCGGATTTCAGGTGATACTCTCAACGCCGCCCCGCTGATCGATCCCCTTTTCACGAACCCCTGCCGAAGGCGAGGAAGATCCCGATGAGGAATGTTGGCCCAACCGCCAGCCGATATGGTCTCGACAACCACGGCATTACCCATGCTGGAACCGTGCACTGGAACCTGCCCGTCGCCCGTCTCTACGAGGAGGCGGTGGCCCGGGGTGAAGCCCACTTGGCGCTCGAAGGTCCCCTGGTGGCATCCACGGGTGTCCATACCGGCCGCGCGCCCAACGACAAATTCGTCGTCGAGGAGCCCTCCAGCAAGGACGACATCTGGTGGGGGGCGGTCAACAAGCCGGTGGACGAAGCCACCTTCGACCGCCTTCTCCACCGGGTCCAGGGCTATTACCAGAACCGCGACCTCTTCGTCTTCGACGGCTACGCCGGCGCCGATCCGGACCAGCGCCTGAAGGTACGGGTGGTCAACGAGAACGCCTGGCAAAACCTCTTCGCCCGCAACATGTTCCTACGGGAGGACGACGCCGAGGTCCTCGCGGGGTTCGAGCCGGACTTCACCGTGCTCCACGCTCCCGGCTTCCAGGCCGACCCGGAGATCGACGGCACCCGTAGCTCGACCTTCGTCTTCGTCCACTTCGGGCGCCGCCTGGTCATCATCGGCGGCACCCAATACGCCGGCGAGATCAAGAAGTCGATCTTCACCGCCATGAACTACCTGCTGCCCAAGCGCGGGGTGCTGGCGATGCACTGCAGCGCCAACTACGCCGAGGTCGACGGCGGCGAACCCCACGTCGCCCTCTTCTTCGGCCTCTCCGGCACCGGTAAGACCACCCTCTCCTCGGACCCGGAGCGGATCCTGATCGGCGACGACGAACACGGCTGGGGCGACGACGGTGTGTTCAATTTTGAAGGCGGTTGCTACGCCAAGGTCATCCGCCTCGACCCCAAGGGGGAGCCGGAGATTTACGACCAGACCCGGCGCTTCGGCACCGTTCTCGAGAACGTGACCTTCGATCCCGAGACCCGGCGTCTGGACCTGGACGACGCCTCCGCCACCGAGAACACCCGGGCCAGCTACCCCCTTTACCACCTGGACAACGTGGACCTCTCCGGCACCACCGGCCACCCGGACCACGTCATCTTCCTGACCTGCGACGCCTTCGGCGTGCTGCCCCCCATCAGCCGGCTCACCGAAGCCCAGGCCATGTACCACTTCCTTTCGGGGTACACCGCCAAGGTGGCGGGAACCGAGCGGGGGGTCACCGAACCGTCCGCCACGTTTAGCGCCTGCTTCGGCGCCCCCTTCATGCCGCTGCACCCCGGAGCGTACGCAAAGCTCCTCGGCGAGAGGATCGCCCGCCACGGAGCGTCCGTGTGGTTGGTGAACACCGGATGGACCGGCGGACCCCACGGCGTCGGCAGCCGGATGAAGCTCGGGCTCACCCGCCGCATGATCCACGCCGCCCTCTCCGGTGAGCTGGAGGGCGCCCCGACGCGGATCGACCCGCTCTTCGGTGTCGCCGTTCCCCGCTCCCTCGACGGGGTTCCCGACGAGGTCCTCGACCCCCGGGGCACCTGGGACGACCCCGACGCCTACGACGCCCAGGCCCGCAAGCTGGCGACCATGTTCATCGACAACTTCCGCCAGTTCGAAGACGGCGTGACCGACGAGATCAAGGCCGCCGAGCCCAAGGTGGGCTGAGGGCTCACTCCAAGAGGGCCGGCGATAGGGCGGCCGAAAGGGCCGGGTCGACCGTCGACTCGGCCCAGCGCACCAGCCGGCGGAGTCCGCCGGCGTAGTAGCGGGCGTCGACCCCCGCCCGCCCCAGCACCTCCGCCACGTGGGCGCTCTTGAGGCCCAGCTCGCAGTAGAAGACGTACCGCCGGCCCCGGTCCAGATCGCCGGCGGCGTCCAGCGCTTCGGCGTAGCCCATGCGGATCGCCCCCGGGTAGTGCCACGACCGGTACGCACCCTCGGAACGCAGATCCACCGCCTGGGCCGCGTCGTCGATCGCGCCGACGCGGAGGTCCGGGGCTGAGCCCCCCCTGAGCTCCAGGGTCCGGAGGTCGAGCTCCGCCCCCTCCTCCATCAGCCGGCTGAGGAGAGCTGGTTCGAGCGCTGCTTCGGCGGAGTCCGCGCGATCCGTAGGGACGTCGGTCTCCGGCCCGGAGCCCCCCAGGCCGCAGTACTCCCGCACCCGGGAGGAGGCTTCGTAGGTCCCGATACGGCGGGCCAGATCCAGGATCTCTTCCTTCGGGCAGGTCACCAGCGGTCGCAGTACCGGTAGGTCCGCCGCCGCCTCGATCGCCCTCAGGTTCTCCAGGGTCTGGGATGAGACCTGGCCGATGGCCTCCCCCGTCACCAGGGCGGCGGAGTCGGTGGCTTCGGCGAGGCGACAGGCGAGGCGGACCATGACCCGCTTGAGCACCACCTGCCAGAGCCCCTCCGGGCACCGCTCGCGGATCTGTTTCGCCACCGGGCGCAGATCCACCACGCGGAGACGGGGGCGGTGGCCGTAGCTCCAGCGATCCGCCAGGATCTTGAGGACCTCTAAGCTCCCCATCCGATGGGACTCGCCGCCGAGATCGAAGAAGAGGTACTCCAGCCGGACCCCTCGACGCAGGGTCAGCCACGCCGCCACCGCCGAGTCGAACCCCCCGGACACCAGCGCCAGGGCTCGACCCCCGCTCCCCAGCGGCAGCCCGCCGGGGCCGTCCACCCGTTCGGCGAAGAAGTACGCTGAGCCGTCGTGGAGCTCGACCCTCGCTTCCACCTCGGGCGTCTTCAAGCTCACTCCGGCGGAGTGGGGCGCCAGCAGAGCGCCGATCCGGCGCTCCACCTCCGGGGAGCGGAACGGCAGCTGGTTGGCCCGGTCCCCACGGCGGACCCGCACGGCGAAGGTGCGACCCCGCACCGCCGAGCGTAGGACCTTCCCCCCGGTGGCCACCAGGTCCTCCAGGTCCGTCCACGGCCGCCGGACGGCCTTCGCCACGGAACGTACTCCGAAAACCCGCGCCGCAGTGGCCCCGGCGGCCTCGTTGGGGGAGATCAGGAACAGGCGGGACCATCGCCGCTCGATCTCGAATGGGTGGCCCGCGCTCTTCATCGCGTCCGTCAGGTTGCCCGCCAGCCGGGCGATGAACCGGTTGCGGATATCGCGGCCCTTGACCCCCAGCTCACCGGCGAAGTTGATGACGAAGTGGTACGGCTCCCCCATCGGTCGATCTTATCCGGCCCTCAGGGACGCCAAGAGAACCCGAACCACGCCTCGACCTCATCGTCCAAGGGCGGGTCCAGGATCTCGGCGACCCCCAAGGTGAGGTCGAACGCCGGCAACCGCAGCAGAGGATCGGCGCCCCGCGCGAAGACCAACTCCGCACCCCGTAGGTCCAGCCAATCCCCCTTTGCGGCGCCGCGATCCCACAGTCGATGGCGGCGGTGGAAAACCGTCAGTCGCCCGAGGCTCACTTCGACCCCCTGGGACTCGTGCCGAGTTCCTTCGAGGGTGCCCGGGGGCAGGGCAGGCTCGAGGATCCGCCCCCCGAGGGCGGACGCCGGCAGCAGGGATCCCCTCCGGCCCCCGAGCCGTAGCCGATCGGCGGGCCCGAGACCACCGCCGGACATGGCTGACGGGCCGTCGATTCGCCGACCGGCCCACTCCACTCCCAGGCCCACCGCCAGGGCTCCACGGGGTGCCCGCTCCACCTCCGCCCGTAGCCGGCCACCGGTCCTCGTCCAACTGTCTTCGTCGGTCTCACCCCAAGCGCCGCCGAGCCCCGCCTCTTGCCTGAAGCGCCAAGGGCCGACGATCCGCCGTGTCCGCACCGAGGCCCCCAGGAAGAGCTGCCTTCGGGAAAGGTCGTCGCCGGCGGCGGGCTCCACGGACCCGACGAGGGCCCCGCCCCGCAGCCGCCAGGACAGCCGGCGGCCCCGGTGCAGCCAGTCGGCGGACGCCTCCCCGCCCCGGGCCCGCCGGTCGAACGGCGCCGGCGCCAGGGGACTCAGGTCGTCGCCCGCCTCGGACGGCAGCTCCTCGACGTCGAAGAGGTGCAGCCCCAGCTCTAGGGGGCGACCCAGCCAGCTCTGCCCGCGCCGGCGCCCCATCAGAGCCAGCCCGTCGAAGGAGGAGTCCGAGTCCGCCGCCATCACCATCAGCTGGAGGCGGCCCAGGAGATCCCCCGCACGCACGCCGGCCTCCAACGAGCCGCCCCCCGGGCCCCAGTGGCCGCCGAGCAGCGGCAGGATCTCCAGCCTGCCGACTCCGTAGGGCCTCGGTTTGGCGAGGGGCTCGGTGGCGAGGGGCGCCAGCTCCGCCGGCAACCCGGGACGCACCGCCGGGGCGAATCGATCCTCGCGGCCCGCAACGGTGAAGGGCCCCGGTTCCGGCGCCGCACCCAGGTCGAGCCGGCGCAGATCGAAGCCATCGACGTCCAGGGAAAGGTAGAAGAGCCCATCGGCGGACGGCGCAGGTGCCAAGGCGGCGCCGTGGCTCAGGGTGATGCGGCGACCGAAACCGGCCCTGGGATCGAAGGCGTGGACATCGAGAAAGCCCCCTTCACCGAGGGTCACAAAAAGCTTACCCCCGGGCCCCCAGGCGGGAAACGCCACCTGGCCGCGGGGCGGGGTCGCCATGTCCTTCTCGGTGCCGTCCACCAGGTTGCGTACCACCAGGCGTCAGCCGTCGCCGCGGTGGACGACGTAGGCCAGACGCTCGCCGGACGGGTCCAGGCGCGGATGGGCGACCACGTCGAGGGTCGCCTCTCCGAGGGGCTCTACGCGGGCAGTCGCCAAATCCACCCGCACCAGCTGGGAACGCCCCCAGCGCTGGCGGACCGCCACCGCCCAGTCCCCCTCCGGCGCCGGGTCGGGGTCCCGGAGATCCGCGTCCTCGGTGATCCTCTCGACGCGGCCGGACTCCGGGGTCCAGCGGAAGAGGTCGCTCCGCAGCCGGCCCGCGGCGTCGGGCTCCAGGCGGACATAGACCAAGGACCGCCCGTCGCCGCTCCAGCGGGGGCCCCGTGGCTCGGCGCCGTCGCGGGTCACCAGCTGGTGGAGCGGCTTCCGGGGAAGCGGATCCTTCGGGATCGCGGGGACGTCCTCGGGATCGGCCTCCACCAGGGCCCGCCGGCGCTCCCGCCACCGGCGGCGGGCGTCGACGTCGTCCCCAGTGGACCACACCACGAGGCGCGAGGGGCCACCCCAAGACCGAAGGACCACCGCCATTCGGCCGCCATCGGGGGAGAGGGCGGGGGCGCTGGGTCGCCAGCTCAGCTCTTGCCAGAGCTCCCCTTCCACGGCCGTCGGCGCCATCTCCTCCTCCAGCGCCATCGCCCGATAGGTGAGCTCGGCGCAGAAACGGTTGTAGAGCCGGCGGGGTGTGTCGCCGAAGACCCCGCGAAAAGCCCCGTCGAAGCTCCTCGGGCTGCGGGCGGTCATTCGGGCCCACAGGTTCCGGAGACTGTCGGGGCCAGTTCGGTCCATGAGCCAGCCGACGTAGGCGGACCCCACCAGGTAGGGCATCGACAGCCCCAACCATCGACGGCCGTCGCCGTTCAGCTGCCCGTAGCTCGGCAGCTCCCCCGCTTGGGCCCACCGGCGCAGCAGGGACGCCCGGAAATCCCCGTGGGGTCGACCCCAGCCCGTCAGCTCACCCTCGATCCAGGTGGCGTAGCCTTCGATCATCCAGTTCGGAGCGGCCGCCGGAATTGGCCCCAAAGGCACCAGCTTCGAGGCGATCCGCCGCAGTGGCCGGCGGGAGGGCCGGAGGAGGTGGGCCAGGTGGGCGTCCTCGTGGACCGCCAGAACCTGGCTCCAGTCTTGGTAGTGCCCGAGCACGGAGTCCGGCGGCGGCGGCGACGTGAAGAGGCGCATCCGTGGCCAGCCGAGGATCGGCCAGGCGGTTCCGTTGGCCCGAGCCACCGGGTCCACCACCAAGACGTCCACCGTCTCCGTCGGCGAGTACCCGACCTCTTCCGCCACCCGGGCCCGAATAGCGTCCATTCGCTCCGCCACCCCGAGGGTCCAGGCTTCCGCCGGCGCCGGGTAGTGGAACCGGTACCCCGGCGTTTCGAGGGTCCGCCATTCAGCGTCCGGGCCCTGCCCCCAAAGGGCCGGTGTCGCGGTGAGTAGGAAGAGGAGCAGGAGCGACCGCCGCCAAAGGGGAGCCGGGGAGAGCCACATGCGGGAACCCTAACACCGGACTCGCGACGCCACATCGCAGGCGGGGCGACCGGCGCCGCGGGTTCGCGCGGGGGTCGCGACGTGGTGCTGCCGTCTTGATACCATGCCGTCCAAACACCGAAAGAGTCAGCATTCATGAGTTTGCCCATCGGAGCCCGTCTTTTCGTCGACGAGAAGCCCCTGCCCCTCGAATTCGGCGGTGAGCTTCCTCGCCTCGAGGTGGCGTACGAAACCTGGGGTCACCTCTCCCGGGCCAAGGACAACGCCATCCTGGTGTGCCCGTCCTTCTCTGGCCATTCCCATGCCTGCTCCCACGAGGGGGACCCTTCCCCCGGCTGGTGGGAGGGTATGATCGGGCCCCGGCTGGCCTTGGACACCGAGCGATATTTCGTCGTCTGCGCCTCCCTCTTGGGGGGAGCCCACGGCACCACGGGCCCGCCGTCCCGGAACCCGGAGACCGGTAAAGCCTACGGCGGCGGCTTCCCGGTGGTGGGGGTTCGGGACATCGTCGATGCGCAGGTCCGGCTGCTGGATCATCTCGGGGTGGAGCGCCTGGTGGCGGCCCTCGGAGGCTCCCTCGGAGCGATGGAGACCCTAGAGCTGGCGGTCCGCCACCCGACCCGGGTCGAGAAGGTGTTCGCGGCTTCGGGCACCGACCGCACGCGGCCATACACCGCCGCCGTCCGCCACCTGGGGCGCCGGGCCATCATGCTCGACCCCGAGTACCGCGGTGGCGACTACGAAGGCAACGGTCCGACGACCGGCCTCTCCCTCGCCCGGGAGTTGGGGATGGTGTTCTACCGGTCCCGCGACGAGATGAACCAGCGTTTCCGCTGGCAGCCGATCCAGCAACCGAGCCTGGGGGGCGTGACCTTCGATGTCCAGTCCTACCTCAGGCATCAGGGGCGCAAGATCCTCGGCGACTTCGACGCCAACGCCTATCTGACCTTGTCCCTCGCCATGGACCTCTTCGACGTCTGGCGCGGCTTCGAGGGTCGGGAGGCCGCCCTGGAGCCGGTGACCGCGGAGTTCATGATCGTCGGCGTCGACGAAGATCGCCTGATCCCCACCGACGAGCAGGAGTGGCTCCACCACGCGCTGGTCACGGCCGGCAAACGCAGTCACTGGAGAGAGATTTCGAGCCATATCGGCCACGACACCTTCTTGGTGGAGGTGGACCTCATGACCTCCGTCGTCCACGAGTTGCTGAGCCGCCCCTGAGGCATCCACGACCCACCCTCCGAGGTTTCCGACATGAGCTGGATCGAGATCTTCTCCACACCCCAAGCCTGGATCAGTCTCGCCACGCTGGCGGCCCTGGAGATCGTCCTGGGCATCGACAACATCGTGTTCATCACGATCGTTTCGAGCAAGTTGCCCGAGAAGCAGCGGCCCTTCGCCTGGAGGGTGGGCCTCGGCCTGGCGCTGATCACCCGCATCATCCTCCTGTTCTCCCTGAGCTGGGTCATGGGCCTCACCCAGCCCCTGTTCTCCGTTCTGAGCCACGAAGTCTCCGGACGGGACCTGATCCTGGTCTTCGGCGGCCTTTTCCTCATCGCCAAGGCGACCCTCGAGATCTACGACAAAGTGGAGGCGGCCCATCCGGCGGGTGAGCACGCCGCCGGCAAGGCCGGGGCCACCATGGCTTCGGTCCTGATTCAGATCATGATCCTCGACATCGTCTTCTCCCTCGACTCGGTGATCACCGCCGTGGGCATGGTGGACGAGCTCGCCATCATGGTGATCGCGGTGGTCCTGGCGATGATCGTGATGATCGTCTTCGCCGTGCCGGTGGGCAACTTCGTCGAACGGCGACCCAGCATCAAGATCCTCGCCCTGTCCTTCCTCGTCCTGATCGGGGTCATGCTGGTGGCGGAAGGCACCGGTAGCCACGTGGAGAAGGGATACATCTACTTCGCGATGGCCTTCTCCTTGACGGTGGAGCTGATCAACATGCGTTTCAGGACCCGTCAGCAGCGCCTCGCCGAAGCCCGCTCGCCGATCCAGGACGCGGGGACCCGTTAGTCCGGATCCGGCGCCTGGAAAACAGGAATCCCCACCGCCTCGAAGAAGGCGGCGGCCTCCCCCTCGAGGCGGCCGCCGCCGACCACCGCGAGCCGCAAGCGGCCCCCTAGGGTTTCGCGGAAACGCTGATACACCATCCGCTCCGCCAGTCGCCGCTGCGCCGCCAGCACCGGGCCGATGATGCCCTCCCGCCGGGACGCGGCGTAGCGCTCGCCGACATCCACCGCCCAGCGGACCCGCTTCCGGGGTCCGCCGGTCTCCGCCCCCCAGGCCCACCGGTACGCCTCGCGGAAGAGGGGCGGCGACGCCGCCAGCAGCGTCGGCTTTCCGCGCCGCAGGGCCGCCGGCACATCGGCGACGGACGGGGCGTAGCGGATCGAAGCTCCGCGGTGGAAACAAAGGTAATCGAAGGTGCGCTGAAATTTCGAGCCCTGGGGCAGAAGGGACATCGCCAGGTCCCCGGGTCTTACTTCCAGGTCGGCGCCGAGGGCCTCGATGTCGGCCACCGCGCCGCCGTGATCCAACCCGTCGACACGGCCCCCTTCGGAGTACAGCATCGACGCCGCGTCAGCCGCTTTGACGCGGTTCCGGAATCGCTCGATAGGGTGCTCCGCCCGGCGTGCCGTCCCGTGCCCCAGCAGACGGGTCAGGCTCGGCTCCCCCTCCATGGCGGCGTCCCCGTCCATGGCAATCGCCCGCGGCATCGACGTCAAGGCGCCGCGGAGCCCGAGCAGCAGGTCCCGCTTCGCGGTGTCGCTGTAGAAAACCCATCCACTGGCGCTGTTGCGCAGGCCGTAGGCGACCCGTTCTGGATCGAGGTCCGGCCCCAGGGGCACCACCGCCGCGCCGAGCAGATGGCAGGCGAAATCGACGACGTGTCCTTCGGCGCGGGGCTCCGAAAGGATAGCCACCCGGTCCCCGAGCCGTACCCCTTCGGCCTCCAGGGCCAGCGCGAGGGCATGGACAGAGGCCACGAAATCGACGGTGGACTGGTGGCTGCCCCGACCTCCGCCGTCGGTGGAAAGGAGCTCTGTCTCACCGGCGGAAATCCCGCGCACGTGGAAGAGCAGGTCGCTCAGGGTCTCGATCGTCATAGGCCGCCCCGAATTCTAAGGCATCGACCCCGTGCCCCACCGCCCGGGGTGCGGTCAGCCGGCGGGCTCCGTAAGCCCCGTCCATTCCCGGGCGAGCTGTCTCACCTCGCCGTGGACCCAAGACTCGATCTGTGACCAGGTGACCCCATCTGATCTGGGCATGGGCTCGTCCCGGGCCGCTTCGAGGTCCGCCAGGCCCTTCAGCGCCTGGAGCGGGAAATCGCGAACGTGGCCGAACTTCTCGCCGGACCGCGCCAAGAGGGTCGCCAAGGGCAGGCGGCGGGTGAGGAGGTAGAGGTCAACGAAGTCCCGGCGTCCACCCCGGCTGATCACCGCCCCCAGCTTCATCAACCCGAGGTCGAGGGCTGAAGCCAAACTCAATCCCTCGACCTCCTCTTCGGTATCGATCAGCGGATAAGGGTAGTGGTAGAGGCGGAGTCCGCGGGCCCGCGGGCCCGAGAACCGAACGTAGAGAAAGCCGTCCCTCGCTGTCTCCACGCGGACCCCCGGATCGAAGGTCAAGAGATCCTGGAGGAGGTCCCGACGCTCGGCGCTCACGAGGCGGTTCCAGCCCATGAGATCCAGTCCGCCGACCGGCCGGTGGTCCAGGTAGAGGGCCAACCCGGCGGATCCGGCGAGGTAGAAATCGGCGCTCCAGCGTCGCCCTCCGAGGGTCCGGAGCAGGCCGCGGACGTCGTCGTCCAATGCGCCGACCTGCGGCGCCAGCGGTTCGGCGGAGGTCATAGGTTCCAGACCTGCGCCGCCGCCGACGTCCGCGGGCTGGGCTCGGCAAGGTCCCTGCCGAGGACCAGACCCCAGAAAACCCGGCTACGTCGACTCAGCCTACCCGCGCCCCGGCGTTCGAACCAGGCTGCAAGGTCTGCCTCCGGAACGGTCGTGAGGAGCCAGCGAAGGTCTTCAGTGTCTCCGTCCTCCAGCAGCCGCTCGGTGAGGAACCCGCGGTGGGCCGGGTCGAGGAGATCGGCGGCTTCGAAGCCGTCGAAGAGGCGCAGGGTCGGCTCAGGTATCGACATAGACATCCGGATTCCGCCCGAGGTCAGGACGACTGGCTCTTGCGCCGCGGCAGGGTACGCACCACGGCGGTGCTGCGCTCTTCCTCCATGTCAGCTTCTAGGATGCGCGAGAAGAGATCCAGGGAGTTGCGCAGCTTGAGGTGCAGATCCCGCCGGGTCGCCCGCAGTTCGGTGATCCGCGCCTCCACCTTGTTGGCCCTCTCGATGGCCTGGTGGATCATGTCGTCGGAGGTGACCTGCGCCTCCCGCAGGAGCAGCTCCGCCTCCCGCTTGGCGTTGTCGGTGATCTCCTTCGACAGCTTCTGCGCGTGGAGGAGAGACTCCTGGAGCTCTTTCTGCCGGCGCTCCGAGTCTTCGAGCCGGACCTTCAGGG
>JBCDIS010000216.1:0-11781 GCA_038748685.1 Acidobacteriota bacterium | reverse complement strand
GGCCGAGTTGTACTGAACCACCACGCCCTTCTCGTCAAGGCCGATGGCTCCGAACGGCAAGGCGTCCAGCTCCTCCGCCGACATCTGGTCGACATCCTCCATACGATCCCAATCCGGAAACACGGACCGTACCGTCTCCGACGCGTTGTCTCCTGCGACTCCTGACATTCCTCGTCCTCCTGGATGTTTCGGCCGAAGCCGCAGCCCCGGCGCTGGCCCGTTGGCATACTGCTCCCACCGTGTCGAGCAACACGCCGCTCGAGAATCGGGCTGGCCATTGGACTCCGATCAGCGTATCATTTCTCCCATAGACACCAGGTCGGCGAGGCCGCAGACCTCGCCCCTGCCCCCGGCCTCGTATTTGCGCGTGATCCCCCCTCAACTGGCGCGTGACGGGTTTGAAGTACGACTCCGAATACTTAGCAGGCCTCCGGCAACTGGCGCAGCGGGTTCGAGGGGCAGACCCGGCCCTACACGGCCTCGCCTACTTCAAGACCCCGACCGACGACGAGCTCGGCGCGGTTCGGAAGTCTGTGGTCGTCCTGCTGAGCGACGCCGTCGATTCCGCCCAGGAATTCCTCGATGGCTTTCTGCCCCAGCTGTCCTCGACTCCCGTAGAAGACCTGACGCACATCGTCGAGTACGAGGTCCGCAAGGAGCTCGAGGGGATCGAGAACAACGACGTCGAAGACAGCACGACGTGGCACCTCGGCATCACCGCGGTCCAGCTGCTGTCCAAGGTCCTCAAAGGGGCCACGGCGATCGAGAACGCCTACTGCCAGGAGCTCGGACTCGAGTCGGAGATCTCCCACGTCGCCGAGGTGGCGACGGCGATCGAGATCCGGCGCTCCTACATGAAATTCTGGCGTGCCCTCGACCGAACGCCCCCGGAGACTCCCCAGCAGGTCGAGCAACGGCTTCGCTCGTCAGCCACCCTCATCGCCCGCCTCCGGGGGCGCCCGGTCTTCCTCGACCTGCGCCCCCTGGACCGGCGGCTCTTGCTCAGCCTCCACCGTAGAATCCAAGAATGGCTGGTGTCCGGCGGCAGCACGGAGCCAGGTCTGCAGGTCTGGCACGAGGTCACCGCCTTCGCCGATCTCCTGCGCATGATCAACAGCCGCATGGAATTGGTGGAGCACGACATGGGCCTGGTGCCCGAGCTGTTGGCAATCCTGGGTACCTATGAGCCCGGGTACCGCCCGCTGGCGCTGGACGAGGCTTTGCTACACCAGCTGCTTCGCCTCCAAGGCCGCGACGACGCCCTCGACGAGCTGCTGGCCCTGCCGTCCCAAGCCACGGCGGGCGCGTTGGTTTCCGCCCTCGCATCGACCGAGGTCACGATGCTCGCGGATCGGGCCACGGTAGCTCTCCCGTGATCCGATCCATCCCGTCACGCCCCCCTCTGTGATCGTGCTTGTTTGGAGTCAGTGTACGGTTCAACAACCCCAAAAGGAGAGAGCACAATGAGCGCAGATGCACTGGTCCGCGACGCGATGAAGGACGTTCCCAAAGCCGTCGCCGCCGGAGTCGTCGACATGGCCTCAGGAATGATGCTGTCGGTTTCGACCGTTGAAAGTCACCCGCAGGACGTCCTCGACATCCTCGCCCCCGCCACGAAGGAGATGTTCGAAGGGGAGCTCGTTCTCCACATCGAGAGCTTGTTCAAGAAGGCCCGCGGGGTCAACAGCGACGAGCGCTACTTCCAGGAGATCATGATCGCCTCCCGGCATCTCTGGCACTACTTCGGACGCCTCAAGTCCAACCCGTCGAGCGTCCTCACTGTGGTCGCCCGGGGCGATGTCAACATGGGTCTCTTCCTCGTCAAGGCCCGCTCCTTGAAGGACTCTGGAGTCCTCTGAGGTGATCCCATCAGGTCCATGGTCGATACGCGGGCTGCGCGCAGGATACGGCGCTCAGACCGTGATCCATGCCCTCGACCTGGACCTGCCGCTCGGCCGGATCACCACCGTGGTCGGGCCGGGGGGCAGCGGCAAGACCACCTTTCTCTGGGCCGTGGCGGAGGACGGACCGCCGGAATCCCTCTGGGTGGAGGGCGACTTCGGGCCGCCCCTAGCGGCGCGGCTGGTGGTACCGCAGAAGGCCCCGCGGTGCAGCGAACCCGGGTACGTCCTGGCCCTGCTGGAGGACCTTCCTACCCACTCCATCATCCTGCTGGACGAACCCTTCGTCCAGGTGCCCGAGGAAGAGCACGAGGCGCTCCACCGGCGCCTGGAGGAGCTGCCCCCGGACCGTACGGTCGTCTGCGTGACCCACAACCTGCGGCACTCCCGTCGCATGTCCGACCACGTAGTGCTCCTCGTGGAAGGGGAGCTCATTGAATCCGCACCTGTGGACGACTTTTTCGAGCGTCCGCAACACCCCCGAACCACCGATTTCCTGATCACGGGTAGCTGATGCTGAAGATCGATTGGATCCTGCAGGGATCCCTCGCCGGATCGGCGCAACCGGGCTTGCTGGCGCCCCTGGACGAAGACGCCGACCAGCTGAAGCGATTCGGCTTCGGACTGATCGTAGACCTCACAGAGTCCCAGCCGAGCCGCGTCCTGGAGGACGCCGGCTTCGAGGTCATCGGCTTTCCAATCCCCGACATGGGGGTCCCCACCCCTCGGGACATGGCCGCCGTTGCCCGGCAGGTGCTCGAAAAGGCGCGCCTCGGGGTTCCCTGCCTCGTCCACTGCAAGGCGGGCCTCGGACGTACGGGCACCTTCCTCGCGAGCTGCCTCGTGCTGAGGGGCGTCGAACCGTCCCAGGCGATCACGGACATCCGGCTGGTGAACCGGCGCTTCATCCAGAACCGGGTCCAAGAGATGTTCGTCTCCCGCTTCGCCGACTTCGTGGCCTCGGAGGCCGAGGCCGACCGCTCCGAGCCGGAACGGACCTGACCGCCCCTCCTTCCTGGCCAGGGCTTCGGAACTATCCCGCCAGATACCGCCGCAGACGTCCGGGGAGGTCGAAGGCCCGGGCCCAGGTGGCCACCGCCTGGGGGTCGAGGGGATCCATCGGCAGCACCTGGCCGATAATCTCCACGTCGCCGAAGTTTCGGATCGCCGCGCGGTTCTCCGGGTTGGGGGGACCGTCCAGCACCACCCCCGCGACCTCCAGACCCCGACGGCGCAGGGCCTCCAGGGTCAAGAGCGTGTGGTTGATGGTTCCCAAGCTGGAACGGGCCACCACCAAACAGGGAAGGGCCAGGCGGGTCAGGAGCTCGATCAACAGGTATCCGTCATCGTTGAGGGGCACCATCAGGCCGCCGACCCCTTCGATCACCAGCGCCCGCTCAGGGCGCTCCGCTACGAGGCCGCGGTAGCGCTCCAGGATCCGCTCCGGGTCGACCCACCGCTCCTCCAGACGCGCCGCCAGGTGGGGCGACAGGGGCGCACTGAGCAGGTACTCCTCCGGCAGGACCTCGGCCCCCGAGAGATGGGCGACGGTGTCGACGTCCCGATCCTCTTCGGACCCGGACGCGACGGGTTTCCAATAGGCCAAGTCCACTTCGTTCCGATAGCGGGCCGCCACCATGGCCGACACGACGGTCTTGCCGATCTCGGTGTCGGTGCCGGTGATCACCAGACCCCGGGCGGCGCGGGTGGGTTCCTTCACAGCCATCATCCCCCCGCCCCCATCGCCACCCTCACCGCCGCCGGCCTTCCGCACAGCTCGACGATGGCGGCGCCGAGGGCGTCGATCGTCGAGTCGTCATGGTCGGCGTGGACCGAAAGGCGAAGTCTGGAGGTGCCGGGGTGCCACCGTCGGAGGGCGGACCGCCCGAACGTCGAATCCTCGGGCGGCGAGGGACGCCGCGGCGTCCAAGGCCCGCCGCTCCTCCCCCAGGATCACCGGCACAATGGGCCCGTCCCCCGCCGGCACCGAAGCCTTCGGCAGGTCCGTCAAAACGCCCCGGAGGCGCTGAGCCAACTCCCGGACCCGTTGCCGACGCCAGGGCTCCGCAGCCACCAGGTCGAGGGCGGCGTCCACCCCCCAGGCCACCATCGGCGGCACCGCGGTGGAAAATACGAAGGCTCTGCTGGCGTTCACCAGGTAGTCCACCAGCAGGGCGCCGCCGGCCACGAAGGCCCCACCCACCCCCAGCGCCTTGCCGCAGGTGGACATCACCGCGAGGCAGTCCGCGGCGACGCCGAACCGCTCCACCAGGCCGGAGCCGCGGCGGCCGAAAAGGCCCGTGGCGTGGGCGTCGTCCACCACCAGCTCGGCGCCGTATCGACGGCACAGGTCGGCGTAGACGTCCAGGGGGGCGATGTCCCCGTCCATGCTGTAGAGGGATTCGGTCACCAGGAACGTCCGACCGCCGGGCCAAGGACGGGCCAGGTGCTCCGCCACCGCCGCGGTATCTAGGTGGGGATAGATCACTTTCTCGCAGCGGCTGAAACGAAGGGCGTCGATGATCGACGCGTGGTTCAGGGCGTCCGAGAGGACCCGGTCCCCGGGCGCGACGACGGTCCCGAGGAGACCGAGGTTCGCCTGGTAGCCGGACGGAAACAGCAGGGCCCTTTCCATGCCCTTCCAGGCCGCCAGCCGCCCCTCGATCGCCGCGTGATCGGAAGTGTGCCCCCGCAAGAGACGGGACGCCGGAGCGGTGGGGCCGGGCCCCCCGTCTCCGGCGCCGGCCGCGAGACGCTCGGCGAGGGTCCGGCGAAGGTGGGGATGCCGCGACAGCCCCAGGTAATCGTTGGACGAAAAGTCGATGCCGGCGGCGGGGGTCAGCGTCCGCCGCCGGTCACGGGCCCCCAGGGTTTCGAGCCGGGCGCCGAGCTCGTCGACGAGACCGCTCATCCGACCGGGGCCGACGCGGTGGCCGGATCTGCCGTCGGGGCCCCAGGCGTGCGCGGTTTGGGGGCCTTCGGTTCTGGGACCTTCGATTCGGGGGCAGTCTCGGGATCGAGGGGAGCCATGCCCAGGCGGTCCAGCAGTCGCTGGTCGTCGTCCTCGCCGGGGTTGGGGGTGGTCAGCAGCCGCTCCCCCGCGAAAATGGAGCTAGCGCCGGCGAGAAAGCACAGGGCCTGGGTTTCGTCGCTCATCTCCGTGCGCCCCGCCGACAGACGGACCCGCGACTTCGGCAGGACGATCCGGGTGGTGGCGATCATCCGCGCCATGTCGAGCCCGTCCACCGGCGGACGGTCTTCGAGGGGGGTCCCCTGCACCGCCACCAGGGCGTTGATCGGGACGCTCTCCGGATGGGGATCCATCCCGGCCAAGACCGCCAGCATCCCGGCCCGGTCGTCCACCGACTCCCCCATGCCCAGAATGCCACCGGAGCAGACGTGGATGCCGGCGCCGCGGACGTTCTCGAGGGTCCGCAGCCGGTCGTCAAAGCTTCGGGTGGTGATGATGCGACCGTAGTGCTCGGGGCCGGTATCCAGGTTGTGGTTGTAGGCCGTCAATCCGGCCTCCGCCAGCCGCTCCGCCTGGTGCGGCTCGAGCATACCGAGGGTGCAGCACGCCTCCATGCCCAGCTCCCGAACCCCCCGAACCATGTCGAGGATCCGCTCGAAGTCGGCGTTGTCCTTGACCTCGCGCCAGGCGGCCCCCATACAGAAACGGGTCGATCCAGAGTCCCGGGCCCGGCGGGCGGCCGCCAGGACGGCGTCCGTATTCATCAGGCGCTCCACCTCCAGGCCGGTGCGATACCGGGCGCTCTGGGGGCAATACGAGCAGTCTTCCGGGCAGGCTCCGGTCTTGATGCTGAGCAGGGTGCATTTCTGCACTCGAGCCGGGTCGTGGTGGGTTCGATGCACCGTCTGCGCCAGGAACATCAGCTCCGGAAACGGCAGATCATGGATGGCTCGAATCTCTTCTGCGCTCCAGTTGTGACGGATCTCGGTCACTCCGGGCCTCCAAGGTTGACGTTGGGTTCGGCGGGCAGGATAGGGGATTTCTGCGGGGTAGACAAGCGGCCTCGCCGGGTCCACCGAAAGCGCGGGTTGCGAAGGCCCGGCTCGGGGCCGTGGGGTCAGAAAATGGAGATGTCCACGGGCTGCTGGCCCTTCGCCGGTCTCCGCCCGTCGGCCCCCTGCGGTCCGGGAAACGTCCAGACGGTGGTGTAGATCGACGCCGGATCCACGGGCTCGGCAACGGGGTGCCCGTCGATCTCCAGCCAGGCGTGGCCGTCCAGCCCATCGCCCCCCCTCCGGACTCCGAAATGGATCACCGCCGGCCAGCCTTGACGGCGCAGCAGGTGAAATAGCACCAGAGACTGCCGGAGGCAGGCTGGGCGCAGCGGACCGAGGCGCGCCGAGAGCAGACCTCGGACCATGGCGATGGTGCGCTCTCCCAGTTCGGGGGACGGTCGCCGCGCGGCTCCGCCCCCGCCGGGGGCACCAGGCAGCAGGCGCCGGAGCAGCGGCCGGAGCCCGAGGATCCGCAGGGCAGCCGGAAGCGCCATCAGCAGCACCAGGGCCCGCAGCAGGATCGGTAGATCCGAGGGACGCATTCGACGGCCCCGCGCCAGAAGGCCGCGCAAACCGGAGCGGGAGGGGGCGGCGGGCATCTCGGCACCGCTCCCCCATCCGGGGCCCGGCGATGCCGACGCCTCAGCCATCCTCGAAGGCCCGACGCACGGCGTCCTCGAGCTCTTGCGGCCGGTAGGGCTTCTTGACGAAGCCCGACACCCCGACCTCCGATGCGACGACGGTGCTGCCGAGGTCGCCGTAGCCGCTGGAAAGCAGGGCCTTGAGGTCCGGACGCAGGTTGCGCATCGCTTCCAAGGCCTGGAGGCCATCCAACTCCGGCATGCTCATGTCGAGGAGCACGATGTCGATCCGGGGACCGTGGGCTTGGAAGAGGTCCACCGCCGCCCGGCCGTCCCGGGCCGACAGGACTTCGAAGCCCAGTCGCTCCAGGACCCGACTCGCCACTTTGATCACCAACTCCTCGTCGTCCGCCAGGAGCACGGTCCCCCGGCCGCGCCACGCCGACTGCCTTGCCGCGGGCTTCGCATCAGGAGCGGTCGCGGCTCCGGTGGCGGGCAGGGCGAGACGGAAGAGGGTTCCTTCCTCGGGGCGGCTGACCACCTGGATCGCCCCGCGGTGTCCGCGGACGATGCCCTGGACAGCCGCCATACCCAGCCCGCGGCCCGTGAGCTTGGTCGTGAAGAACGGCTCGAACAATCGCTCCACCGTGGCGGAATCCATTCCGCAGCCGTCGTCCTCCACCTCCAGGCAGACGTACGTCCCGGGGGGCATCCGCTTGTCCCCCAGGAAGGGAGCCCGCCCCCCTTTTTCCACGTCGGCGGCGAAGGCTCTCACCCGGATGTGACCTCCATCATCCCCCAGGGCCTCGGAGGCGTTGGTGATCAAATTCATGACCACTTGCCGGAGCTGGGTGGCGTCGGCCTCGAGGGACGGGAGATCGGCGGGAAGGTCGAGGTCGAGGTGGGATTTCTTCGAGATGGCACCCCGCAGAAGATCCGCCATCTCGGCCACCAGCTCGCCAAGGTGGAGCCGTTCGACGACGAAACGCCCCTTGCCCGAATACGCCAGCATCTGGTTGGCCAGCTCCGCGGACCGCACCGCCGCCTTCTCGATCTCGTCGAGGCACGACCGGGCCGGCGAGCCCTCCGGTAGCTGCATCAGGGCGAGGCCCGCGTTTCCCAGGATCCCCGACAGCAGGTTGTTGAAGTCGTGGGCGATGCCGCCGGCGAGGACTCCGAGACTCTCCAGCTTCTGCGCGTGGAGCACCTGGGTCTGCAACACCCGACGCTGCTCCTCCATGCGCTTGAGCTCGGTAATGTCGATCGCCACCCCGAGCACGGCGGTCGCAGCCTCGCCGTCGTCATAGGCGAACGGGATCTTCATCGTCTGCAGCACCCGACTGCCGCCCCCGGCGTCCGTAAAGGGCTCTTCGGGGATGAACTTGACGGCCCCGGAGTCGATGACCTCCCGATCGTCGCCGCGAAACTGCGCCGCCTCCTCCGCGGAGCGGGCGAAGTCACCGTCGGTCTTCCCCATCAGGTTCTCGACGGTGGTGCCGTAGGCCTCCGCCGACGCCTGGTTGGCCAGGAGGAACCGTCCTTCTCGGTCTTTGGCGAAAATGAAGTGGGGAACGAGGTCGATGATCTGACGCAGTCTCGTTTCGGAAGCCTTGACCCGTGCCGCGGCCCGCTGCCTTTCGAGCTCGGCACCGGCGCGGGCGGCGAAAATCTCCAGCAGTGCCAGATCCACGTCGTCTTCCCGGATCGGCTCCGTGTGGATCAACGCCAGATGGCCGAGAACGTCGCCCCCGGAACCTTCGAACGGCACGGCGACGTAGCTCTCGGCGTCGAGGTCCACCAGATCCTGATCCCTGGGAAACACACACTGGACCCTGTCCTCGAAGAGGCGCCACTCCCCCGCCAACACCGCGGAGCAGGGGGTGCCGTCGAGGTCGTACTCGAAACGCTCGGCGAAGCTGTCCCCGGCCCAGAACGCCAGGGTCCCCACCCGGGTCACCGGACGGTCGAGGCATTCGGTGACCATGCAGTATCGATAGCCGAGGACTTCGGCGAGGGCTTGGACCAGGTCCCTGAAAAATCGCCTCCCGGTCGAGCGGGCCGTTCTTCGAGCGACTTGCCGCAGCAGCCGAGCGGTGCCGTGGCCGGCGGTTGCCACGGAGGTCATCAGCGGTGCATTCCTGGGTGCGGCATCCCGCTTAGCTTAGCAGTCGGCTATTCACATGGAACAATTTACCTGCCATCGCCCGAAGGCGGCGCCTCCCTCCTCAGCCGGCCTTCCGAAAACGGTAGTGGGCCACCACCCACTCTTGGCCGTGGCGGTACCCGAAGAGTTCGGCGCAGGACATGAAGAAGACCCTCCAGTAGACCCACCAGCGCCGCGCCTGGTCGGCGCCGTAGGTCCGCTCCAGGATCGGCCAGAGCCGTTCCCTTTCAGCGTCCATGTTGGCGAGCCAGGCTTCGGAGGTACGCTGGTAGTGCTCCCCCGGCACCAGCCAGCGCTGCTCCACTTGCAGATGCTCCGGGAAGTGGTCGAACAGGTCGACGGAGGGCATCATGCCCCCTGTGAAGAAGTACTTCGCCATCCAGTCCCCCGGCCCCCGGACTTCGAAGGGGTAAGCGGCGTCCCGATGGCAGAAGATGTGGACGAAGGCGCGGCCTTCGTCCCTGAGCCACCCTGCCACCCGTTCGAAGAGCGTCGCGTAGTTCCGCATGTGCTCGAACATCTCGATCGAGACGACGCGGTCGAACCGCTTGTCGATGGTGAAGTCGTTCATGTCGGCGGTGCGGATCTCGACATTCCCTAGACCCCGGCGCTCCGCCTCCGCAAGGATGTGTTCCCTCTGGGTGGAGGAGTTGGAAACTCCGACGATGCGGGAGCCCGGGTACCGCTCCGCCATGAAGAGGGTCATGGAACCCCAGCCGCAGCCCAGCTCCAAGACGTCCTGACCGTCCTCCAGCCGGGCCCGCCCGACGGACAGTTCGAGCATCGCCGCCTCAGAACCGTCGAGGGTCGTAACCCCCGCCGGCCAGTAGCCGCCGCTGTACTTCATGTGCCGCCCGAGCACGAAGCGGTAGAACTCCGTAGGGACCTCATAGTGCTGCTCGTTGGCGTCGGCGGTGTGGATGGCGATGGGGCTGGCCCGAAGCTGGCGCACCAGCTCCGCCTTGCGCCGCCGGAGGGCGTCCTCCCCCCCCGCCAGCTCGTCCCGGAGGCGGGACGCCAACAGCCGGCGAATACCGAGACGGATCATCGGATCGGGCACCAGATCCCGCTCGAGAAGGTCGTAGGCGAAGGTCATGCAGCGTCTCCGGGGGTGGCGGCGGACGCGTCGCCGCGGCGCCGGAAAATGTCGGTCCAGTCCTCGGTTCTCCCGAGGGCGAGCAGAAAGTAGACGGCGATGGCGAAGTTCCCCAGCAGCAGCAGGCCGACGAGCCAGCCGACCCGGGCCGACCAGCGGGTCTCGCGATAGAAGATCCAAACGTAGACCGTGAGGAAGGCGAAGTAGGCGTCGAAGAGGGTGGCTTTGCCCCAGGGATCGGCCCAGATCTCCGCCGCCGCGACGAGCACGTTGCGGTCGTGGCTGGCGACGAAGGTCACCCAGGTCATCGCCACCAGGACCAGGCAGAAACACGCGTGGAGAGTACGCTTCACGGGGTCGCCTCCACCCATTCTCGATCAAGGTAGGTTCCGCGCCAGGAAAGCCAAGACGAGAGGGGCAGGACCGCCCCCCAGATCACCGCCAACGCGGTGAGGCTCGCCCAAGACTGGTGCGGGTGGAACGACGCCGCCCCCAGGCCGACCCCGGCGCCGTAGGCCATGGGCCCCCCCACCGCCCCCACCAGCGCCGCCGTCCAGGGGCGGCCGTAGAGCATCTTGAGGATCGAGTGGCGCATCGTTCCAAAATGAAGCCACAGGGCGACGATCCAGGCGGGGGCCAACCAGTCCGCCGGGGCGCCTCGGAAGCTCAAGAGCCCCGCCGCCCCCTGGAGCGAGTCCATCGCCGTGCCCGCGGCCGCCAATCCCAGCATGAGGGCCAGATCCCTCCGACGGCTGCGGCTGTAGACGAGGTGAAGGACCACCAGCAGGCCCACCACCACCGGCCCGAGCCAGTACAGGTCACGGGCGGCCCCGAGGACGCAGGAAAACCAGCCCACCTGTGCCACGACGAAGACGATTACCGCCTGGATCCGGTCTTCTCGGCGCCCGAGGTTGTCCGCGGCTCGAACCATGGTCTCGCGTCAGGACGCCGGCGTCGCCGCTTCGAGATCGCCGAGAATCGGACGATTGCGGTTGGACGGCTTGGACAGCACGACCTGGACGTCGCCGATGACCCGCTCCTCGAAGCCCGCTTCGCAGTAGCAGAGGTAGTAGTCCCAGAGTCGCTCGAAGCGCTCCGAGAAGCCGAGGGCGCGGACGTCCTCGATGCGCTCGAAGAATCTCAGGCGCCACTCCCGCAGGGTGCGGGCATAGTGGGGGCCGATGTCCTCGAGGTGGACGATCTGCAGGTCCGTCCGCGAGGCGGAGTTGGCCAAGGTCGCCACCGACACCAGGGAACTGCCGGGGAAGATGTAGCGCTGGATGAAGTCGACGGAGCCGCGGTACGCCTCGAAGTTGCGGTCCGCCAGGGTGATGCCCTGGATCGCCATCACGCCGCCGGGGGCGAGGAGTTCGGCGCAGCGCTGGAAGTAGCCGTCGAGGAACTTCAGCCCCACCGCCTCGATCATCTCGATGGACACCAGCTTGTCGTACCGCCCTCCGAGATCCCGGTAGTCCTGAAGCAGGACCGTGATCCGGTCCTCCAGGCCAGCCGCCCGAACCCGCTCCACCGCCTTGGCATGCTGCGCCGGTGAGATGGTCGTGGTGGTGACCCGGCAGCCGTAGGTTTCAGCGGCGTAGACCGCGAATCCCCCCCAGCCGGTGCCGATCTCCAGCAGGTGGTCCTGCGGCCGAAGATCGAGCTTGCGGCACAGGCGATCGAGCTTCAGCTCCGAAGCGGCGTCGAGGTCTAGGGTGTCGGGCTCGAAGATCGCCGACGAGTACATCATCCGACGGTCTAGGAAGAGCTCGAAGAACTCGTTCGAAAGGTCGTAGTGGGCCTGGATGTTGCGGCGGGAACCCTGCCGGGTATTGGCCCGCAGGTAGCCGAACACTTTGTAGAGAGGGCGCTTGAGGCGACCACTTCCATCCTCCAGGTTGTCCAGGGCCTGCCGGTTCAGCAGGAAGAACCGCAGAACCGCGGTGAGGTCGTCGGCGCTCCAATGCCCCGCCATATAGGCTTCGGCGGCGCCGATGGAGCCCCCGAGAACCACCT
>JBCDIS010000215.1:0-11852 GCA_038748685.1 Acidobacteriota bacterium | reverse complement strand
CGAGGGTCCGTGCCCGCATGGGCAACCGGCCGTCGGGGCCTGTCTCCATTTCAGCGCGGATCCCCCGCCGGAAGACCACCGCGTCCCCCAGCATCCAGCGGAAGGCTGCGGTGAGATCCCCCTCCGGCGTCGGCCCTTGGTAAACCATGCCGGCCAGCGGGTGGTCGAACCGTCCGCGATCGAAATAGAAACCCCCGGCGAAGAAGTCCTCCACCCCGGTGCCGTAGAGCGCCGGATGGCGCTCGCCGTCCAGCCAGATCCGCTCGTCCCCTTCTAGATAGAGACGGTCCCCCTCCATAGACGCCCCTAGCTCCGCGAAGAGCCCCACCCACTTGCCGGCCCCCGGCAGGCGAAGCAGGGGGAGCCCCTTGCCGGGCTCGGTGCTCCGCGCATCGTGCCCTTGGACCGTGAGCAGCCCGCTGTCGGGGTGCGGCGGCCCCGGATCCACCCGCGCCCTCCACTCAAAGTCCGCCGCCGAAGGAAGGCGGCTTTCCAGGCTCAGCCGCAGGCGCTCGAAATAGGCGAGGGGTAAATAGGCGTAAAGCTCTTCGGCGCCGTCTTCGAAGCCCAGCAGAAGGGACCTCGGCAGGCCGTCGTCCGGGTTCGCCTTGCCGGTGCCGAAGACGTCCACCAGGCGGGCGTAGACGGTCTCCCGCCCGTCGAGCTCCAGCCGCAGGAAGGTTCGGGACCAGTATTCGTCCGGCAGCCGGAGGCGCAGCTCGGTAACCAACGCCGAGCCGGAAAGATCCAGCAGCGTCACCTCTTGCTCTGGAATCAGCGTCCCTTGCCCGCCGTGGCGGTCCACCGGCCTCCCCGCCTCCGCCCAGGGATCCCCAGGGGGAGACGCGAGCAGCCGTCGCCAGCGGCTGAGATCCTCGTCCCCCGAAAACGTCGCGACACCCTCAGCCGACGCCAGCTCCGTGTAATGGATCTGGAACCACAGCAGGGTCTCCCCAAGACCTTCGACGGTGATCCGACAGCCGTCGCGGTACGGGATGGGCACCACGCTGAAGTTTCCACCGCTGGCCTGGAGACGATGCTGCACCAGGGGCCCCTCGAAGGGCGCTTCGGTGCCGGCGAAGAGCTCCGGCAAGGGAAGGTCGAGGACCGGCTGCGGATCACCGTCGAGGAACATCCGGATCCGGGCCTCCTCCGGGAGCGGCCGGCTCACACCGTCGCCGGTGGTCATCCAGATGCGGGTGACGACTCCGGGGCCGAAATCCTCGAAGAGGACCCCTTCGCCCCCGTCCATGCGGAGGAACCGCGAGTCCGACGCGGAGTGCCGGTCGTGGCCGCAGCCGGACGGACAGTGGCTGCTTCTGAGCAGCGTACGCCCGTGCTCCGTGTCCACGCGGGGTAGCTCCCGGGGATCGTCGAGGATTCTCCAAGGGCGGTAGACGTTCTCCCCAGCGGAGTCATCCTCCGAGGGAGGGGGGATGTCCAAAATCGGGGCCTGGGGGGCGGCGACGGCGACGACGGCCAGGAAAGCGACCGCCGCCGTCCACACCGTTCGGCGAAGTGGGGCTCGGGACGGCATGGGCGAATCCTAGCCCGAAACCGTCCCCCCCAGGTGCTCGATCTGGAGGGCTCTATGCGGTGGGCTCTGGATCGAAGAACGGGAAGGCTGAGGTGGCCGGCCGTTCCAGGTCGGCGTGGAGCAGGGCCAGGGCAAGCTTTCCTTTGAACAGACTCCAGGGCGCTTCGGTGAACGCTCCCTCGGCCGCCCGGGCAGCCAGGTCCCGCGCCCGGTCCAACCAGAGGCTCTCTCCAGTCAGGCGGTGGGCGCGGAGCAGGGCGTACGCCTGGCCGGCCAGCCCACAGCAGAGGCTTCCGTTGCCACCGGTGGTCTCCCAGGCGTTCCAGGCGGAGGCCAGGGCCAGATCTCGCCAGTGGGGATCTCCGAGGCGGCCGTGGGCCAAGGACCAGAGGGAAACGTAGCCCGCAGCACCGTGGCACCAACCCCCCATCGATACGGCGCCGTCCCCTGGGCCACGGTGCCATCGCCAGAGGAGCCCCCGACCCGAAGGTTCCCCGAGGCGGGCGAGCTCGTGGAGACGAGCTTCGCATCCCGGGGGTAGGTCCTCGGGGTTTTGGAACCAGCAGAGGGTGGCGTGGAGGAAGCCACCCCAGCCGTGGGCCAGGCCCAGCCAGCCCCCGTCTTCGGCGATCGGGGGCCGGCCGGCGAGGCGCCGCCAGAGCTCGGCGCAGGTGGACTGTCCCAGGTCCACCAGAGCGGCGGGGGGACCGCCGGGGGCGCCTTCGAAATCGTCCCGAAGAAAAGCGGTGGCCATGAGGGTTCCCGCCAAGCCGAGGGTGAGGTCGTCCTCCGGCGCCTCCAGGGACGAAGCGTCGACAAAGGCCCGGACCGCCGCCACCGCCGCCGGGCCGTCGCCGCGGGCCCTCGCCACCATGGCGTCGACCGCATGGATCCCAGCGGCCGAGTGGAAAGGGGAAGTCTCCCCTACCTGATCCCGGGTCAAGCCTCGGGCGTCGTCGTGGAAGGCGTCCGGCCGATCGGCCCAGCGTAGAGCGCGGCGGCACCACAGGTCCGCCTGCCACAGAAGCTCGGGGTCGTCCCCCTGGCACGCCAGCCGGTAGAGGGTGTACGCCACCCCCGCGACCCCGAAGTACAGGGACGACACCGGCGGGCGATCGACGCCATCCCGCCACCACGGTCCCCCCCAGGCGGCCATGGACCGCAGCTCCCCGGCGGCACTTTCGAGCGCGCGCCAGGAGGGGTCGCCGGCGGTTGCCCCGCGTCGGGATTGGCCCAAGGGCACAGGCAGCCCGTCCAGGGCCGCGCCGAAGTCCGCCATGGAGCCGTACCGCCGATCTGGATCCTTCTCCAAAGCTCTCCCCAGCACGACCTCCATCTCCCGCCACGGAGGAACACCCCGTTCGGCGAGGGGCAGGGGCGGCTCTTCCACCACCTGAGCCAAAAGGCGACTTCGCTCCAGCCCGAAGTCCGTGTAGTGGGTCCCCGCGACGAGGGTGTAGAGCAAGGCGCCCACCGCGAACTGCTCGCCGGCGGGGCTCGGCGCCGGGGTGGGGCTGCCCCCCTGCATGGCCGCCGCCAACTCCGGCTCGTAGTAGAAGGCCACCCCCGGTCTGGGGGCCACCGCGGTCTGGCCGTCGGCTTCCTCCGAGAGCCGGCGGGCCAATCCGAAATCCACCAGCCGAACGGCGCCGTCCCCGAGCACCATTACGTTCCGCGGATGGACGTCGCCGTGGATCCACCCCCGCCGATGAAGAAGGACATAGGCGGCGACCACGGCTCGACACAGCCGGAGCAGCCCCCGCCGATCCCCGAGACGCCGCAGTTCCGCCGCCGCGACGTCGGCCCCCACGCCGGGGACCCATTCGAGGAGTAGATACGGTCGCCCCTCCGCTTCCCCCCGATCGAGCAGAGCCGGGGCGAGACTGTCCCCATGTTGTCCCTGTTCCCCCTGGGCCCGCAGCTCCACCAGGGCCTCGGCCTCCCGATCCAGGTCCCCGATCCGGCTTTGTCGAGTTTGGAGCTTCACCAGCCCCACCGAATCCGAGTCTTCTCCGAGCGCGACCTGGAGCAGCTCTCCGTCTTCGAGGGTGCGGAGCACCCGCAGGATCCTGCGGCCGTCGATGTCGGCGCCGACGCCGTACCCCGGCGACTCGCCCCTACCCTCTTCGGACTCCAGGCCATCGGCGTCCACCAATACCCCTTTGGACACCAGGCCATGCAGTCCCTCGTAGCACGACTCCAGGACCTCCCCGGGGTCCAGGCCGCGGGCCTCGGCGAACCGCAGGACGGCGTCCACCAGGGTGCTACCGGCTCCGAATCCGGCGAGGATGGCGGCGGTGTCGCCGTCCACGAGGGTCGAGGCGGTTCGACCGCCTGGCTGGGAGATCACGTGGTCCCCCTGCCGCGGGTCGAGGCGCCTCTGGACCGACGGATCGAGGTCCTCCACCGGCACGAGCTCGGCCCCCGGTCGAAGGGTGAGCAGGGTCTGGCTATCCATCATTCCCCGCCTCAGGACGCCAAAGCCCAGCCTTGGGGGTCCAGGTGTCGATGTCCACGCCGTGCCGCCTCAGGCGCTCCAGGGCGAAGCGCCACGGCGAGACCTCCGGATCTGGGTGCGGTTCGGATCCGCCGCCGGCCGACGTGATCGACGTCGCCAACTGCCGACAGAGCCAAAGGCGCCAGCTCTCACGGCTCCTCCACGACGCGCCGTCTTCGGGGTCGACCCCCCAAGAGAGGAGGCCTCCGCAGGCGACCTCGGCGCTGAAGGGAACGCCGTGGACCTCGATACCCGAGAGGGGGCCCTCCAGCCGGCGGGCCGTGTCGTCGAGATCTTCCTTGGAATCGAAGTACAGGACCCATTTGTCGGGACGTAGAAGTCCGGCGGCGTTGGCGCCGTGTTTGAACTGACGGGCGCTGCCTTCCGCCAAGATGTCCAAACAGCGGCCGAAGGCGTCCCCCAGGGCTTCCACCCTCGGGCTGAGGTAGAGCTTATGGGTCCGCGACGGAGGCCCCCCCCGGTCCCCCCGGCGGCTCCAGTGGATCCAATCCGCGGGTGTCTTGCGCAGGCCCCGGCGCCAATGCCGAAGCAGGCGGCGCCGGCGGGTGGAGCCGGGGGCGAGGCCGAGAAGATCGAGGACCCCATCCGCGTCCGGGAGGCGACGGCGCCAGGTCCGGGTCAGCGGCAGGGTGTGGTAGGTGTACAGCCGCCACGCCAAAGCCTCGGCGTCCCTGAGACCGAGATCCGCGGCGTAGCGAATGGCCCGCAGCGAAAGCTGGCCCAGAACCCCGGCCCCCGCCGGCTCGGTGGCCTGGGACGACGGGGGATCCTCGGCGTCGTCCCCTGCGTGCTCAGCTTCCGGCCCCCGAGGTCCACCGGACAAAACCTGCAGCGCCGCCGCCGAGCTCACGAAGCGCTCCCCTTCCAGGACTTCCAACACGCCGTCGAGGACCAGATCGTGGACCCGTTCCTCACCCCCCGGGGACCTCAGGACGTAGGCGGGGATCGGCCCCGGCTCCTTGAGGGTAAGCCACAGAAGGGCGGCGTCTGGGCCGACGGCCTTGTAGCTTCTTCCCTCCCCCGCTGGACGCAGCAGACCGTAAACGTCGTCGCGGTCGGCGAGGGCCTCGAAGGAGGCCTTCTCCCCGGCCGTCAATCGATCGAAGAGGACCAATTCGTAGTGGGGACTGGCGCGGTACCACCGTCCCCCGTCAGGCGTCAGCACCCAGCTCCATCAGTCTGCGGGCGAGCTCGGCGCGGTGTGCGGCGAGGTCGAACCCCGACCCGTGCCCCAGGGTCACCGCCTCATCGGGGGAGTTGGGCTTCTTGGTCCTCCTCCCGCAGCTGTGCTGGCGGCAGCCGTCGTCGTCTTTGGTCAGAGCGCCGGGCAGGCAGCTCTCGAGCCGGCAGTGGTCACCGCGGGTCGGTCCCACCGGGGGACAGCTCTCCTGGCGGCAGCGTTCGCCGAGGGTCGCCTTCTCCGGCGCGCAGCTGTCGAGGGGGCAAGGCTCGTTGGCGTAGATGCCCGTCGTGGGTTCGACAGCGACCATGAGATCTTCGATGCGCAGGTCCATGGATCACCTCAAATCAGGTTGATGGCTATCTCGGACACGAAGGCCGAACGCCAAAAGTAAAGGAGAGCCGAAGCGCGAATTCCGCGCGGATCGTAGCACGGAGGTGACCACCGCGCCTGGCGCACCCAGCCCCTCCGCCGCGTCAGCGCGGGAGGCCGAAGGCCGGATCCCGGATCGGATACTTCGTCAGAAGCCGCTCGAACCGTAGGGTTCCCCGCAGGGGATCCCAGGCCGGGTCCCGGTGCAGGTCCACCGGCGTGATGGCCCATTGATACCGCAGCTCCATCAGCCGTTCGAGGCGGCCGATCGCCCGGTCCAGGCGCCCCGCCTTCGCCTCCACCGCCGCCAAGATCTCCTCCCGCCGGGGCCCCGAGTAGTAGTCCCCCGAACCCTGGGCAGCGGCGGTCTCGGCGTGCCGAAGGGCCTCCGGCCATCGTTCAAGGTACGCGTTGGCGAGTCCAAGCTGGGCCCGCAGCAGGCTGACGTCCCCAGCCTCCACAGCGACTTCCAGGGCGCTTCTTTGACGCTCCGCGACCTCCTGCGCCTCCCGGCCGAGGTCGGACCGCTGCAGCGTGTGGACGACCTCCCGGAAATAGAACAGGCGGATCTCCTGGGGCATGCTCTCCGACTGAACCCTTCGGAGGCGTTCCAGGGCTTCGCTCCAGCGTCCGTCGAGTAGATCGAGGTGGATCCAGGCGTAGCCGGTTTCGGGATCTTCGGCCACCGGCGAGGCCGCCAGAAGGCGCCGCGCCGGCCCCGTAGAGCACGGCGGTCCACCGGGGTCACCGGCGCAACCCCACGCCATCAGGTTCTCGGCCCGGCGCTCCCAAACCCAGGGCTGATCCGGGACCAGCTCCAGACTGGTCTCGAACCAGGGCTCGGCCTCGCCGTAGCGCCGCATCGCCCGAAGGGTCTCCGCCACGTTGAGGGCCAGCTCGGCGTTACCGCGGTCGAGGGCGAAGGCCTGGGTCAGGGCCTCGGCCGCGGGTTCCAGGTGTTCCCTACCCTGCCGCCGGTGGACGAGTCCGATGCCCCGCAGCACCTCGCCGTGGTGGGGCAGATCCTCTGCGGCGGAGGTGAACGCGGCGATCGCCCCTTCATAGTCCGCCTCCACCCGGTAGAGGTAGTAGGCGGTGGCGATGCGCAGGTCCACCGAATTCGGGTCCAGGGCCCGGGCCCGGTCCAGCGAGGCCCGCACCTCGCGCCTCGCCGTTTCTGTCCGGTCATAGGTGAAGTAGGTTGCGGCCTGCACCTGGGCCAGCTCGATCCAGGCCCGGGTGAAGGTGGGATCGGCCTCCAAAGCCCCTTTGAAGAGGTCCGCAGCCCGACGGCAGTCGTCTTCGGTGATCACCACCCGGTGGGCATACTCCAGGCCGCGGAGGTAGGCGTAGTACGCCGCGGGCACGGTGGTGCCCCCGCGATCCAACCTGGCGGTTTCGCGGTGGAGAAGCTGAAGACCGAGGCGTTCCGCCACCCGGGTTGCGATGTCTTGCTGAAAGCCGAGGGCTCCATCCGGCGGGCGGGACAGCACGTTGGACCACACCACCTCACCGTCGGCGACCCGAATCAGGGACGATCGAACCTGGATCCTCCCGGTCTCCCCCCGGTCCGGCCAGGTCACTCCGCCTTCGAGCAGGTAGTCGGCCCCGAGGGTCCTGCCGACGGAAATGGAGTCCTGCTCCTCGGTCGACAGGCGGGCCACGCTCCTCCCCGCGATGACCCCCAGGTTTCGCATCTGGGCCAGCTGATGGGTGAGCTCGTCTGTGATGCCCGCGGCGAAAAATCCTTCACCGCCGGGACCGTGGTTGGCGAACGGCAGAACCGCAATCCGGATCGGCTCCTTCGCCGGCTCCTGCCTTCCCCGAGCCGGGGGGAGCGCTGCGACGGCCCGGTCCTCCACGGCCAGACCCACGGCCGCCGGTTGCCCTTGGTTTTGACCCCCGGTTTCTCCTCTTACGAAGACAAGGAACCAGAGGGCCAGGCCAAGGGCCACGGCGACGGCCGCCGCCGGGAGCCACCGCGGCGGCCTCGGGGACTGGGCCGTATCGTCGGCGGACGTCGGCCGCCGCTGGCCGCTTTCGGTCCAGGGTCCAGGGGCCGGCGAATCGGCCCCGGCGGCCCGGGGGAGGGGGCCGGAGCTGGGGGCAGTGGGCTGCGGAGCCGCCCCACGGGGGACAAAAAGGGGCACCCCGCTGCGGTTCTCGGGGTGGAGGCTGCCCTCCTCACCCGCCAGATGATCCAGTTCCACGGTGACGGCCCTGGCGCTGGGGGGGCGGTCCCCGGCGTCCTTCGACAGCAGGCGGTCGATGAGATCGGATAGCCCTTCGGGCACCGCCCCCTCGACACTGGAGGCGGGGAGTTGTTGGCTCTCGCACACCCGCATGAGGGTCCGTACCGGGGTCGGCGCGTAGAACGGGGAAACCCCGGTGGCCATTTCATAGAGGAGCGTACCGAGGGAAAAGAGGTCCGACGCAGGACCCAACTCCAGACCCAGGGCCTGCTCCGGAGACATCGACCGGCCGGTCCCCAGTACCTCCCCTTCGATCGAAAGTAGGGTTTCCTCCAGCCCGCCCACGATCCGTTTGGCGAGGCCGAAATCGAGGATCTTCGCCCTCCCCTCCTCCGTCACCACCACGTTCTCCGCCTTGAGATCCCGGTGTAGCACCCCCGCATCGTGGGCCGCCGCCAAGCCCGACGACACGTCGCGCCCAAGGGTCAGCACCTGCTCGATGTCTAGGGGGCCCCCTTGGATCAGATCGTGGACCGTCGGACCCGCCACCAACTCCATGACGATCCAATCTCCGTCGTCCTTCTCGACGAAGTCGAAGAGTCGCACGATGGCGCCGTGGGACAAGCCGGCGATGGCCCGGGCCTCCCGACGGAGACGCCCGCGGAGGTCGTCCCTGCCCGAGGACTCTGGACGGATCTGCTTGATGGCGACCCAGCGTTCGAGACGGGGGTCGTAGGCCCGATAGACCTCACCCATTCCACCCCGGGCGATCAGCTCCTCGATCCTGTACGGCCCTAGGGAGCCTCCTTCAGAGGCGGTGAACGGGTCCTTCACCTAGGCCTCCAAGCGGCGGTCGGAAATCCAGCTCTCGGGGAGACTCCACAACGCGAAGGGCCCCAGAGCTCCGGGACCTCGCCTTGTCGCCAACAAGCCTGGTCGGTATTACCGGGGGTTGTCGATGGCATGTCCGTCGGTACGGTATCCGAGCCGCTGGACCGCGTCCACCGGCGCCGCCGTCCGGCCCCGGGCATGCCCCGGGACCGGACTCTTCGGAACACTGGAGTCCGGGCCCCTACCGAGCGGGGTCCAACTCTGCGCGTCGGCGGGCCAGCTCCCGGCGGTGCGCGTCGAGGCTGAAGGCTCCGTCGGAAGCAGCGAGGGCCTCGACCTTCGTCGGCACCGTGACGTCCGGGCACTGCCGGCCCCCCTCGCCTTCGGGCAGGTTGTTGTCGTCACCGGTCACCGTCGCGTCCGGGCACTGTTCGGCTTCGTCGCCGTCGGCCAGAATCGCGGTGTTGGGCAAGGCATTGATCAAGAGATCTTCAGTGCGAATGTTCATGTTGGGCTCCTCTCCGCGGAAAATCGAATCGTTGGATGCAAACCGCGAAAACCCTAGCATGCAGGGGCCTTCGGGCTCGCCTGATCCCTCTGCGCGAGGTCTCTGAACTTTACGCGGCGACGGCGCGAAAACGGGCCGAGGTCACTCCAGCAGGAGGCGGAACTCGGGCTCTCCCCGGAGCGGATCCCACGCGGGATCGAGGCGTAGATCGACGCGGCTGAGGCTGTGCGGGTAGTCGAGTCGGGAGAGTTCCCCGAGGAGCATCACCGCCTCTTCCTTCTTACCCCCGAGGGTCAGAATGAGCGCCAGCGCTTCCCGGGTGCGGGGGCCGGTGAAGTGGTCCCCCACCGCCAGCTCCGCCGCCCGTCGGCCGGCGGCTTCGGCGTCGCCGTGGCGCCCGAGGAACGCGTAGGCGAGGCCGAGGCGAGCGTAGTCGAGGTATAGGCCCGTGGAGGCTACCCGCGCCTCCAGCTCGGTCCTCCGGCTTTCCACGAGGGCCGCCGCTTCCCCCCCCAGTCCGGCCTGCCGATAGATCATGGCTTCCCGCCACAACCACCGGGTCCAACCGTCGCCGTCCGCCGACCCCCGGCTACGGGAAGCCCTGAGGCGAGCTAGACCGTCGCCGATGGCCCCGTCGTAGAGGTCCAACTGGAGCCAGTAGGGATAGAGCTTGGGATCGTCCCGGATCGGCGACGCCTCCAGCACCGCCCGCGCCGCGTCCACCGAGCAGCCATCCCCGTCGTCCCCGCATCCCCGCCAGGACAGGAGGTTCTCGGCACGCTCCCCCAGGGTGTCGTGCATGTCGGGGGCGAGGTCGAGGGCGGTGAGGAACCAGCGTTCGGCATCGGCGTGGCGGCGGACGGCGCGGTAGGTCTCCGCGATGTGGCTCGCCAGGCGGGCGTTGGCCTGGTCGTAGAGGAAGGCCGCCTCCATCTTCTCGATCGCCTCGTCCAGGCGTCCCTGCCTCCGCATGACAAAGGCGATGGCGCTGGCCACCTCACCGCTGTTGGGGAGCCGTCGACCGGCGGCGACGAACTCCTCCAGAGCTCGGTCGTACTCGGACTCGACGTGGTAGAGGATGTAGGCCGCCGCGAGATGGACCTCAGGCTCGTCGGGGCCGAGCCTCTGGGCCTCGGCGAGGGCGGACCGGGCCCGTTCCCGGCGGTCCTCGCTGCGGTCGTAGTTGAGGTAGATCAGGGCGTGGGCCCGGGCCAGCTCGGCGTGGGCGGCGATGAAGCCGGGGTCTCCTTCGATCGCCGCCTCGAACATCGACACCGCTCGGCGCTGGCTGTCTTCCGACACCCCGGTGCTGCCGTGGGCGTGGTCCAGCCCCCTCAGGTAGGCGAAGTAGGCGGCGGGGACGTCGGTCTTCGGGGCTTCGAGGGCCTGCCGCTCCGGCTGCAGCAGGGCCACCCCGAGCTCCTCCACCACGTGACCGGCGATTTCCGACTGCACCTGGAGGAAGTCGTCCAGGGGACGTTCGTAGGACTCGGTCCACACGTAGGTGTCCTTGGCGACCTCGATGAGCTTCGGCGTGATGCGGACATTGCCTTCGTCCCCCGGCGGCCAGGTGACCGTCCCTTCGAGCACGAAGGCCACGTCCAGCTCGGAGCCGATCTGCCGAATCGATTTGCCGGCCCCCGCCAGTCGTGACGCCGAAGTGCGGGAGATCACCCCGAGACCCGAAAGCTGGGTCAAACCGCGGGTGACCTCTTCGGTGATACCGGCGGCGAAGTAGTCCTTGTCGGCGGGGCCGAGACTGCGGAACGGGAGGACCACGATCCGCGTCGGACCGGTGGGTTCCCCGGCGACGGCGGAGGGGGGCACCCCCCCAGCACCCGCCGGCTCGGTGGGGTTCTGCGGGCCTGGGGACCGCGCGACAAAGACCACGGCCGAGATCAGGGCGACCAATAGCGCCGCGGCGGCGCCCCAGGGCTTCCACGGGAACCTCTTTCCTAGGCCACGGCCCGCAGCCCGCACCGGCGTCGAGATCGAAGTCTCCGCCGCGGGGCCGATGGGCCTGGACCCCGAGGAGGCGGCCTCGAGCTCCGCGAGATGGATCCGGTCCGTATCCACCCGGGTCAGCGTGCGCTCCTCCGTGCGGCTCTCCCGCGGCAGGGCATCGCCGATGTCCGCCAGCTGGGCCGCCACCCCGCGGGCGCTCTGGGGCCGCTGCCCGGGGTCCTTCTGCAGCAGGCCGTCGATCAGATCCGACAGGGCCTGGGGAACGAGGGGGTTCTTCAGAGACGCCGGCAGCTGCTCGTGCTCGCAGACCCGGATCAGGGTACGTAGGAAACTCGGGGCGTGGAAGGGGGAAGCCCCCGTGGACATTTCGTAGAGGAGGGTTCCGAGGGAGAAGAGGTCCGAGCGGGGATCCAGGTCCTCGCCGTGGGCCTGCTCCGGCGACATGGCGCGGCAGGTACCCACCACCGCGCCGTCGATTGACAGGGACGCCTCGTCCAGCCGACCTTCGAAACGTTTGGCGAGGCCGAAATCGAGGATCTTGGCTTCCCCGGAAGGAGTCACCATTACGTTCTCGGCCTTGAGGTCTCGATGCAGCACCCCGTTGGCGTGGGCCGCCGCTAGGCCGTTGGCGACGTCCCAGGCGATCGCCAGGACCATCCGCAGATCCAGGGGGCCGTCCCGCAGCAGCTGGTGGACCGTGACCCCGTCCACGTGCTCCATGACGATCCAGTCGCCGCCGCTGTCGGTCT
>JBCDIS010000214.1:0-11901 GCA_038748685.1 Acidobacteriota bacterium | reverse complement strand
TGTGCCGTCGGCCAGTTCGACTGTGTGCGCATCAACCACATGCGCACGCTGGTCAAAGCACCATCAGCTCGAGGGCGTCGACCGAGTCGAGGCCGAGGCCGTCGGCCCAAAGGGGCTGGCGATCACCGATGTCTGTCGGCGCGAGGTCGTCGAAGTTCAGGCTCTCGACGATGATCTCCTTGATGCGCTGACGGGTAGACGACTCACTCATGGTCGACGGCTCTCCAGGATCGATGCGGCCACTGCGGGGCCGGGGAATTTCGGCTCGGCACTCCGCTGCCGGCGGTGAGAGTATAGCGGAGCGCGGGGCAACCCCCGGCATCGGTGGGCCGACCGGCACCCCGTCGGACGATAGGGCCAGGGAACTCGCTATGCTCGCCGGCCGAGGAGCTGCAAATCCCGGAGATGGGCCAAGGCGTCCCCCCTCTGGAGCGGGAAGCTCACCATCGTCTCCGTCCCCTCCGCCGACCCCCAGAAAGGTCTCCATGGTCGACTCAGACATCGCCGAGCCCCCCAGCAATCCGCGGATCCACAAGTACGGATTGATCGGTACCCTCTACGTGGCCCAGGCGATCCCCCTCGGCTTTTTCATCACCGCTATGCCTGTGATTCTGCGGTCCGAAGGGCTGCCGATCGAATATGTCGGGCTGTTCAGCGCCATCGCCTTTCCTTGGCTGCTGAAGTTTCTCTGGGCACCCCTTGTGGATCGGATCCGTTGGCCCTTCTCCGGCGGTCACTACCTGTCGTGGATCCTGCCGCTCCAGGGCCTGTGCATCGTTTCGGTGTTGGGCCTGTCGGCCCTCGACCTTGGACCGCAGCTCCCCGCCGTCATCGCCCTGGCCGCGGTCTTCATGGTGCTCTCCGCCACCCAGGACATCGCCACCGACGGCCTGTCGGTGCGGGCCCTGGAAGAGGACGAGCGGGGGCCGGGCAACGGAATCCAGGTGGGGGGCTACTACCTGGGGCAGGTGCTGGGGGGAGGTCTGATGCTGATCCTCTTCGCCCGCCTCGGGTGGTCGATGGTCTTCTTGGTGATGGCGGTGCTCCTGGCCCTGCCGATCCCCTGGGCGCTTCGCTTCAGGGAACCGGTGGCCGGGTCGGCGGATCCCGACCCAAAGTCCGCCCGGGTTGGATTCGGTGCCCTACGCCGGTTCTTCAACCGCCCCGGCACCCTGGGCTGGGTGTCCCTGCTGCTGCTGTTCCGGAGCGGCGAGACGATGGCGACCTTCAGCTTCAACCAGCTGCTGCTCGAGCTCGGCCTGGACCTTGCGGACATCGGTCTGCTGGCGGGCATGCTCTACGCCGTCGGCGCCCTCACGGGATCGCTGGCGGGGGGCGCTCTGGTTCCGCGGCTCGGCCGTCGGCGGGCGCTGCTCGGGTTTGCCGCCCTACAGGCGGTCGCCATCCTCGCGTACCTGCTGCCCACCGGTGCCGCCCCTAGCCCTCTTCTCGTCGCCGGTCCCCTGGCCCTCGTCGCCTTCGCCGGCGGCGCGTCGACGGCGGCCCTCTACACAGCGATGATGGACGCCAGCCGTCCCGAGACCGCCGGCACCGACTTCACCATCCAGCAGTCCCTTTGCGCCGTCGGCCCCGTCATCGGCACGTCGCTGTCGGGCTTCAGCGTCGCCGGCTGGGGCTTCGCCGGCCACTTCGTGCTCTGCGCCGTCGTCGCCTGCGGAGCGTTCTTCCTCGCGTTCTTTCAGACCCTTCCCGGGGACCGGCGGGTGCTGGCCCCCCTGCTTCCCTGATCCGACGCCCCCTGATCCGGCGCGCGCTGATCCGACGCCCCCTGTTCCATCGTCGTGGATGGCGGGGGCGAACTGTCGGAGGGACTTAAGGGCCCAAGGACCTCGAATACCAAGAATTGGGTCACGCCGCCGAAGTTGTCGTCGGACACGATCACCAAGGAGCGGTTGCCGTTTTCGAGGTGAGGGCCGAAGGTGATCCCCTCGAGGTTGTCGAGCTTCAGGCCGAAGTCGCCGAGGTCGCTCACCAGGCTTTTCTCACCGAAGGTGACGTCGGCGTCCACCAGGGAGTCGAGCTTCGAGACGTCGGTGGCTTTCGAAACATCGTAGTGGTGGAGGACCACGGAGTGGCCGAAGCCGGCGCTGAAGGAGCGTTCGAGGGCGAGGAAGGTGTGGTCGGTCAGGGCCAGGAGCTCCACCAGGCCGTTGAGACTGAATCCGTCGGTAGCGTCTCTGACAGGGTCGTTGGGGTAGACGTACTCGGCTCCGGGCCTTCCGGTGTCGAGGTCGAGGAAAAGGACCCGGCTAAGGCTGCCGTTCGTTGGGGTGGCCTCGGGACCGTCTTGGCGTAGGGCCCCCTCGGTGGCGGTGACGGCCCAGCGCCCGTCGGGGGTGAGGGTGAGGCTCTCGAACACCAGGTTGTGGCGACTGCCGTTGGCCGGGTCGGCGGTGGGGCGGAAACGGTCGGGGATCTCCAGATCCCGCACGTATCTGCCGTCGGGGGTCATCTCCCGCACGAACGGATCGATCAAGTCCCGTTCGAAGCCCTCGCTGGTCCACAGGAGATTCCCCGAGGGCAGGATGCGTATCGACTCCGGGTCGACGCCCCCTTCGGGGAACGGCGTTCCGTCGGGCCGAAGCAGCGTTCGCACCGACGTGAACCGGTAGCCGTCGACGCCATCGGCGTCGAAGTCGAGCTCGACGGTATAGAAGCGGGCGCCCCCTCGGTCCGGGGTGGCGGGGTCGTCGCTGATCACCAGGTAGCGGCCCGACTCCGCGTCGTACTCGATGCCGGAGAGGCCGCCGGGGACCGTACCTTTGTAGCGGACGGTCTGGGCGTCGAAGGATTGATGGCCGATCAGCCTTAGTTGGGGGGACTCGGCGTGGGCGGTGGTGGCCTGGGCGACGACCGCGGGGGCCGCGGCCCCAAGGGCTACGAGACCGGTAATCGTGGAGAACCGTCGAAGAAGGCTTCGGGGCATCGGAGGGTCTCCCGTCGGGGAAGCGGTGAAGAGTGTCTGGGGTGCGGACCGGATGCAGCGGCTCTTGTGTTCCGAAGCCCTAGTCTGGACCAGGCCGGCCGGGGGGGGCGAGAAAAATCGAAACCGATGGGCCGTTTCCCTGGACCCCTTCGCGTTCTAGGTACTGGCCAGTTCACAACACTGCGTTTTCAACCCCCGACGAACGTCACGAAGGAGAAGGCCCATGTTTGCCCTCAACGAGAACCGCCACCAGGATGTGCTCCGAGTCATCGTTTCTTCCGACAAGAGCTTCGACGACGCCGTCCGCGATGGTTTGCCGGAGGTCCAGAAGCACCACCCCCACATCGCCATGAAGACCTTCGAGGCCGTGCAGCTGCAGGGCACGATCGAGAACGGTGAGGTCCAGTACTTCCAGGTCGTGCTCGACATCGCCGGTGTGCACGAGCACCACGACTGAGCCCATCGAACGTTCCGTCGAGGCACCCGACCTCGACGGAGCATCTCGGTCCGGGGCCAGTCCTGACCGGAGCGTCGCTGGCCGCCGGACCCCTTCTTCCCGGGCTGCTAAGCTCCCGCCGATGTTTCGCCATCGGCCCTATCCACACGGAGCCCCGCCTCCGTGAACGACTTCCGCGCCCGTCGCGGGGTCGAGGCGACGCCTCCGCCCCCCGCGGACCCCGAACTTGCCCAAACGCTGCGGACGTCGGTCCTGCGGTGGACTGCGGTAGCGCTGGCATTCGCTGCCGGCGCCGTCGCCCTGACCTGGCCCCTCGCCGTGAGTCTCGACGGCGTGGCCCTCGGCACGGAGCGGGTGGCCACCGTGCCGCTCTTCAACCTGTGGACGCTGGCCTGGAACGTCGAGAGCCTCGGCCGCGGCTTCGAGGGCTATTGGCAGGCGCCGATTTTCCATCCCACCGCGGACGCCTTCGCCTTTTCGGAGCCGCAGCCGGTGCTCGGTATGCTCGCCGCCGCCCTCTGTAGCTTCGGTTTGTCGATTGTGGCGGCCTACGGCCTGCTGCTGATCGCCTCCCTGGCCAGGAACGGCCTTTTGACGGCGGTGCTGCTGCGCCGCGTCGGTCTGGGGTGGTCTCCGTCGATACTCGGCGGCGCGCTGGTCCTGGTTCTGCCCTTCACCCATCAGCAGCTGGGGGTGCTGCAGCTCGTGCCCCTGGGGGGCGTCCTGCTGTTCGCCCTCGCGGTGCTGAGCTTCGCCGAGGCGCCCAAGCTGACGTCCGGCCTGGGCCTCGGGGCCGGCCTGGCCCTCGCCTATGGTCTGAGTGCCCAGGTTGCGGTCTTCGGTGGCCTCGCCGCGACCCCCGCGGCCCTTTGGCTGTGGTGGCCCCACAGGCGGGAACGGCGGGCCTGGATCGCCCTCGCCGCCGGCGTCGCGCTCTTCTTCGCGTTGGCGTCACCGCTCCTCGTCGCCCAGCTGCGGGGGACGTCGAACGAAGGCTTCGTGCGACTGGCGGAGACCATGCGAAAGCACAGCGCGAAGCCAGCGCAATACTTCGAGGCTCCATGGCCACAGCTCCTTCCGGCACCCGGGGTCGAGACCGCGGAGCGGTCGTCCGCCCGCGCCTTTTGGCCGGGGACACTGCGGGTTCTGCTGGCCTTTATAGCCGTTGCCCTGGCCTGGCGGTCGAACCGATGGCGGCGCCCCGCCGTCGCTGGCCTGCTGGTGCTGGCGACCAGCGTGCTGCTCTCCTTCGGCGGCCACCTCGGCGCCTTCGGCCTGTCCCTGGTGGACGTCCTGAGGGCCCTGCCGGGCCTCGGGCAGATCCGCAACTTTTTCCGCTTCGCCCTCTTCGCCCAGCTGGCGGTGGCGCTGCTCGCGGCGGGGGCGCTCCACGGGGTCCTCGAAGCCTCCCGCAGGCGGTTCGGCAACGGACCGGGGATGCAAAGGGCGGCCGCCTTCGTGCCGGCGGCGGTCCTGGCGCTGCTGGCTGTGTTCGAGATGCGGCCGGCCCCGGGGCCGATCCAGCCCCTACCGCCCCCCGACCGGGAGCTGCCGTGGCTGACCTTCATCGAAGAGGAGACCGCGGTCGACGACGTGCTCGCCTTTCTTCCCTTCCCCCAGGGCCGGAAGACCGCCGACTATGCCGGGACCAGCCAGTGGATGTACTGGCAGCAGCGACACTGGCGGCCTATGGTCAACGGCTACTCTGGCTTTTTCCCCAGCCGCTTCAAGGCCCTCAAGGAAACGATGAAGGACTTTCCGTCGGCCCAGTCGCTGGCGGCGCTGAAGGACACCGGCGTCCGCTATTGCATCGTGCCCAAGTTCGTCATCGAGGCCTCGCCCCCGCCGGATCCCGACGCCGCGGTGACCCTCGCGCTGGTGTTCCGTGACGAGGAGAACGAGCTGGCGATTTTCGCCCTCCGCGGTGACGGGGCTTCAAACGACCCGTAGAAGCCTGACCCGCCGCGGACGTCAGGCCCCGGGTCTCAGGCGGCCACGGACCGCCCCCCAGACCACGGCCGCCGCCCCCGCCGCGGTGACCAGGGCCCCGAGCCAGCGCCTCGGACCGGGGACGAAGATCACCGCGCCGTTGACGAGCATGAAGAGAAAGAACCCGTGCAGGCATAGGAACACCACGGATGGGCGGCGGAGGTAGGACTCGGGACGGCGCCACCACCACGCCGCCTCGATGCCCCAAAGCAGGGCGAAGGCATAGTTGAGATAGAGGCCGACCCCGGAGTCGACCCCGGTCGTCTCCAGGGTCCTCTGGGCCGTCACCTCCAGGGCCACCGCGTGGGACCCTCCGTAGAAGGCGGCGAACGCGCTCGCCACGTGGATCCAGAAGAGGACACCGCCGACGGTCCAGATCCATCGGGCCCCACGCCTCACCCCTGGGCGACGGGTGCCGCGGCCGACGGCGGCGGCTGGGTAGCAGAGGAGAGCGCCCCAGACGCTGAGGTAGACGACGGCTTCGAGGGGTGTCACGCCCCGGGCCTATCGAGTGGGGAAGGGGAGTCCGGCGCCGGGCCGGTGGAATCTCGGACGACGAGCTTGGGTTGGATCAGGATCCGCTCCCCCAGGGGCTTCTGGTCGTCCAGGTGGGCGAGGAGGAGGCGGGCCGCCGCCTGGCCCATGTCCCGCAACGGCTGGCGGATCGTGGTCAAGCGGGGGTTGAGGAACGGGGTCACGCCGAGGTCGTCGAAGCCGACCACGGAGATGTCCTCAGGTGCCCGGAGGCCGCAGTCGAGGAACGCGCGGAGGGCACCGATGGCGGAGATGTCGTTGAACGCGAAGAGGGCGGAGAACGGTTCCCCAGCGTCGAGCAGGCGGCGGCCGATCTCGTAGCCTTCCCGATAGCCACCCTCGGCGTCGAAGGACTCGCCGTAGGCCCGGGACCGCAGCTCCACGGTGAGCGCGGGGGGGAGCTCGAAATCGTCGAGTTCCTGGGCTGCTCCGCGGATCGCCCGCCAGCGATCCTCGGCGTCCACGTTGCCGCCGAAGCCTCGGATCACCGCCAGCCTACGGTGGCCCAGGGAAGCCAGGTGGCCGAGGGCCAGCCGGGCCGCGGTGCGGTGGTCGAGGGCTACGGTGGTCACTCCTGGGACCGGGCGATGCCCCGACACCGTCACCGCGGGAAGCGGAATCGGCCCCGGTAGCTCGGCGCCGATGATCAAGAGACCTTCAACGCCGCGATCCTCGAAGAGTCGGATCGAGGATTCGAGTTTGGCGGGGCGGGAGTGGTGGCTCACCATCAGGTAGGTGTATCCCGCCGCTTCGAGCTCGCTTTCGATTCCGCTCATAACGCCGGCCGTGTAGCCCTCGCTGATCTCCGGCACCAGCACGCCGAGGGAATGGGTGCGCTTGCCGCGCAGAGAGCGGGCCAGGTAGTTGGGCCGATAGCCGAGCTCGCGGGCCGCGTCGAGGACCCGCTGCCGGGTCTCGGCCGCCAGCGCCTCCGCCCGCGGCGCGCCGTTCAAGACGAGGGACACCGTCGATACCGAGACCTCGGCGAGGGCGGCGACGTCTTTGAGACGCACGCGGGGTGCCTTACCTCGATCCTTGGTGCTGGGGGTGTTGTCTTGGGACATGTGTGGGCCGGGTCTCGCCGTCGGGGACCGCAGCTTATCGCTTGGGGGTGCTTGACAGTCGATCGGTGTCCACCCATAATATTTCAAGTTCAAACGTTTGAATAGGGGCTGGGCCAGCGACGCAAGTCGAGATCGACCGCCGTGTCGGCCGAAAAGGCCACTCGAAAGGCTCTTGCCGAACAGCCCATGTTTGAGAGGCCTTTGCCGAACGGTCCTTGCCGAAGGGCCCTAGCTCAAAGAGAGGAGTCGCCGTGGAAACCTCCAGCGCAACGTCGGCCCAGATGCTCGCCACCGCCGACTGGCTCGTGGTCGGGATCTATTTCGCCTTCGTGCTCGGCATCGCCGTGTGGGCCATCCGACGGGAGCGCCGTGGCGAGGAGACATCGACGGACTACTTCCTGGCCGGCCGTAACGTCGGCTGGTTCGTGGTGGGGGCGTCCCTCTTCGCCTCCAACATCGGTTCAGAGCATCTGGTGGGTCTGGCGGGCACCGGGGCCTCCTCCGGGCTGGTCATGGGCCAGCTGGAGCTCCAGGCGTCCCTGGTCTTGTTGCTTCTCGGCTGGCTTTTCGTGCCGTTCTACATCAAGAGCGGCGTCTTCACGATGCCGGAGTTCCTGGAACGCCGATACTCCCCCGCGGCGCGCTGGTACCTGGCGGTCGTAGCGGTCATCGGCTACGTAATGACCAAGATCTCGGTCACCATCTACGCCGGCGGCGTCGTGCTGGAGGCCCTCACCGGACTCGACTTCTGGACCGGCGCGATCATCGTGGTGGTGATCACCGGCCTGTACACAGTTCTCGGAGGGCTACGGGCGGTGGTCTACACCGACTTGATGCAGGCCATCGTGCTGATCGTCGGCTCGGCTGTGGTCACGGTGCTCGGACTCGCTCGCCTCGGGGGTTGGGGAGCGATGGTGGAGCTGGCGGAGCCCGGATTCTTCAATATCTGGAAATCGGCGTCGCACCCAGAATTCCCGTGGACCGGCATGGTCTTCGGAGCGCCGATCATCGCCATCTGGTATTGGTGCACCGACCAGTTCATCGTCCAGCGCACCCTTTCGGCCCGCGGCATCGACCACGCCCGCCGCGGCACCATCTTCGCGGGCTACCTGAAGCAGCTCCCCCTCTTCCTCTTCGTCATTCCCGGGGTCGTCGCCTACTGCCTGGCGAAGACCGGGCAGATCCAGCTCGACACGCCGGACGCCGCCTTGCCGACCCTGGTGGCGGCCCTCTTGCCGGTGGGCCTGCGGGGCCTGGTGGTGGCGGGGCTCATCGCGGCGCTCATGAGCTCCCTGTCGTCAGTGTTCAACTCCTTCTCGACGCTCATCACCCTCGATCTCTACAAGAAGCTCCGCCCCGAGGCTTCGGAGCGCCGGCTGGTGCTGGTGGGGCAGGGGGCGACGGTGTGCCTGGTGCTCCTGGGCATCGCCTGGATTCCGGTGATGGCGAACATCTCGGGGGTGCTCTACCAATACCTGCAGAGCGTGCAGGCCTACATCTCACCCCCCCATCGCCGCGGTGTTCCTGCTCGGCCTGTTTTCGGCGCGGCTCAACGCCACCGGGGCCATGGCTTCTTTGATCAGCGGCTTCGTGCTCGGTATGGGGCGCATCGCCCTGGAGCTGCAGAAGGACGAGCTGACCGGCGTCCTGCACACCTTCGCCACCATCAACTTCCTCAACTTCGCCGCCATCCTCTTCCTCGTGTGCTCCGGCATCCTGGTCATCGTCAGCCTGATGACGCCGCCGCCGGACGAGGAGAAGGTCCGCGGCTTGACCTTCGCCACCGCCGGAGAAGACGTCCACGGCGTGCCCGAGCAGGAGCTGGCCCGGGCCGTTTCCGACCCCGCCTGGCGCCGCCGGGACGCGATGCTCTCCGGCGTCACCATCGTGCTCGTGGGCCTCGTGATGATCTATTTCTCGTCGATCTTCTTTTGACGGGCGCAGTGATCGTCTCGACGGATACCCAGCGACTTTCCGCAAGCTGAAAGGATCAAGAATGGTTCTTATGGATCTCCGGTCCCAGGCCGTGCTGCGTTCCCCGGAGGAGAGGGTCCGCCATCTCCAGAGCTTCGAGCTCGATCTGAAGTTCACCGCCGGCATCTGGTTTTTCTCCCCCTTCGACAGTCGTTTCCACGACAAGTACAAGCCGGATCTCGACCTCGAACGGCGGCTGGAGCTGGCGGCGGGGCTCAAGGACTATGGCCTCGCCGGGCTCGAAGCCCACTACCCGAATGAGGTCAACGAGGACAACCTTCACATCTGGCAGGACTTCGCGCGGGACACGGGCATTCCGCTGGTGACGGTGATCCCGCTGCTCTTCTACGATCCCCAATTCGAGTGGGGGTCCCTGTCGAGCCCGCGGTCCGACGTGCGGCGGGCGGCCATCGACCGCGCCGCCGACGCGTTCCAGCTCGGCCGCGAGGTGGACGCCGCCTTTTCGGTGGTCTGGTCAGGAATCGACGGCTACGAGAATCCCTTTGGCGCCGACTTCGTAGGCCTGCGCCGGCGGTTCGCCGATGGCCTGGCGGAGGCCATGGACCGGGCCCCCGGCACGCGGGTGGCCTTCGAGCCCAAGCCCTACGAGCCCCGCGGCCGCATCCTCTACGGCTTGACGCCGGAGGGCGTGCTGCTCGGCCACGAGGTGGAGTCGAGGCTGGGCCATCCGGAGAACCGCCGCCTGCTCGACGAAGGGCACAAGCTGCTGTGCATGAACCCCGAGATCGGCCACGTCCACATGGGTTTCGAAGACCTGCCCTACGCCCTGAGCTGGCCCCTGGGGGAGGGGAGGTTGGCCCACACCCACTGGAACAGCCAGCCCCTGGGGAACTATGACCAGGATCTGAACGTCGGCGTCGTGTCTCCGGAGCAGATGGAGGCTGGGCTCTACACCCTCAAGATGTATGGCTACGAGGGCTACTTCGGCATCGACGTCAATCCGGAACGGATGCCGGTGGACGTCGCCCTGAAGATCTCCATGGACGCGCTGCGGGCCGCCAACGACCGGATCAACGGCGTCGACCACGCCCGGATCGCCGAGGCGATGGAGAACCCCGACGGGCACCGCGGCTGGGTGGAGGCCCACCTGATCCGGCAGCGGGCGCCGAACCCGGACGCCTTGCCACCCATCGAAAACACCCTCGCGACCCGGGAAGGGGGAGCCTGATGCTGCGTAGAGACTTGACCCCGACCGCCCTTTTACGCCTCCCGCGACGTACCCTTCTAGCCGGGCTGTGTCTGGTTCTGCTGGCGGCCCCGCCGGCCATTTCTCAGGCATCGGATGCCGAGACCCCCGCCGCTGCGAAACCGGGCGCCGACGCGCCGTACCGCGACGCCGCGCGACCGGTGGACGAGCGGGTGGCGGACCTGTTGGCGCGGATGACCCTCGAAGAGAAGGTGGCCCAGCTAGTGGGGGTGTGGAGGGACAAGAACCTGTTCCTGGACGACGCGGGTCACTTCGACGCCGAGAAAGCCGCCGAGGCCATGCCCCTGGGGGTCGGCCAGGTGACCCGCCCCTCCGACAACGGGCAGCGGGGGGTCGCCGGGGAGGATCCGAACCGAACGGCCCGGGAAACCGTCGAGCTGGTGAACGCCATCCAGCGCTGGCTCGTCGAAGAGACGAGGCTCGGGATTCCGGCGATCATGCACGAAGAGGGGCTCCACGGCTTCGCCGCCCGCGGGGCCACCAGCTTTCCCCAGGCCGTCGCCCTCGCCAGCACCTGGGATCCGGTCCTGGTGGAGGAGGTGTATTCGGTCGTCGCCCGCGAAATGCGTGCCTGGGGCGCGCGGCTGGCGCTGACGCCGGTGGTGGACGTGGCGCGGGATCCCCGCTGGGGCCGCATCGAGGAGACCTACGGCGAGGATCCGCACCTGGTGGCGGAGATGGGTCTGGCCTCGGTCCGCGGCTTCCAGGGTCGCGACTTCCGAGGTGGTCATCCCGGCGGGGGGGACACCCCCCTCGGCGACGGGCGGGTGTTCGCCACCCTCAAACACATGACGGGCCACGGGCAGCCGGAAAGCGGCACCAACGTGGGTCCGGCGCAGATCTCGGAGCGCACCCTCAGGGAGATGTTCTTCCCCCCCTTCGAGCGGGCGGTGCAGGAAGCCGGTGCGATGAGCGTGATGGCCTCCTACAACGAGATCGACGGCGTGCCCTCCCACGTCAACCCCTGGTTGTTGGGGGACGTGCTGCGTGGGGAGTGGGGTTTCTCGGGCTTCGTCGTGGCCGATTACTACGCCGTCAACCAGCTCATGGAGCTGCACGGCGTCGTCGATTCCCTGGCGGACGCGGCGGCCCAATCCCTCGCCGCCGGGGTCGACGTGGAGCTGCCCAACCGCTTCGCCTTCCTCGAGCTGGTGGCCCTGGTGAAGTCCGGCGCGGTGCCGATGGCGGACATCGACACCGCCGTCGCCAGGGGCCTGCGGGCCAAATTCCTCGCCGGCCTCTTCGAAGACCCCTTCGCCGACGCCGACGAAGCGGAACGGCTCACCGGCAACGACGAAGCGCGGGCCCTGGCCCTGCGGACGGCGGAGAAGGCGGCGACCCTTCTGCGCAACGAAGGGGACCTACTGCCCCTGGATCTGTCGGCGGTGAAGCGCCTTGCGGTGATCGGACCGAACGCGAGCGAAGCCCTGCTGGGGGGGTACACCGACGTCCCGGCCCACACCGTGTCGTTGCTGGATGGGATTCGGACCCGGGTCGGGGACCGGGCGGAGGTCGTCTTCGCCCAGGGGGTCCACATCACCGAGAGCCGCAACTGGTTCGCCGACGAGGTCACCCTTTGGGACCCCGAAGACAACCGTCGCCTCATCGCAGAGGCCGCGGAGGTCGCCCGCGGGGCCGACGTGGTGATTCTGGCCATCGGCGACAACGAGCAGACCAGCCGGGAAGCCTGGGACGCCGGCCACATGGG
>JBCDIS010000213.1:0-11909 GCA_038748685.1 Acidobacteriota bacterium | reverse complement strand
TCTACTTCCACGAGGCGCGGAAAATGGGGGACGGGGTCCAGTGGATCGAGCGGGCCCGGTGGGTGGACGACGGCGACCTGATCACCTCCTCGGGGGTTACGGCGGGGATGGACATGGCCCTGCACGTGGTGGCGAAGCTCTACGGCAGACCCCGGGCGGAGCAGCTCGCAACATGGGTCGAGTACGAGTGGAACGACGACCCGGACCGCGATCCCTTCGTCGCCGACCGGGGCGGCGCACCCTCCGGCGCCCCCTGAGGACCCGTCCCCCTAAAGGCCGCGCTGCGCGCCGGCCCGACGCCTGCACGACCGCAACGAAGCGTGACTTCCGCTGCGCCGACCCGCGCCGTTCGCTGCACTGACGCGCGGTCCCACTGCACCGCCCCACGGCGGCGGCGGTGCCCCTTGGTATCAACGCGAAGGCCCAACCCGCGGCAATGGGGTCGCGAAGGGAGCCCTCCAACGCCGACCCGTTCCCGGTTCAACAATCTGAACTCGAGAAAGCCCCAACCACCATGTCTCGATTTCCCTCCCCCCGATCCAACGCCCACCGGTCCAAGGTGCCCCACGCGGTCTCCGCGACCGTCACCCTCGTCTTGGCGCTCGGAACCCCGGCCTTGGCCCAGGACCCGGCCCCGGAAGCCTCCCTCGATGCTGAGATCACGGTGACCTCGACCCTTCCCGGCGTCATCCCCGAAACCGAGATTCCGGGTGACGACCTGGAGGCGGCCGGGCCGGTGGACCTCGCCGGCCACCTGCGGAGCGTCCCCGGCCTGTCCGCGGTGCGACGCGGCGGACTGAACCTGGTGCCGACGATCCGCGGCCTGCGGGGGCCCCAGGTGGCGATCTCCGTCGACGGCACCCGCAGCTTCGCGGCGGGACCCGCCCGCATGGATTCGGACCTCTCCCACCTCGGTCCCCACGTGGTTTCCAACCTTCGGGTGGTGAAGGGGCCCTACGCGCTGACATGGGGCTCCGGAGCCCTCTCCGCCATCGACCTGGTGACCCGCCGCGGCGACTTTGCCGCTCCGGACTCGAAGGTCCACGGGGCGGTCGGTGGCCGCTTCGGCGACAACGACGGGCGGATCGACGGTTTCACGAATCTGTGGGGGGGCAGCGAGCGGTTCCGCTACTTCCTCGGCCTCGGACACCGCTCGGGGGACGACTACGAGGCAGGGGACGGCTCGACGGTCCCGGCGGACTACCGCTCGAACGAGGCCCGCCTGTCCGTCGGCTACCGCCCCAACGACCGCTGGGAACTGTCCTACCTCGGGGGGTACCAGGAGCAGCGGGACATCGACTACCCCGGACGCCTGCTCGACGCCACCTACTTCTACCAGCGGTCCCACACCCTGGAGATGGACTGGGTGGGGGAGGGGGCGATCTCGGCGGTGGAGGCGAAAGTCTACGCCAACCGCAAAGACCACCTCATGAACAACGATGAGAAACCCACCGCTTTCCCCATGCCGGGTCGGATCCCCCCGTTCGGCCTACGGGTGGACCTGCCGACGGAGTCCAATACCCGCGGCGGACGTCTCAGGATCGACCGGGCGGCGGACGGCGATCTTCGCTGGAGCTTCGGCGCCGATCACTACCGTCTCGAACAATCCGCTAGCCGCGAAATCTCCCGGCGGAGCAACGGCGTCGTGCTCTTCGAAGACGTGGTCTGGCCCGACGCGGAGATCGAGAGCACCGGAATCTGGGCGCAGGCCGTGCGGGGCGGCGCGAGGCATCGCCTGGGGGCGACCGTCCGAATCGACGCGCTGGACGCCTCCGCCGCCACCCCCTCGGACTTCTACATCGCCAATGTGACTGGGGACACCGACCAAGACGAAACGAACGTCAGCGCCGCGGTCAGCGCCAACGTTCGCCTCGACGACCGCTGGGGCCTTGACCTCGGGGTCGGACGGGCGGTCCGTTCAGCCACGGCCCTCGAGCGCTATTCCGATCGGTTTCCGTCCACCCGATTCCAGGTGGCGGCGGAGCACCTCGGCAACCCTCTCCTCGACCCCGAGGCCAGCCTGGAGCTCGATGTCGGGGTCCGCTACGCGGATGGGGACACCTCCTTAGAAATCGCCGGATTCTGGCGCAGGGTCGACGACTTCATCACCGCCGAGGCGGATCCCAGCGTCCCTCGGCGTCTACCCCTTTCGCCGCCGGCGGTCTTCCGCTATGTCAACGGCGACCGCGCCACCTACTACGGCGCCGAGCTGGCCCTGCGGCATCGCCTGGCGGAACGCTGGTGGCTGCGGGGGGACGTCGCCTGGCTTCGGGGGACCGACGAAACCCTCGACGAACCGATGCTGGGCATCACGCCGCTGACCGCCCACCTCGGCCTGCGGGGGGAGGTGGTCCGGGGCCGCCTGTGGCTGGATCTCGGCGGGCGCTTCACGGACGACCAGGATCGGGTGGCGACGAGCCGGGGCGAGATTCCCACCGAAGGGGCGTTCGTCTCCGCCGTAGGGATGGACCTCAGGTTCGGCCCCTGGCTCGTGGAGCTTGATCTCGAAAACCTGACCGATGAAACCTGGGCCCACCACTTGAACGCCCGGATTCCCTTCACCGGGGATAGAGTCCTCGAACCGGGTCGTACCTGGCTGCTGGCGATCCGACACGACTTCTAGGGCGCGGGGCAGCACGCCCCCGGCCCCACATTTCATGACGACGTCGACCCAATCCGCCCCGGCCCCCGCCGCCTTGGACGCCCCCGGGTCCGAGCCGAAGAGCGCACGGGCCGGTGGTTCCCTTTCCCTCGGCCGTCCCCCCGCCGCCCTAAGGGGGGTCTGGTTCTGGATCGCGGTGGCCCTCGGTTGGGCCTTCTTCGGCTTCATCATCGGCAACCACATGTATTTCGGCATGCGGAGCCACGGCCACAGCTGGGGGCGCCTCGTCCTCTGGCAAATGGCCGGGGCCGGGGCATGGGTGCTGCTGACCCCGGCGGTGCTGGCCCTCGACCGCAGGTTTCCCTTTCGCTACGGAAACCTCACCGTGGCGACGCCGGTCCACGCCGTCGCCGCGGTGGCCTTCGGAGCTCTGCGGTTGGTTCCCCTGACGTCGTTCTCGAGACTCTTGGATCCTTTCCGACCCGTGGCCCGGGAACCCACCTTCTGGGGTGAGTACCTGGCGCTGGCGGCGGAGTGGGTTCACCTGGACGTCCTCATCTATGCCGCGATCCTCTTCCTGGCACGGGTGGTCTCCTACCGGGAACAGCACTACCGCGACGTCCTGCGGGCTTCCCGCTTGCAGGCGGAGCTATCGGCCGCAGAGCTGCGGGCGCTGGAGCTCGAGATCCATCCCCACTTTTTGTTCAACTCCCTCAACGCCATCGCCGGCTTGGTGCGGGAGGGGGATCAGAAGCGCTCCGAAGCGATGGTGGTGGGTCTGGCGGACTTAGTGCGGCTGACGCTTCAGAGACGGGGACGGCAGATGGTCAGCTTGGGGGAGGAGCTCCGCCACGTCGACCTCTACCTGGACCTGCAGAAGGCCCGTTTCGGCGAGCGACTGACGTTGGCACAGGCCATCGAGCCCGAAGCCGTCGGGGGAGCGGTACCCGGACTGATGCTCCAGCCCCTGGTGGAGAATGCGATCCGCCACGGCATCGAGAGGCGGCGCCTGGGGGGCACCGTGACCCTCTCCGCCGCCCGCATTGGAGAACGGTTGGAGATCGGTGTCCAGGACGAAGGACCCGGCCAAAAATCGGGGCCGTCGTCCTCCGGCGCCGGCATCGGCCTCGACAACCTGAGGTCCAGGCTCGAAGCCCTGTTCGACGACCGCTGGGACCTCCGGCTCGAACCCCTCATGGGCGGCGGTACCCGAGCCCGGGTGACGATTCCGTGGATCGACGCGTCCCGGAGCGGCGATCTGGGGGCCGAAGGACCTTGACGGTGGCCACCGCCCCCCCTCTGCGCCTGGTGCTCGTGGACGACGAGCCCCTGGGGCGGCGATCCATGGCGGAGATCGTGCGCCGCGATCCCGACCTCGACCTAGTCGCCGAATGCTCGGACGGAGAGTCCGCCGTAGGCGCGGTGACGACCCATCGCCCCGACCTCCTGCTGCTCGACGTCCAAATGCCGGAGATGGACGGTTTCGAGGTCCTGCGCCGCCTCCGCGATCACCGGCCGGTGCCCATCGTGGTCTTCGTCACCGCCTACGACGAGTACGCGGTGCGGGCCTTCGAGACGGAGGCCCTCGACTACGTCCTCAAGCCGTTCTCGGAAGCTCGGCTCACCGCGGCCCTCGCCCGGGCCAAAGAGCGGGCCCACGGGGAGACCATGTCGGACCTCGGCCGGCGGATCCTCGGGCTGACCGACCACGGAGATGCCGCGGAGCCGACCCCACCGGCACGCCCCCTTGAACGCCTGGCGGTGCCGCGGGGGGATCGAACCCTGGTCCTCGGGGTCGACGACATCGAGTGGCTGGAGGCCGCCGACTACTATGTCCGCGTCCACGCCGGGGGACGGGGGCACCTCTTGCGCAGACCCCTGAAGTGGTTCGAGGGTCGCCTCGATCCACAGCGCTTCGTCCGCGTCCACAGGTCAGCCATCGTCAACATCGAGCGGGTGGCGGAGATCCGTCGCCTCGGCCAAGACGACCATGTGGTGGTGCTGAAGGACGGGACCACGGTGGCCATCAGCCGGTCCGGCCGCGAAGCCCTGGGCACTCTGTTCGATTGAGGACCCACCGCTTCGATTGAGGACCCCGTCACTCCGGCGGGACCTAGGTCGACCGGGGCTCAACTTCCTGTCAGAGCTCGCGGTACTCCACGTCGATCACCCCTTCTCGGGCCCGACGCTTGACCTTCCCTCGGTTCCATCGCCGCACCAAGCCGTTTCTCACCACGGCTCGGCTTCCTGGGATCAGGAGGAGAAAGCCGCAAACGTCGGTGAGGAGACCCGGGGTCAGCAGCACGGCGCCGGCCACCAGGATCAGCAGGCCGTCCACCAGGGCGTCGGTGGGAACCGCGCCCGAAGCCAGCTGCTGGCGAACCCGAGCGAAGGTGGCCACCCCCTGGGAACGGGCGAGCCACGCGCCGAGGGCGCCGGTGCCGAGCACCAGCGCCACGGTGGCGGGGACCCCGAGCCAGCGGCCGGTGAGGAGCAGGAGGTACAGCTCCACCAGGGGGACCGCGGTGAAGAGGAGAAAAAGTCGGGCGAACATGGGCTGAGGCGACGACGGACTCTCGCGGGGGCGTCCACGGGGGCCGCCCTTGGGATCGACCCCTAGTCGCAACCTTCCTGGGTCTCCGACACCAGCTGGTCGACCACGTCCTTGAGATCTCCGGTCCTGCGGAAGGTGGCGAGCTGGCGGTCGGCGCTCGACCCCTCTCGCACGATGGTGTGGAGGTACTCCGCGTCCTTCCGCGCGCCGAGATCGTCGAGCACGTCGTCCACCAGCTCCAAGAGCTCCAGGGCGAGGTGACGCAGGGGGACCTCCTCCTGCTTGCCGAAATCGATGAGTTTGCCGTCCAGGCCGTAGCGCACCGCCCGCCACTTGTTCTCGGTGATGAGGTGGTGACGGTAGGAGCGCCACCGCTGATTCGAACGCCGCAGCCGCACCAGCTTCGCCACCAAGGCCTGGAGCAGGTCCGCGATACACATCACCTCGTCGATGCGGGTACAGACATCGGCGACCCGGAATTCCAGGGTCGGGAACTTTGGATGGGGCCGAATGTCCCACCAGATCTTCGTCGGCTCGTCGATGCATCCGGTCTTGATCAGGGTGTCGATGAAACCCTGGTATTCGGTGTACGCCTGGAACGACGGGGGGATGCCGCTGCGGGGCATGTTCTCGAAGATCACCGACCGGTAGCTCTTGAGCCCGGTGTCGCGGCCGGCCCAGAAAGGTGAGCTGGTGGACAGGGCCAAGATGTGGGGAATGAAGTACCGGGCCTGATTCATGACGTCGACCCGCAGCTCCGGGTCGTCGATACCCACGTGGACATGCATACCGAAGATGAGGAGACGCCGGGCGACGTCCTTGAGATCCTCCTCCAGGCGCTGGTAGCGGTCAGCGTCGGTGACCTCCTGCCGGCTCCAGCTGGAGATGGGGTGGGTGCTCGCCGCAACCATGCGAAGCCCCTGCTCCTGGGCCAGCCGTGACACTTCGCTACGCAGCCGAACCACCTCGGCGCGGGCTTCTTGCAGATCTCCGCAGACCCGGGTCCCCACTTCGATCTGGGAGCTCAGGAATTCCGGTTTCAGCTGATCCCCGAGGACCTTTTCCCCTTCGGTCAGGAGCAGGCCTCCGGACGGGGAGAGCTCGCGACTCTCCGGATCGATGATCTGGTATTCCTCTTCAATACCGAGGGTGAGCTCCGGAAGCCGCATCGGGTGGGTTCTCCTTGGTCGTGACGGGATCGGAAACGACGCGATGTTAGCACGTAGGCCCCGGCCAGACGGGGGCCGTCCAAGCCTCCGTCACCACCCGGCGGGGGGTGGAAAAACCAGCTTCGAAGACGGATAATCGATCGCTCGGCGGCCCGGGTGCCCGCGGGCCGACGCCGCGGGGGATCTGAGAACCTCCGCCACACAAATGCCGGATTCCCTCCACACCGAGGGCACGGGGGTCGTCGATCCTCTGGATATGCAATTCGCGAAGGCGCCACAGACCTTCGCCGAGAGGAGACGTCTATGTTCGACAACCAGGCCTCGACCCTCGCCCCGCCGGTCCGCCCCAGGCCCGCTTGGCGCACCGTCCCGTGGCTGCGGCCCTCGGTCCTTTGGAAGATCCTGAAGTACTTCGTCAAAGCTCCCTTTTACACCCTCTATCTGAGGCGCCTTCGGGCCAAATCCGAGGACTGGCGAAAGCCTGCCCACCTCGGTGTCATCATGGACGGCAACCGCCGCTTCGCCCGCCGCCTCGGCTACGAGCGGGTCGTCCAGGGACATCAGATGGGCGCCGACAAGCTCCAAGAAGTCCTCACCTGGTGCCTGGGCCAAGAGGTCCCGGTGGTCACGGTCTGGTGCTTCTCGCTGGAGAACTTCCAGCGCAGCGCCGAGGAGGTGGAGGAGCTCCTCGGCCTCTTCGAAGACCGGGCGCGGGAGATGGCGGAGAACGACGAGATTCACCGTCAGCGGGTTCGGGTGCGGTTCATCGGTCGCTTGGAGCTGCTGCCGGAGAGCCTCCGGCAGGAGATCCGCCGGGTAGAAGAAGCCACCGCCGACTACGACAAAGGCACCCTCAACATCGCCATGGCCTACGGCGGGCGTGAGGAGATCGCCGACGCTTTTCGCCGCCACGTTCGCCACGAGCTGGACCAAGGCAAGCCGGTGGAGGAGGTCCTCGAACGACTCGACGCCAGCGCCATCGGCTCGTGGCTCTACACCTCCGGTCAACCCGAGCCGGACCTGATCCTTCGCACCAGCGGCGAAGTCCGCCTATCAGGCTTCCTGCTCTGGCAGAGCGCCTACTCTGAATTCTATTTCTGCGACACCAACTGGCCGGCGTTCCGGGAGATCGACTTCCTGCGTGCCCTCCGGGCCTACGACGACCGCCAAAGGCGGTTCGGCCGTTGAGGGACGGCGGGACGGCGGACGGACCGCAGGAAACGCCGGCGCCGATCATTCCAGGCGGCGCCCTCACGGCCTCGGACTTCGTCCCCGGCGTCGAGGCCCCGGACGGCCTCCTCGACGACGATTCGGACGTCCTCGTCTTCGCCTGCGGCCCCCGGCGTCGGTTGGTGGTCCGCGACTCGGGGGGCGACGGCGGGGCAGGGGGCGTGGACCTGCCGGCCCTGGCGGAGATGCCGTCCGGGCGGTCGGCCCTCTACTTGGGGTCCTTCATCGGCGGCCCCTACGCCGGACGACACGCCGTCGCGGTGGCGTGGGACGACGATTCCGCCGCCGAGGTCCCGAAAGACCTGGAAACGAGGCCCCTGCGGTCGCTCGTCTGGCAGCTGGACGAACCCCTTTTTTGGGTGGCGGGTCGGGCCGTCCAGGTCGTGGACTGGTCCCTCGACCACCGCTACTGCGGACGCTGCGGCGCCGTGACGTCTCATCAGTTGGGGGAACGGTCCAAAGTCTGCGAGCCCTGCGGTCTTGCCTTCTACCCCCGGATCGCGCCGGCGGTCATCGTCCTCGTCGAGCGGGGGGACCACGTGCTCCTGGGCCGATCGTCCCGCCTGCCGGACGGCATGTACAGCACCCTGGCGGGGTTCGTCGAACCGGGGGAATCCCTCGAACAGGCGGTGGTCCGGGAAGTGGAGGAGGAGGTCGGGGTGCGGGTCCATCGGCTGCGCTACTTCGGCTCCCAGCCCTGGCCGTTTCCGAACTCCCTGATGGTCGGTTTTCGGGCCGAATACGCCGAGGGCGACCTTCAGGTGGACGAGACGGAGCTGCTGACGGCGGACTGGTTCCGATACGACGGGCTACCCAAGATTCCGCCCCGTCTGTCCATTGCCCGGGCGCTGATCGACGCATTCCTGGCGGAACGATAGGAATCCCCGTCGATCGCTTGACCCCACCGGCGGGGACCCCTAGAATGGCGCCGCTTCTGGCGAAAAACTGGTGTGGGTGGGCTTGGCGGGAACGCCGAGGGAGGAGCCCCCGCACCCGGCGGCCAGACCGATGTCCGCCCAGATCGATACCGGATCCACGCCAGACCACCAACGCTCGTTCGAGACCTCTCGATCCTCGACCCAGGGAGACCGACGATGGCACTGTTCGCGGCCCGCATGGCGGCGCTCGGCACGGAGAACGCGTTCAAGCTGGGGGAGGACATCCAGCGATGCCTCGGCCGCGGCATGGACGTGATCAAGTTCAACCTCGGTGAGCCGGATTTCGACAGCGCTTCCCACATCAACGCGGTGGGGATGGCGCAAATCGACGCCGGAAACAGTCACTACTGCGACCCGGCCGGAATCCGGCCGCTGCGGGACGCCATCGCACGCCACGTGGCAGACACCCGCGGGCTCGACGTCTCTCCGGACCGGATCATCGTCACCTCCGGCGCCAAGCCCCCCATCGGCTACACGCTCCTCACCTACGTCAATCCCGGCGACGAGGTGATCTATCCGAGTCCCGGATTTCCGATCTACGAGTCTTGGGTCGAGTTCGTCGGGGCGGTTCCGAAACCGCTCCAGGTCTCGGAGGACAGGGGCTTCGCATTCTCCGCCGAGGATCTCGAAGCGCTGATCACGGACAAGACCAAGGTCATCATCCTCTGCTCGCCCTCCAACCCCACCGGCGGCGTTCTCTCCCGAAGCGACCTCGAAGGTATCGCTGGGGTGATCCGCGAGAAGGCCCCGGAGGGGGTCCGCATCTACGCCGACGAGATCTACGAGCACATCCTCTTCGACGGCGAAGCGCACCACAGCATCACCGCCGAACCCGGCATGGAGGAGCGCACGGTCCTGGTGTCGGGTCACTCGAAAGGCTTCGCCATGACGGGCTGGCGCCTCGGCTGGGCGGTCCTGCCGACGGCGGAAGAAGCGACGATCTTCAAGCAGCTCAACATCAACCTGGTGTCCTGCGTCCCGCCCTTCGTGCAGGAAGCCGGCCGCGAGGCGTACGAGAATCCGCAGAGCACAGACGCCGTCGCCGAGATGGTCGCCGCCTTCGAGCGGCGTCGGGACTGGGTGGTGCCCGCGCTGAACGATCTCCCCGGGGTCCGCTGCCAGAACCCCAAGGGTGCCTTCTACGTGTTCCCCAACGTCGGCGGTCTGTGCGAGCGCCTGGGCGTCCACGACGCCTACGCAGCGATGACCGACGCCCAGCGGGCGAAGACCAGCCCGTCGGGAATGCTGCAGATGTTCCTTTTGTACCGGTACGGCGTCGCCACCATGGACCGCAACTCCTTCGGTCGCCTCGGCGCCGAAGGTCAGCACTACCTGCGACTGTCCATCGCCAACAGCCTCGACCAGCTCCAGAAGGGTCTGGGCCGCATGGCGGAGGCGGCGGAGGACCGGGACGGCTTCCGGAAGTTCCTGGACGAAGAGAAGCTCTGGGGCTGACGCCCCCGGCGATCCGACGGAGACAACGATGAGCGCGAAGAGAATTTTCGTCACCCGGCGCATCCCCCAGTCCGGCCTCGACATCCTGAATGCCACCGACGCCGACGTCACGGTGTTCCAGAACGACGAGGAGAAGGGGCTCTCCCAAGACGAGCTGGCGACGGGGATTCGCTCCTGCGACGTCCTCGTACCCCTCCTCACCGAGCCCCTGGGGCGGGACGCCCTGGAGCTCAACCCCAAGCTGCTGGGGATCGCCCAGATGGCGGTGGGGTACAACAACATCGACGTCGACGCCGCCACCGACCTCGGCATCCCCGTCGCCAACACCCCGGGGGTTCTGACGGAGACCACGGCGGACTTCACCTGGGCGATGCTCATGGCCGTCGCCCGCCGCCTGCCGGAGGCCCACAACTACATGGTGGACGGCCGCTACAAGATCTGGGGGCCGAACCTCCTGCTGGGCGGCGACATCGGTACCGGCGCCGACGGACGGCGACGGGTCCTGGGCATTGTCGGCTATGGCCGGATCGGTGAAGCGGTGGCCCGGCGGGCCACCGGATTCGACATGGAGATCCTGGCCCACGACCCCTTCGCCCGCGATCTGATCGACGGCGACGACAAGGTCTCCTGGGCCGAGCTTGACGAGCTGCTCGAGCGCAGCGACTACGTCTCCCTCCACCCGCCCCTGACTCCGGAAACCCACCACCTGATCGGGGAGGCGGAGCTTCGAACGATGAAGTCGGACGCCTACCTGATCAACGCCGCCCGCGGCCCCATCGTCGACGAAAAGGCCCTGGTGGCTGCCCTCGGCAACGGCTGGATCGCCGGCGCCGCCCTCGACGTCTACGAAGACGAGCCCGCCATGGCCCCGGGCCTCGCCGACTGCGAGAACGCCGTGCTCTTCCCCCATATCGCCAGCGCCACCCACGGCACGCGGTCGAAGATGGCGACGATGGCGGCGGAGAACGCCGTCGCCCACCTGCGGGGGGAGCGCGCCCCCAACGTGGTCAATCCCGAGGCCTACGACACCGACGCCTACCGGCGCCGGGTGGCGGGCTGAGGGGTCGGTCGTTGGGCGTCGGCTCTGCGCGGTCCAGCCGCCTCGGGGTCGACGCCGCAGCTTGCCTCGAAAAGGCTTTGCAGGCGGTGGAGCCGGAGGCCCTGGTGGCCAACGCCTTCGCCGCCGGTGACGTCGTCGTTCCCCCCGAATCCCGGATCCGCCTCGCGGCCTTCGGCAAAGCGGGCGCCGCCATGGCCCGGGGGGCCCGCCGAGCCCTCGGGGGGCGCCTCGACGGCGGCGTTGTGGTGGTCCCCGAAGCCCTGATGGACGACGTCCCCTCCGGCTTCGAGGTTTTCGGCGGTGGTCACCCCGTACCGAACCGAGCGGGGATCGAAGGGGCCGCCGCGATGGCGGACCTGGCGGTGTCGATGGGGGAGGGCGACGTTCTGCTGGTCCTGGTCTCCGGCGGCGGCTCGGCACTGCTGACTCTGCCGCCGGTGGGGATGGATCTCGACGACCTCCAGCGCACCACCCGCGACCTGCTGCGGGCCGGCGCCACCATAGGCCAGCTCAACGCGGTCCGGAAGCACCTGGACCGCCTCAAGGGCGGGCGTCTGGCCCGCCTCGCCGCCCCCGCCCGGGTGGTGGCGCTGGTGCTGTCGGACGTCGTCGGCGATCCCCTCGACGTCATCGCCTCCGGTCCGGTCAGCCCCGATCCCACCACCTTCGACGACGCCCGGGGGGTCCTGGAGAGCTACGGCCTTTGGACCCCCGAACGCCTGGCGCCGGCGGTGCGGCGGCACCTGGACGCCGGACTCCACGGCCGCGCCGAGGAGTCCCCAAGCACCGGGGACCCATGCTTCGATCGGACGGAGGTCCACGTCGTCGGCAACAACCGCCGGGCAGCGGAAGCCGCCCTCGCCGAGGCAGAGAACCGAGGCTACCGCCCCCTTCTGCTCAC
>JBCDIS010000212.1:0-12035 GCA_038748685.1 Acidobacteriota bacterium | reverse complement strand
TGGAGAAGGAAGCGCCATGCCGTCGACAGCAGGGCGAGGGCCACCAGCGCGCCGAGGCCCCAACCCGCCAGCAGCCAGGCCTGCCAGGGAAGAGCGAGAGCGGCCGCACCGGGGACCGCCGCTCCAGAGAGGGCCTCGCCGGGGGTCGACGACAGAACCGCCGACCCGGCGACGGTCGCGCCGATCCCCTCCAGGGTTCCGCCGACGGTCGGCGCCAAGGACCACGGGGACAGCGCCGCCACCGAGGCCAGGGTCGCGGTGATCGGCCCCGCGAGAAGCGCCCCCTGCCACAGGCCGAGGCGCGCGGCCGGCCCCCTGCGGGCGACCCAGGGATCGACGGCGAAAGCGAGGAGCAAGAGGATCGTGCTGTGGACCAGATAGGTGAGAAGCCAGGGGGCGAGAACGGTTTCAAGGGTCATGGCGATCCTCCTCGGAGTCCGTGGCCCCCAGCCGTCGACGGAGCGTGTCCAGCTCGTCGGCGTCGATCTCGTGTTCGTTCAGCAGGTGGCTGACGAGGGCCGCGGGGTTGCCGGCGAAGAGCCGACGGGTGAGGTCCCCCACCATCGAGCGGCGGACTTCGCCCTCGGAGACGGTCGGCCGATAGATGAAGCGGCGCCCTTCGGTGCGGTGGTCGACGACGCCCTTCTTCTCCAGTTTCGCCAGCATGGTGGCGACGGTGGTGGGGGCCAGATTGCGATCCGCCAGCAGATCGCGGTGGACATCGGCGGCGGAGGCTTCGCCGCGGGCCCACAGCACCCGCATGATGGCGGTTTGGACTTCGCCGAGGCTGTGCCGGGCCGCGGCGGGGGAGGTGTTTTCGGGTCGTTCGAAGATCATGGTTTTCGTCTTTCGGTGAAGGTGACCGTTGCGAACTACAGGGATAGTACTAATGCTGTAGTTTTAGCGCAAGGGAACGTCGAGGATCCTCCATCGATGGGTTCGAAACGGGGACGAGCTGCTGTTTCGCCTGGGCCAAAAGCCGTCGAAGGCGGCGGCGCAAGTTCGGTGCACCCAGTTTCGGTGCACCCAGGTTCGACGCACCTTCTTCTCAGCTAGCGGGCTCGAAGACCACCGCGTAGCGTTCGCTGTCGTCGTTCCAAGGGACGGTGCGACCCACCTCCCGGAAGCCGTCCCCGGTCATCTCGTCCACCAGCGCCTCGAGGGGAATGCCGTGTCCGCCGCGGTCGGGAACCCCCTCCAGCTCTTCCCAGTGGATCTGGGGAACGATGTCGATGATCAGCAGCCGCCCCCCGGGCTTGAGGGATCGGCGAAGGTCGGCGCGCATGGCGCCGGGGTCGGTGAAGTGGTGGTAGACCATGCGCAGCAGCACGGCGTCGCAGCAGGCTTCCGGCAGGCCGGTGTTCAGGTCATCGCCGAGGACCACCCGGACCTGCTGGAGACCGTCTCCGTCCACGACGTCCTGAAGCTCCTCGACGAGCTCTTCGGTGACCTCGGTGGCCCAGACCCGGCCCCGATCGCCCACCGCCGCCGCCAGCCCGGCGGTCCACTCTCCGTCCCCGGCCCCGACGTCCGCCACGGTGGATCCGGGCCGCAAGTCCAGCAGGCGGAGAATTTCCGAGGCCTCGTCGGCGTCGACGGCGGCGCCGCAGGCGAGGGTCCCGAGGAGGAAGGCGGCGCAGAGGGCCGGAGCGAAGTTGCGCGGCGGGCGTCGGCGGTGCAGATCCATAGGTGGCTCCCTTGGTTTCGAGGTGGTGCTGAGCACGGATACGAAGCAGAAGGTCCAGGGATCCATTTGTCTCTTCCTGTCGGAACAGGGCACCGTTATAGGCGCTGGTTTTTACAGGATCGAGACTCATCGCCCCCGGATGGCGAGTTTGGGGGCAGCTGCAAAATCGTTGAGGGAACCTCTGCCGTCCTCCCGCCTCCAGGGTGTTCACGACCTCCAACTTCACCTATCGGGAGATTTCCATGGCTATCCTCAAACGACATCGACTGCTTTCCTTCGCGCTCTCGGCCCTCGCCGCCTCGACCCTCACCGTCGGCGCGCCGCTCCTGGCGGACGACGCCCCCGCCGCCGGCGTGGATCGGGCGACCGTGGTGGACGGCGGCTCCATCGGCACCGTCCGACCGAAGAACCCCTGCCGCCTGCTCGACGACCCGGACATCGTCGACACCGCCGACGGGCTGCGCTTCTGGCTCGCCGCCGAGTGCGAGGAGGATGGAGCGGGCGGCGGCACCGGCGGCGGCGACGGGGAGAAGCCCCCCACCGAAGAGCCGCCCCCCGCCGTCGCCCGCCCCGACGCCGAGTCCCTGATGAAGCCCCGGGCCCGCGCGGTGGCCCGCACCGGCGGCGACGTCCAGGTGAACGATTCGACCCCCGAGAACGGCGGATCCACTTCCCAGAGCGAGACCACCCTGGCGAGGAACCCGAACAACGGCACCATCTGCTCCGTCTACATGGACCTCTTCGCCTTCGACAACAATCAAGGGCTGGTGGGTCACGCCCGGTCCACCGACGGCGGACTCTCCTTCGGCAACCAGGCCACCCTCCACCCCGACTCCTTCGGCGACCCGGTGGTGGCCTGGCGTCAGGCGGACTCGGCCTTCTATCTATCGACCCTCTACGATCTCAACGGCACGTCCTTCGGGGTCGATCTATGGAGGTCGTCCGACGACTGCGTCTCGTTCCAATACGTCAGCCGGATCAGCGGTGTGAACGCCATCGACCGTCCGTACCTGCTGGTGGACAACCACCCTTCGAGCCCGTACTCCGGCCGCATCTACTCCGGCTACCGTACCGGCACCAACATGTCGATCGAGTGGTCCGACAACGGCGGCGCCACCTGGTCGGCGCCGGTGCAGGTGGGGCAGACCTTCGGCAACGGGTTCAGCTCCAGCCAGGGTTTCCATATGGCGGTGGACCCCGCCGGCAGTGGCAAGCTCTACGTCGCCTTCACCCGCATGTCGACGCTGTTCTCCACCAACGACCGGATCGACGTCCCGGTCTTCTCCTCCACCAACGGCGGCGCCACCTGGGCCACCCTGGGGGTTGCTCTTACCAACGCCCAGCGGTCCTACGTGCCGTCCTCGGTGTGCCCCAACGCGACCCGGAAGACCCTCAAGGGCGGCATGCGCCACCTGCCCACGCCGCAGATCGCAGTGGGGGTGAACGGTGTGGTCCACCTCGTATACAGCTACGACCCCGACGGATTCAACACCGGCGACGTGATCGACGTGTTCTACCGCCGCTCCACCAACGGCGGCGTCACTTGGGGTCCGGAGCTGCGGCTGAACGACGACGCGACCCTGAACGACCAATACCACCCCACCGTCAGCTCCAACCCCACCAACAACACGGTGGTCGCCACCTGGTATGACCGTCGCCAGGACCCCAACAACCTGAGGTTCGCCGTTTATCAGCGGATCTCCACGGACGGCGGCGTCACCTGGGGCCCGAACCTCCAGGTGTCCGACCTGTCGACCCCGCCGCGCCTCGACGACCTCGCGACGGGGGGCAGCGCCAACTGTTACCACGGAGACTACGACCAGCAGATCCAGACCGATACCCAGGCCCTGATCCAGTGGTCCGACGACCGCGGTCTGGTGTCCGGCCACGGCGACGCCAACGTCTATTTCGATCTGCAGAACCTGCCGAATCCGTCGTGCTGCCTGTCGGCGGCCAGCGTCAGCTCCTATGCCCTCGGCAACAACCAGGGGGTGACGGTGCCCGAGACCAGCGCTGCCTTCTGTGCCCTCGGAACCTGGGCGCCGGCGTCGTGGACCGGCGCCTGCCGGGTCGACGACAGCTCCACGGCGGACGGCCTTTGGACCATGAGCACCCAGAACGCCACAGGCGCCTTCCACTGCGTCGACCGGACCGGCTCCTGCCCGCCGTCGCCGACCTGGAACGATTTCCGGGTCTACAACAACGACATCGCCGTCGACGGGGACCAGTACGCCTACTGCGCCCTCGGCGACATGAAGCGGAACGTGGGTGGAGGTTCCTGCGGCTCCAACTACGACGCGGCGTCGAACGAGTGGAGGTTCAGCGCCCAGGACGCCGACTGCCGGTTCCTGTGCATCCGCCGCGATGCGGTCTGCTCCGGCTTCGCCACGACGCCCCTGGCGGTGGACGGTCGGTCGGCGCCGGCGAGTCAGTCGGTGTCGACGACGGACTACGCCTACTGCGCCGCGGCGACGGTCTCGCCGTCGTACCTGGCGACGCCGGTGTGCGAGGCGACCCTGGACACGGTGAATTCGGAGTGGGATCTGTCGGCGAACGGAGCCTTCTGCCGGTTCCTCTGCATCGACGGATGAGGGGGCTCAGGGCTTCGGCCCCGCAGCCGTAGGCGACCACCCTGGGGCCCGCTCCCCAGGGTGGGTTGTTGCTTCAGGACGGTTGTTGCTCAACCCTTGGGCCAGCGCTCCTCGCCGAAGGCGGGCATGGCGGCCCAGGCGGGGGCTTCGAGGTCCGCCGCCAGGACCGCCGCCCCCAGCGCCCCTTTGTAGAGGCTGAAGTGGAGGGGGTCGGTGGCGGCGGGGGCGGTTTTGAGGGCCCGTTCGAGCATGACCCAGGCGCGCTGCTGCCAAAGCCCCTCACCGGTGTGTTGGAAGAGGTCGAGGAAGGCGTAGGCCTCGCCGGCGGCGCCGCAGCACAGGGTGGACACCCCGCCGCGGGATCTCCAGACGAAGCGGGCGGCCCCTTCGGCCCAGCGCAGATAGCGCTCGTCCCCGGTGACCCGGTGGGCAAGGGTGCCCAGGAAGATGAAGCCTGTGGTGCCGTTGCACCAGCCGACGAAGTAGTCCGAGGGCGCGGCGTCGCGGCGTAGGGCGCCGAGGGTGATACGCCACCGCAGGGCCTTGCCGTCGGGCTCCGCCAGGTCGTCGAGCTCATGGAGCCTCTGGGGCAGGCCATCGGGCAACGCGGTGCCCGTGGCGGCGCACCACCTCAGGGTAGCGTAGACCAGCCCACCCCAGCCGTGGGCCAGGCCCACGTAGTCGAAGGGGCCGGTCGCCTGCCTCAGACCCGGCGCCCCGTCGGCGGCCCTCCACAGGTCCGCCAGGGTGTCAGCGCCGAGGGCCGCCAATCCCGGGTCGTGCCCCACGGCCTCCCAGAGGAGCGCGCAGGCCAGGAGGGTGCCGGTCCGCCCGAGGACCAGATCCAGGTTGTCGCAGGGTCTTCGGGAGGTGCGCACGAAGTCGGCGATGGCCCGATGGCGGGTGCCCTGGTCCCCCGCGGCGTGGGCGATCAGCGCTTCGGTGAGGTGCAGGCCGGTGATCGAGTGGTAGGGCGAGACCTGGCCTACGGTGTCGGCGGGGAGGGACATGGCGTCGTTGCTGAAGGCTTCCGGACCGTCCGCGAGGTGGAGGGCACGACGACACCACCGATCCGCCCATTGCAGGAGGTCGGCGGAGCCCCGTACCTGTGCCATGCGGTAGAGGGCAAAGGCGACGCCGCCGGCGCCATAGTTGATCGAGGCGTGGGGCCCCCGTGGGAAGCCCTGGGTGAAGAGGCCCCCGGCGGGATCCAGGGCCCCGAAGGTCTCCTTCAGGAAGTCCCGGGCGGCGGCACCCCTCGATCCCCGGCCTGTCCGGGTGTCCTGGCGGGAGGGGCCGGCGGGGTCCCGGGTCGCCCGATCGAAGGCGGCCAAGAAGTCGGCGATCGAGCCGTGGCGGTCCGCCGGATCTTTCTCCAGGGCCTTCCCCAGCACCCTTTCGAAGGCCCCCCAGGGGTCCTCGCCCACCTCCTCGAAGGGCCGCGGCGGGGTCCCCACGATCCCCCGCAGGAGGGCCTTCTTCTCAGCGGGCATCTCGATGTAGGAACTGCCGGTCCACAGACGGTAGAGGAGGGCGCCGAGGGCGTACTCCTCACCCTGCGGCGTCGACGGCGGAGGTTGGGTCCCCCGAAGGAGGGCGCCGGCGAACTCCGGGTCGAAGTAGTGGGCCACGCCGCCGCGGGGTGCCGCTGACAGGGGACCGTCGTCGCCCGGTATGCGGGCGTAGTCGAAATCGAGGATTTTGATCCCCTGGTCCTCGTCCGCGAGGAGGTTGCGTGGGTGGACGTCCGAGTGTAGGACCCCTTGACCGTGGAGGTGGACGTAGGCCGCGAGGAGGTTGCGGCACAGCTTGAGGAGATCCCCCCGCGAGCCTTCGAAGCGGAGGTCGTCCGCCACCGAGGTCACGAGGTCCCCCTCACACCAGTCGAGGACCAGGTACGGCCGGTCGTCCGCCTCGTCGGCGGCCACCAGGCCGGCGCTGGCGCGGCCGTCCAGGCGGGCCAGGATCTCCGCCTCCCGGCGCAGTTTCGGGCCCGCCCTTTCGGCTCCTTTGCGCAGCAGCTTGAGGGCGCCTTCGGTGCCGTCCCCGCTGCGGACCCGGTAGACCTCCGAGTCCTCCAACACCTGGCGAACCTCTAGGACTTCAAAGCCTTCGAAGGTGTCCCCTACGTCGAGGCTGGCCTCGATGGGGGCCGCCCCCGCCGTCCCCTCGGCCACCAGGAAGCCGGAACGCAGGAGGGATTCGAGCACCGGATAGGCGGAATCCAGGGTCTCCTCCGGATCGAGGTCCCGATCCCGGCTCAGGGCGATGACGGCGTCGACGATGGGGGTGGGGCGCTCGAAGGAGCGGAGCAGATCGGCGGAGCTGGGGTCGAGGATGACGGACGACGCCCGCCCGTTGGGGCGTGTGACGGCGATGTCCCCCTCGTCGAACGACAGTCCCTCCCGGACGCCCTCGGAAAGGTCCGTCACCGGGATGAGCAGGACGTCGGGGGGGAGGACGAAGGCGCCGTCGGTCAGTGGGTGGACGGTGGTCATTGGGGCGAATCTCCTTGGAAATGGGCGAACGCGTCGTCGCGGGGGGCCCATGTGGTGGTGTCGACGCCTTCGAGGTCCATGCGCTTCAGGGCGAAGCGCCAAGGTTCGGGTTCGTCGCCCTGGGTGGTCTGCTGGGCTTGAGCGTGGTGGAGGCCGACGGCGAGCTGCTGAACCAGCCACAGGCGCCAGCTCTCCCCCTCCTGCCAGGAGGGTGTCCAGTTCGTCCGGGGATCGGCGCCCCACGACACCCTGCCGGCGTCGTCCAGCTGTGCGGTGAAGGGAACGCCGTGGGGTCGACAGGTCATGAGCGCCGGGCCGAGATCGGCGGCGACCGCGTCCACCTGCTGGCGGCTGTCGAGGTAGGCCACCATCTTGTCGGGGCGCAGGAGGCCGAAAGCGTCGGCGCCCACCTTGAAGTGTCGGACCCCGTGCTGGTTGAAGATCTCCAGGGCGGCGTGGAAGGCCGCCGGCATGGACTCGACGTCGACGCCGACGTAGATCTTGAACATCTTCGTGGAGTCCCTTGACGGTCTGCGCCCGCCCCCGGTGGCGGACCACGAAAGCCAGAAGCTTTCCCTTCCGCTGCCGCTGGGTCGCCAGTGGCGCAAGAGTCGTCGTCGCGCCGGACCCGAAGACTCGACGCCGAGGTAGTCCCGCACCGCCGCGCCGTCGGGGAGGCGTTCGAGCCAGGCGGGGGTCGCCGGTCGCCGGTGGTAGGCGTACAGCCGTCGGGCGAGGGCCTGGACGTCGTCCAGGTGCAGTCCCTGGGCATGGCGGAGGGCGGCGACGGACAGTCGCGTCAGGGCATCGGTCCCGCGGCCGTCACCGTCGTCCGGCGCCTCGGCGAACAGGACGTCGTGGGCGGCGGCGCCGTGGACGAAGGCGTCGCCGCCGTCGATCTGCAGGATGCCGTCCAGCACCAGGCGGGCGAGCTGTTCACTGGCCTCCCCGCGGCCGCGGCCGGCGAGGAAAGACGGCGGCCGCATGGGCTCTTTGAGGGTCAGGAGCAAGAGGGCGGTCTCCGTGCAGACGGCGCTCTGCTGTAGGCCGGCGTCGGCGTCGGCGGTGGGCCGGAGCACGCCGTAGAAATCAGGGTCGCGGCGGAAGTTGATGAGGCTCTGCCGGACCCCGTCGTCGAGGCGGTCGTAGAGCACGAGCTCAAGGGCCGGATTGGCGCGAAATTGGACGTCGAGAAGGTCGCGGAGCATGTGAGTTATCCTTGGAAAGCCCCCGCGGGCTCCTTCTTTCAGGGCGGCGCCCGCGGGGGTGGGGCCCGCCTCGATCCGCGAAGTTCGCGGCTCGGGGCGGGCTCACCTAGTTACGGTAGGTCACTTCTGCTCCAACTCGGCGCGGCGCTCGGCGAGGGCCGCCTTGGCGTCGTCGAGCTGGGCTTCCAGGGCCTCGACCTCCTCGAGGGTCCGGGGCTCGAGGCCCCGCTCGAGGATCTGGGCTTCTTCCTCCACGTCCGCCAGGCGCCGGCGCAGCTGGGTGCGCAGGGCCGTCAGGCGGGCCAGCCGGCCGGCGGCCACCTCACCTCCGGCCACCCGGGCGGAGGATCCGTCGGTGCAGGACGTGCAGCCGTCGGTGCAGGCGGTACAGCCGTCGGTGCAGGAGGTGCAGCCGTCGGTGCAGGCCGTGCAGCCGTCGGTGCAGGCCGTGCAGCCATCTGTGCAGGCGGTGCAGCCGTCGGTGCAGGAGGTGCAGCCGTCGCACGCCGCGGCAGGACCGCCGCGGACGCGTCCGCCGCCCCGGATCGTGGGCTGGGTGCAGCCGTCGGTGCAGATAGTGCAGCCGTGGGTGCAGGCGGTGCACTGGGTGTCCACCTCGGTGCAGGGGCGGCAGCCGCTCTCCCCCCGGCACTCGGTGGGGGTCGAGCATCCAGTGCAGTACGTGGGGAAGTCGCAGAAGGAGCCGTCATCGGTACAGGTGCAACCTCCACAGGTGGGGGTGGGGCACGGTTGGGTTCCGCTCCCCTCCGGGGTCACCTTCACCAGCAGGTTCTTGATTTTGAACATTGGGTTTCCTCTCTTTGGGTCGTTGTGGTGTGGGCACGATCCGCGCGCCCGCCTAGTTGGAACCGGTTCGAAGGGTCATGCCGGTGCGGGCCAAAACGTTTCGGATCGGGGATCGCTGCGGCGCTCTGTAGAAGCCACTTCGGGCGTCAGATCTATTGGTCAAATTCGATTTGGGCGATTCCGGAGGGGATCTGACGCCCTGATGAGGGAAGAACACGACCCCGCGATGCGCGGCGTACACGACGCTCCCCAAGCGCTGGCCGCCCGGTCCCCCGCATCGCCCCGGACGTCACCGAACCCATGGGCAGGCCCCATGCCGGCCGCCCCGGAGAGACCATGCATTCCCTCGCTCGACCTGCGCTGCCCCTTTTCTGCGCCCTGGCCGCGCTCCTTGCGATCTGGTCCGACCCCGCGTCGGCCCAGGACGGAGGGGCCACAGCCGCCACCTCGTTCTGCACCGTCGACCCCTTCGACGGCGCTAGCCTCGACGCCGGTTGGACAGTGTCTGGAGTCGGCGACGCTGACGACGGCAGCGCCGCCCTGGTGGGGGGCAAGCTGCGGATCGCCTCCGACGGCAGCTCCCTCTACCACGGGGCCGATCACGGCACGTTCGTGCACCGGACGGTGCCAGGGAACTTGCGGGCGGAGGTGGACTTTTCGGCCCTGGCGGCGGACGGCGGGGGAACCTACCGCAAAGCGTGCCTGACGGCGCGGTCCAGCCTCGATCACCTGGCGGCGCGGGTGATGGTGTGCGTCGTCCCGGGTCACCCCACCGGGCCGGCGGTCTACTTCGACGTGCGGACCACGGACGGCGGGCAGGCCGAGGAGCTGGGGAGCATCCGGGACGACCTCCCGGTGCCCCAGAGGCTGGCCCTGGTCCGCCGCGGTGACGCGGTGACGGTGTCGTTCCTGGACGACACCGGTGAGTGGGTGGTGCCGGCGGGGGCCCGCGGCGGCACCGTCGATGTCGCCCTCGGCCGGTCCCCCGAGGTGGGGATCATGGTGGCGGGCTACGACCCGGCGCCGGTGTTCGCGGTGGACGTCGACGATTGGCGTCTCTGTCACCCCAACGACCCGCCGGCGCCGGTGGCGGGCTCCGCCCCCGCCTGCGACGACGGGACACCCCTCGACGTCGCCTTTCTGGTCGACCTTTCCCAGAGCATGGACGCCGATTTCCCCGGCGCCGCCGCCGGCGAGGATCCGAGCAAGCTGGCGGCGGCGGAGCGCCTGCTGGAGCGGATCCGTGCACAGCTCTCCCTGCGGCAGGACGGCAGCCGCGCGGCCCTTCTGACCTTCTACGGTGACATGGACGTGGCGGCGAACCCCGCCGCCGTCACCCAGGTGCGGTCCCCCTTCGCCGACCCGGCGGACGTTGCCGGTGCCCTCGGGGCCCTCTCCGACATCCAGCGCCCCACCTTCACGACCACCCCCACCGCCATCGCCCTCGACCAGACCGCCGCCTGGCTGGCGACGGAGCTGGCCCCCGGGCACCGTCCGGCGCTGGTGCTGGTCACCGACGGCCTGCCGAACGTCGACCTGGCGGGCCGCGGCCCGGACGGCTATGGGCTGAGCCAGATCCAGGACATTGACCTGCGGGACGGATCCGGCGCCTTCCGCCCGTGGTCCGACGTCGCCTGGTCCGGCCGCTACAACCTCGACTACGGCACCTTCGACGGCGAGCCCCTGGGCAACACCCAATGGGCCCTCGAACGGCTGGCCTCCGACTTCCCCGACCTCGTCATGCACGGCGTCGGCATCCGCGGCGACGGCCAAGGGCTCGGCACCTTCCACCTGGATCTGGCGGACTTCGCCGGGTGGATCAGCGGCGGAACCTCCTTCACCCCGGCGGTCGAGGCGGATCTGACGGCCGCCGCCGACGGCGTCCTCGGCGCCTTCAGCTGCGCCGCCCCAGGGCAGGGCGGAGTGGGGGACCGGGTGTGGAACGACCTCGACGGCGACGGTCTGCAGGACGCCGGCGAACCCGGGGTCCGCGGAGTTCGGGTGGTGGTCCAGGATGGTGGTGGGCTCGAGGTGGGGTCGGCGCTGAGCGGCGTCGACGGCCGATTCCTCATCGGCGGCCTGCCGGTGGGGCAGCCACTCTCCCTGTCCCTGGACCCGTCCACGCTTTCACCGTCCCTCTCGGAGGCGACGGCGGTCCCTGGGGCCGTCACCCTTGGAGCCTTCGACACCCGACTCGATCTCGACTTCGGCGTTCGATCGCCGAGCCCCTTAGGCGTCGAATCCCATGACCCGTCGATGTGCGAGCTGGACGGCTTCGACGACCCCGACGGCGATGGCCTGCCGGAGCCGGTTTGGACCCTGGCCACCGTCGGCGCCGTGAGCCCCGACCTGGGAAGTGTCCAGGTCACCGGCGGCGGCCTGGAGCTGACCTCCAATGGCCCGGTGCTGTGGACCGACGACCGCTACCACCTCCTGCATCGCCCCGCCCCGGTGGGGGACTTTCGATTCGAAGCCACGGTCGAAGGCTTCCCAGTGGACCCCGGAAGCAGCCGCTTCCGCAAGGCGGGGGTGGTCCTCGCCTCGGGTGTGGCGGAGCGCTCCGCCAGGGTGATGGCCCAGGCGGTGCCCGACTACCAGACGCCGCCGGGTCCGGCCCTGCTCTTCGGCAAGCGGACCGCCGACGGCGAGGTGGGGCGTAGCCTGTCCCAGGAGGTCACAGGGATCTCGGTGCCGGTTCGGGTGGCGGTGGAGCGCCGCGGCGACGTTTCCGGCACCCTCTACTCCCTCGACGGCGGCGCCACCTGGATCCGCGAGACCCGCCCCGGCAGCTCCGGCGGTGAAGCGGTGGTGGACCTCGGGTCGTCGCCGATCCTCGGCCTCGGCGTCGCCTCCTACGACGCCATGGCCGCGATGACGGCCCGCTTCGACGACGTCGCCCTGTGCCAGCCGGCGGCGGCGCCTGTCCTTCAGCCGTCGGTGCTCGCCTGCGACGCCGCGGCCCCCATGGACGTGGTCTTCGTCCTCGACGGCTCCGGCAGCATGGCCACGGACTTCGGCGGCGTGAGCCGCTACGCCGCCGCCCTCGACACGCTGTCCGCCTGGGGGGACCTCCTGGCGCAGCGGGCCGACGGCAGCCGCGCCGCCCTCGTGTTCGACGACGGGGCCGCCGCGCCGGGGATCGCCGGCCGCGGGGATCCGGCGGGTGTGGTGGAAGGGGCCGCGGCCCTGTCCGCGGCGGCCCCCGCGTCCTCGACACCCTCCCGCGCCCCCCAGGCCCGGCGGC
>JBCDIS010000211.1:0-12093 GCA_038748685.1 Acidobacteriota bacterium | reverse complement strand
CCCGGTCCCGAGGTGAGGCATACCGGGGAGGTGGTCACCTTCGTCCCCTGGGAAACCTTCGCGCCGTGGAGCGGCAAGCCCTGGCGCAAGCGGGGCGCCGACTACGACGCCCTCAAGGCGAAGATCGAAGCGTCCCTGCTCGAGCAGTTTCTCGGTCACATGCCGGGCCTCGCGCCGATGCTGGACCACGTGGAGCTGTCGACCCCGGTGTCGACGGACCACTTCTGCCGGCCGATGGCGGGCTCGATCTACGGTTTGGAACCCACGCCGGAACGGTTCGCCAATCCCTGGCTGCGGCCCCGGTCGCCGGTGCGCAATCTTTACTTCGCCGGTAGCGAGGTGGCGATGGTGGGGGTGATTGGCGCCATGATGGGGGGTGTCCTGGGGGCCGTCGCCGCGGAGCCCGCCCGTTCCCTGCGCTACCTCAAGCCAGTCGCCGGTCGACCCGCGTCGCCTCCGTCACCCCCTTGAGGGCGCCCTCAAGGGGCCGTCCGGGGTGGCCTACCATTCGGCGCCGAAGGCCGCTCCGTGCCACGGCGCTTCGGCGATCTGACCCTGGCGATAGCGGGCGAGGTTGGCCGCCATCGGCGCCACCAGATCGGTCCGCCGGCTCTGGCGCACCGCCGCCAGCGCCCGCTCCTGCCACGACACCGCCTGGGGGAAGTCACCGGTGGCGGCGTGGGCCATGGCCAGGGCCTCGATGGTCCCGAGGTCGGTGGACTCCGCCACCAGCTCCGAAAGGATCCCCAGGGCCCTGGGACCGTCCCGCAGCTCCGGCGGCGGCGACGCGGAGAGTAGGCGGGCCAGAGCTTCCGCCATCGCCGGGCTTTCCGGAAGGGCCTGCCTAGCGGCCTCCGCCCGGGCGATGGCCTCGGCGTCTCGGCCCAGGCGCGACAGGCACACCATCTCCCCGAGGGAGGCCGGTCCATGGGCCGCGTCGGTGGCGACGACCTGGCGGAAGGCGTCCAAGGCATCGTCGAAATCGCCGCTGCGAAGCAGGGTGTTGGCCAGGTTGAATCGGGCGCTCAGGTAGGAGGGGTCCAACTCCAGGGCCCGGCGGTAGCCCGACACGGCGGCGGCGGTGTCCCCCCCGGCGGCCTCCAGCTTTGCGAGGTTGAAATGGACCCTGGCGTTCTCGGGGTCGAGGTCCGCCGCCCGGCGGAGCTGCTCACGGGCTTCGTCGACCCGGCCCAGCCGCGCCAGGGCGGAGCCTAGATTGAGGCGGGCGACGGCGTCCTCCGGCGCCTGCTCCACGGCGTTGCGGAATGCCGCCTCGGCCCGCTCGAACTCCCCTTGGGCGAAGGCGCGGGCGCCGGTATCGAGCTGGCGGCTGGCGCCGGTGGCCCGGCCCCGCATCCGCGCTAGCCAGGGGTCCTCCAGGTTCAGGGAGCCCTCCCCCCGTAGACCGGCGTGGCGCTCCGCCGCGTCGTCGTTCCCCAGGGCGCGGTGGGCGGCCGCCAGCGGCAGGTGGACCACCGTGGCCTCCGGCTGCAGGTCGAGGGCCCGCTGGAAGTGGCGTACCGCCTGCTCCGGGTCCCCCCGCTCGGCGGCCAGGCGCCCGAGGTGGAAGTGGGCCGGAGCCAGGGACGGCACCCGGGTCAGGGCCGCCTCCAGCTCGGTCTTGGCCCCCTCCGGTCGGCCGGCTTCGAGCAGCGCCTCCCCCAAGGCGAGGGAGACCACCGCCGCCACCTGCGGATCCCCCCCGCGGGTCAGGTCCCGGGCCCGTTCGAGCTGGGCGACGGCGGCGTCGGACTCGCCCAGGGCCCGGTGGGCGTGGCCCGCCAGCCGGGGCCACCGGGGCTCGTCGGGGAAGAGGGCGGCAGCGTTTCGATAGCAGACGAGGGCTGCCCGGTGCAGCTCGTAGGCGTGGTGGAGCTCCCCGAGGCCGCCGTAGAGCTCCGAGAGCTCAGGCGCCGTCAGGCTGGCCCGGAGGCGTTCCACTTCGTCGCGGCCGTTCTGAAGCGCCTCGGCGACCCCCGTCTCGAAGGAGGACGTGTCGATGGAGGGAAGATCTTCGAGGTCGACCGGACGTGGGGGGGCGTCCTCGCCGCCGCAGGCGACTTGGAAAAGGAGGCACACGCCCAGGGTCAGGAGCGTGGCCAGCGGCGAGGGAAACTCGGAAGGGGAGGGACGTCCCATGGCGGCTCGGTCTCCAGAATCGGTCGGCGGGAATCGTTCCAAACAAAACGTGCCACCTGCTTTCACAAGTGGCACGTTTCTCGGTCCAATGGGGTGCTGGATCAGTCGATGCTGAAGCTCAGCAGCTCCACCGGAATCGGCTTGTTGATGCCGAGGCGCCAGGAGGTCAGGGTCCCGGTGTCACCGCCGGCGGAGTCGGCGACGCAGAGGGTCCAGACGCCCTGGGCGTTCTCACCGTCGAAGTCACCGAAGTCGGTGCCGGTGCCGGCCACGGGGGTATCGGTGGCGTCCGGGTCCGGGGTGTAGTTGTCTTCGCAGCCGGCGCTGCCGTCGATGATGGCTGCACCGGTGCAGTTGTCACCGAGGGTCTCGGCGCTGAGGCCGGACGGGGCGGCGTCGGAGTAGCGGACCGGAGTGGTGTCCACGAGGTCGACGTTGTTGCCGGCGCCGGTGCCGTTGCGGCCCGAGCGGTTGATGATGGTGAGGCTGGTGGAGGCGGGGCTGGTGACCTCGAAGGTCAGGTCGCTGACCCAGGAGTGGGCGGCGGTGATCTCGACCTCGACGTCGGTGATCACGATGCTGTCCGGCACGTTGATGGTCTGGCAGTCGCCGAGGGCGCCGGAGTTGTCCGCGATGGGCATCGGACCGTCGGTGGTCTCGTAGATGTTGGTGGCGTAAACCGTGACCCCCAGGGCGAGTCCGACAATGGCGACAATCCACAAAGCTCGATTCCGATTCATGCTCAAGGCCCCCTTCTCTGCCAAGTTCCGATTCAAGATTTAAAGTCCGGTGAAGCCGGAGCCAGACACCCCAGATCACCGAATCGCGACGTCCGCCGCAATCTGTTCCTCGCTGCACCGGAGGGCCGCTGGTATGTCTGCTGACGGCGGCTCTCGCGTTGCGGCGGTGGAATTTTTCAGGTAACCGGCGAATCGTAGCATACGGAGGCGAGGTCAGGTCGCGTGAAAATGGGAGGATATGCCTGCGCTATATGGCACTGCCTTGCCTGGACCCCAAGGCTCGGGACAGGGCCGAGACGGCGCCTTCCTCGCCCCGATCGCGGGCCGCGGAGAGGGCATCTTGCAGGACCCTTGTCCCATCCGGGCCGTCGCCTCCGGCGTCCAGGAGGGCCGCCAGATCGAGGGCGGCCAGGGCGAAGGCGGGGTCGAGGTCGAGTGCCCTTCGCAGGTGGTGGGTGGCGCGTGCCATGGCGGCGGGCCTGGCCCGCGCCAGGGCGATGGATCGGTAGGCCTGACCGAGCTGATGTTGAATCTCGGCGTCCCCCGGGCTGAGCTCCGCGGCCGCCAGCAAATGATCGACGGCGTCGTCCAACTGGCCGATGAACAGCAGCGTGGAACCGAGGCCGAGGCGGGCCTCCACCAAGCTGGGGTCGAGGGTGGCGGCGCGGCGGTAGAGGTCGATCGCTTCGTCGTAACGGCCGAGGTCCACCAGGGCGACTCCGGCGTTGACGTGGGCCATGGCGCGGCTCGCCAGCGGGTCTCTGCCGAGGAGCCAAGACGACGGTAGGTTGACCGTCACGGCGGCGACGGCCGCCAGCGCCAGGGCCGCGGCGAGGGGGCGTCGGTCCAGGGCCCAGGCCCGCGGACCCGCCGTCCCCTTGGCCAGGGCGACTCCGGCGAGCAGCGCCAGGGGCGGCACGATGGGGTAGCGGTAGCGGGCGAAGACGTAGAACGCCGCGACACCGGCCACCAGGGTGAGGAGAATCCACAGCAGGCCGGAAATGCGGCGACGGTCCCCCCAGGCGGCGCCGAGGCCGAGGATCGCCAGGGGTACCAGAACCCCCAGGTGGAGCCAGGGGAGGAGCACGCCGAGGATCCACGCTTCCTCGGCGAAGAGGTAGAGGTCTTCGACGTCGGGGACCTCGTACCGATGACCCACCATCCAGGTCTTCCGGAGCATCAGCCGAAGCCACCGTAGGGGGTCGGCGGCGATATCCCGCCGGGCGCGGGTGAACCAGTAGGCTGAGACCTCGGACGGGGTCAGGGCGCGACCTTCGTCGGCTTCGGCGAGCTCCACCGCGTCCCGGCGCTCGAAGGGGGTGTCGCTGCGACCGGTCCGGAGGGGGGTGTAGGAGCCGGAGGCCCCGGCCCGATTGCCGATATAGAAGTTCGGACCGGCCTGGGAGGTGGTGACGGCGAAGCTTCCACCCACCGCCAGGTTGCGGAGGGCGACGGGCAGCAGCACGAGGCCGCAGCCGACGAGGAGGGCTGCGGCCCGCCTTCGACGCCCGGACGGATCGGAGCCGCCGGTGTCGACCCCCGGGTCCCCGGAGGACCGGTGGAGGGCGGCCCAGATCACCAGCACCGGCAGCAGCAGAAGGGCGTTCTCCCGCGTCAGAGCCAGCAGGCCGAGGACGGCTCCGGCCCCGACGGCGATTCGCAGCCCCGCACCGGGGGGATCATTCCATCGGGAGAGAAGGGCCAGGAGGCCACAGAGGAGCACCTGGGCGAGGCTGGTCTTGTTGATCAAGCCGTCGAAGAACAGGCCCGGCGGGTAGGCTGCGAGGAGGCACCCCGCCGCGATCCCCGCTCGACGGCCGAACCAGCGGCCCCCGGCGACGGTCAGCAGGACGCAGGACAGGGCCCCGAACCCCGCCTGGACCCACCGCACCAGAACCAGGGTGCGGTCGGCGGCCTCGCCCCCCTCTCCGGCGAGGGTCTGCAACAGGGCGAGGAGGTACGGATAGAGGGGGGCCTGGTAGAAGGTCCCCTGGGCGCGGCTCCAGACATCTCCACCGGAAATGGATCGGGCCCAGTCGAGGTAGGCCTTGGCGTCCGCCAGGGGGACCGCGACGAGGGGGAGGTCGGCGGTCTGGTGGAGGTAGACCAGGCGCAGCAGGAGGGCCAGGGCGCCGACCCCGGCGACGGCCGCCAGGCCCTTCCCCCCCGAAGGTCGGTCGTCCCGCGGCTCAGGGGGCATCGGTATCCTCCCCGGGGGCTGGGGCCGTCCGCTGGACGTCCCTCAGCATAGCGCCCAATGTCGGGTCTTCGGGGTGTTGGGCCACGGCCAGGGCGAGAAGGGACCGCAGGTCGTCGAGGCGGCCGGCGGCGCGGAGCAGCACCGCGGCGTTGCGGACGGCGGTGGGCGGATGGGGCGGACGACGGGCAAGGGGCAGGAGCACCCCGAGGGCGTCGCCGGACCGGCCCGCCTGGGCGAGGGCCGCCCCGTAGTTGACCTCGGCTTCGAGGGCCTCCTCCCGCAGGTCCGGGCGGGCGGTGAAGGCGGCGAGGGCCTCTTCGTAGGACGTCAGGGCGTCGGCGGGGCGACCGCGGCGGGTGTGGAGCAGGACGGCGAGGTTGCGGTGGGCGGTGGGGGAGGACGGGGCCATCTCGACGGCCCGGCGGAACATCGCCTCGGCGTCGTCCAGGCGCCCTTCCTCCATCGCCCGGGCCCCGAGCCATTCGTGGGACGCCGGGTTTTGGGGATCCACCTCGGCGATGCGGGTCCATAGCGCGACATCGCTGGCCCAGGCGCCGTTGTGGTGCCACAGGCTGGCCGTCCACAGGATCCCCAGGCCTCCGAGGACCCCCAGTCGGAAGCGTCGGCGCATCGCGGCTCCTTCGGCCCGGCCGAGGGCCCAGTGGGCCAGCACCAGGCACAGGCCGAAGACCGCCAGGTAGAGGTAGCGCTGGTGGACCAGGTAGGTGGGGCGGAACGAGCGCACGTGGACCACCGGCCAGACGCAGGCCACCACGAACAGGACCCCGAGCCAGCGCACCGGCCGGCCCCGGCACCACCATGCCGCGGCGGCGGCGATCGCCAACCACGCCAGGGCCGCCGCCATCGCCGCGGGGTCCCCCCAGCCGTCGACGTAGCGGGCCGGGTAGCTGGGGGCGAAGCCCCAAGGCCAGAACAGGAAGCGGAGGTAGTAAAGGCCGAGGGAGGGCAGGGTCGCCAGCCACTGGCCGGTGTCGACGGCGCCGGCGTGGACGCCGAAGCTGGTGTGGATCGCCAGCTTGCGGACGTAGAAATAGAGGACCGTCAGCCCGAGGTAGGGGAGCAGTCCGAGGAAGGCGCCGCGGGCCTGGGTCCCGTACCCTCGAAGGGACGGGACTGCCCGCAGGGCCGCGACGGCGCCGAGGCCGAGGGCCGCCAGCTGGGCCCCCGCGACGGCATGGGCGTGGCGGATCGCCAGGTCTCCGAGGGGCAGCTCCGACGCCATCACCACCGCGAGCAGAGCAAGGGCGATGGCCTGGGCCAGGGCGACCGCCGCCGGGCCATTCCCCGGCGTCGTCTCAGACGGGTCTTCCGTGGCGCGGACGTAGAGCTCCACCAGGGATACCAGCAGCAGCATCGACAGCGCCGACTCCTTCGTCAGCAGGGCGAGCCCGTAGCTGAGGACCCCTAGGCCCAGGCCCCATCCCGCCCGTCCGGCCCTCGGCTTTCGGCAGTGGGCCAGGTGTCCGCAGAGGCCGAGCATCAGGGCCACCGCCACCGGCGGGTCGTTGAAGGCCGCCGCGACCCAGCTCACCGACTCCCCGTGGGCCGGGTGCAGTGCGAAGAGGGCGGCGGCCCCGAGGGCGACGGCGGGGCTGAATCCGAGGCGTCGGGCCAGCCCCCAGGCGGCGCAGGAAGCGAGGAGATGCCACAGCAGGGCCATGGCGTGCCAGCCCCGGGGATCGAGGCCGAAGGCGTGGCGGTAGGCCACGTACTGGACGTAGAAGAGGGGGCGGTAGTAGTTGGAGCGCTCCCCCGAATCCCGGGCGATGGAGAGGACATCGGTGCGGAAGAAGCGCCCGAGGCTAGACGCGTCTTCGAGGTGGGGATTGTCGACCACATGCTCGTGGTCGTCCCACACGAAGCCGTGGCCGAGGGTAGGTCCGTAGGCCACGAGGACCAGCGCCGCCAAGAATAAGAGCCCTACGATCGGATGGAGGGCCAGAGGCCGCGGGGACAACCGCGGTGTCGAGGACGATTCCATGCTCGGGTCGGCTGGCGGCTGGCTCCGGTGGATCGGGGCCCGCGGATCGGGGTCCATGGACTGGGGATCGGGACCGTCTAGAAGGGCTAGAATGCGCCGGAACTCTAGCACGGAGCCCCAGAACAATCGGGTCGCCGATCCGCGGCGATCCGTCCCCAGGAGCCCTACGATCGAGTCTCCCGATTCTCACCTCGGACGCCGCTTTGGCGTCGTCGCCGTCCTCGCCCTGGTGGTCAGCTGCTGCCTGGTCTACGCCAACGGGCTGCGGGGGGACTTCGTGTATGACGATCTCAAGCAGATCGTCGAGAACCACCTGATCCAGGAGAACCGTCACCTCGGCGAGGCCCTCACCTCCGACGTGTGGGCCTTCAAGGGGGACCGTGGGGAGCCTTGGAGCAACTTTTGGCGTCCGGCCTTTGTCGCCTGGCTGACGCTCTGCCATCGGCCCTTCGGCCTCGACGACACGCTGGGCTGGCACCTCGGGAGCCTCCTGCTCCACATCCTGGTCTGTCTCCTGGCGCGACGGGTGGCGCTGCGGCTGGGGCTCGGGGAGTGGACCGCCCTGGGGGTCGCCTGGATCTTCGCCGTCCATCCGGTCCACGTCGAGTCGGTGACGTGGATCTCCGGCTCCCCGGATCTGCTGGTGTCTTTGGGTCTTTTGGGCAGCCTGCTGGCGATGCCCGCGGCGCCGTCGGAGGGAACCTGGCGCCGTTGGGGCCGATGGGCCCTGGCCCTCGGCCTCTACGCTCTGGCCCTGCTGTCGAAGGAGGTGGCGGTGCTTTGGCCGCTGGCTGTGGTCCTCTGGGTCCGGGCGCTAGGGGGGGCCTCGGCGCTGGGGGAGGAGCGAGCACTGGGGGAGGTGCGAGCGCTGCCGGAGACCGGGCCTGCCCGAAGAGCCCGTTGGGCTGGGGCGGCGGTGGTGGCCCTGCCTTTCGCGGCCCTGGCGGCGGTGTGGTTCGTCGTCCGGCTGAGGATCCTCGGCCGCCTTCAGACCCTGGCCCCCGACCCGCCCGGGGTGCTGGACCTGTTCGTCGATATCCCCCGCCTGCTCCTCTTTTACCTGCGGCAAGCGGTGTTCCCGCTATGGCTCGGGCCGTCGTACCCCCTGCGGGTCGGCGACGGTCGGGACATCTCTTGGGTAGTGTGGCTCGCCGGACTGGCCCTGCTCCTCGGCCTCTTCGCAGTGGGTCTTCAGGCCGCGCGGCGGGATCCACGGCGGGCCTTCTCCCTGGGCCTCTTCGCCCTGCCCCTGCTGCCGGCGCTGAACGTCGCGGCGTTCCACCCGGAGCACGTCGTCCACGACCGCTACCTCTACCTGCCGCTGCTGGGGCTCCTCCTGTGGGGGGGCGCGACGGTCGAGGGTTGGAACCGGTCGCGACGGAGTGGGTCGCGGTGGGTCGCGTTGGAGAGTGGGCCCCGCTGGGCGTCGACCGCGGGGGCCGTGGTCCTAGCGCTTTGGGGCCTCGCCCTGTCGGCGCAGACGGTGCGCTACAACCGGGCATGGACCTCCAGCCTCGCCCTGTGGGAATGGGCCGTCCGCAGCGACCCCCGGGGCTCGTCGAGCTGGGCGGACCTGGCCCAGACCCACTATCGTCTAGGGCAGCTGGACCAGGCCGCCGCCGCCGCCGATCGAGCCCTCGAGCTGGAGCCGGTGACCGTGGCCCTGCTGACCCGGGCCCAGGTGGCCCTCGCGCGGGGGCGCCACGCCGTCGCCGAAGGGGCAGCCCGCCGGGTGATCGACGGCGGGGTGGACGACCCCCTGGCCTTCGACCTTCTGGCCATCGCCCTCCAGGGTCAGGGTCGGCTGGGGGAGGCGGAGGCGGTGCTCGGCGACGGAATCGATCGCCTGCCCCACCGGAGCTGCGGATTTCGGTCGAACCGTGCGGTGGTGCGCTACCTCCTGGGTCGCAAGGCCGACGCCCTGGCGGACCTCGAAGGGGCGGTGACCCGGGTAGGGGTCGAGCCGACGGCGCCGTGCCTGCGCTCACTCTTCCACCTCGGCAACCTCTACCGCGAGCAGGGGCGGACGGAGGACGCCGACGCCGCCCATCGCCGCTTCCTCGCCGTGACGGAGGGGCGCCGCGACGCCGACCTGCCCCGGCTCCGCCGCATCGCCACCAGGGCCGTGGCCCCGGGGGACTGAGGTGGGAACTGGTGAAACGCTGGGCGGACGCCGCCTCAGGTGGGTTCGGCGGCGTCCGCCCGGTTCAGCTTGTCCGGCTACGGGCGTTCCAAAGCAAGGCCAGTGCCAGAACCCGGGGTCTGGGGACAAACGCGACGTATATCCCAGAAATCCAACGTCCTTCGCCGCACGGATCCCGATCCGTGTCCGCCCGATAGCCCCGCGGCGAAGGCCGCCGTCTCACCGGTGAGACGCGGCACTTCTCACAACTGAATAGGGCGGCTATGCTGTGCGCCGGCTCGGGCGCCCGAAGGTCGCCGATGCCATATCCGTTTTTGTTCGAACCCGATCCGGAGCTCCGCGGGGCGGAGCGGCCGGAGACGACAGGAGACCGACCATGAGCGACGTTGCGAAAAACCTGCGGCCTGGCTCTTTGGTGATCCACGGCGGTCAGCGACCGGAGCCCATCACCGGCGCCGTCATCCCACCGATCGTCACCTCTGCGACCTATGCCCAGGCATCCCCCGGGGAGCACAAGGGCTTTGAATACACCCGTTCCCACAACCCCACCCGTTACGCCCTGGAGCGGATGGTGGCTTCCCTCGAAGGCAACGGCGTCACCGAGGAGCAGGACCCCAGCTGCGGCGGCTTCGCCTTCACATCGGGGCTCGCCGCCATGGCGACCCTCCTCGACCTGCTGGACAGCGGATCTCGGGTGGTGGCCATGGACGACCTCTACGGCGGTTCCCGCCGTCAGTTCACCCAGGTCCGGGAACGGTCCCAGGGGCTCGATGTCCACTACGTCGATATGACGGACCTGGACCAGTTCGAGTCCGCCATGACGGCGGACACCCGGATGGTGTGGGTAGAGACCCCCACCAATCCGATGATGAAGATGGTGGACCTCGAAGCCCTGGTGGAGATCGCCCGCCGCCACAGTCCGGAGGTGCTGCTGGTCTGCGACAACACCTTCGCCTCCCCCCTGTACCAGCGTCCCCTGAGCTTCGGCTTCGACGTCTCCATGCATTCCGCCACCAAGTACCTGAACGGCCATTCCGACGTGATCGGTGGCATCGTAGTGGTGGCGAACGCCGGCCTGGCGGAGCGGGTTCGGTTCCTACAGAACGCCCTCGGCGGCGTGATGGCTCCCTTCGACGCCTCCCAGACCCTGCGGGGCATCAAGACCCTCGACGTCCGCATGGCCCGCCATAGCGCCAACGCCACCACCATCGCCCAGATGCTGGAGGGCCACCCCAGGGTGCCTGAGGTGCTCTTCCCGGGCCTCGAGTCCCACCCCCAGAACGCCCTCTACCGGCGGCAGATGTCCGGGCCCAGCGGCATGATCTCCTTCGTGCTCGACGGCGATCTCGGCCACGCCCGCCGCTTCGCCGAGAGCGTCCGGATCTTCCAGCTGGCGGAGTCCCTGGGGGCGGTGGAGTCCCTGGTCAACCACCCGGCCATCATGACCCACGCCTCGGTGCCCGAGGAGACCCGGAGGAAGCTCGGGATGTCCGACAGCCTGCTTCGCCTGTCGGTGGGAATCGAGGCGGTGGACGACCTGGTGGCGGATGTCCAGCAGGCCCTCGAACGGGCGTTCCCCTAAACGCCGGAGGAAAGGTCGGTGGCACGCTGGCTGGTGGACCTGCTGATCTCCGAGCGGGTCGTGATGGCGGTGATTCTCCTGAACACCGCCGTTATGACCGCGGCGGGGTTCTTTCCCGACGGCCACCCCGAGCGCGCCTGGCTCGACGCCGTCGACTACGCCTGCGTACTCTTCTTCGTCGTCGAGGTGATCCTCAAGGTACGGCGTCAGGGATGGCGGGTCTACCGCGCATCGGGCTGGAACCGGTTCGACTTCCTCATCACCGTGCTCTGCCTGCCGGTGCTGGTGGAGCCCTGGGTCCACTCGGCCCACGCCCTGATCTGGCTTCCGGTTTTCCGTGCCGGTCGGCTGTTCCGCCTCCTGCGGCTCCTGCGCTTCATCCCCGACGCCGCCGGCATCGCCCTCGGCGTGGCTCGGGCCCTGCGGGCGTCGGTGGGGGTCTTCCTGGCCCTCGGTCTGCTCAACTTGATCTTCGCCCTCACCGCCACCTTCCTCTTCGGTGAGGTGGCCCCGGAGCGTTTCGGGGACCCGGCCCGCTCCGCCTACTCGATGTTCCAGATTTTTACCGTCGAAGGGTGGGACGAATTCCCCGCCGAGGTCGAAGCGAGGGTCGGCGAAGGGACCCCTTGGGTGCTCGCCATCCGCGCGTTCTTCGTCGTCGCCGTGCTGGTGGGGGGGTTGATGGGATTCTCCCTGGCGAACGCGGTTTTCATCGACGAGATGACCCTCGACGGACGATATGCAGTATTCTCTAGCTGCAAAGCCTCAAGTTCCAGCCCTGTAGCTCTCCCTCCACACCGTTGTTGTTACTATCTACTACGACTAATCGCCAGACACCACGAGTCTGTTGCCCTTCGAATTGGCTGAAATCGTTCTGCCAAGGCTTGAATTCGCCGTTGTAGGGCGCATCGACACCGCCAGGTGCAGGCAAGCCTCCTTCGGTGCTAAATACCGTTCCATTGTAGTTTGCACCACTTGTGGTCTCGGTCGGTACCAATAGTGATGTATGGGTTGGAGACTGTATGTAAACGGCCAAATCTTGAACTTGAGGATGTTCAACGAACAACTCTACCTCGATCGACTTGGGACTGATATCTTGAGTGACATATAGTGAGCTCTTCACCTTCACAAGATCCAAGATAGGGGCAGCAGATCCACCATAAATAGCATCACACTCACCTAGGATACTGAAACTGCCAACACCACCAGCAGGTGCATTGGAACTGACAACAATCTCGTCAATGAAGAAATTTGCAACTGCATTCTGCATATTGTACCACAAAATTT
>JBCDIS010000210.1:0-12132 GCA_038748685.1 Acidobacteriota bacterium | reverse complement strand
CGGGTGCCTCCGGTGCCCGCGTCTTCGAGACCTCGAATCCCAGAAACCCCACCGTCGTCCCCGCCGTCCCGGTGCGGACCCAAGCAGGTGCAGGGATCCGATTCCGTCCGGCCCGTGGCGGAACCCATTGGGTCGTGCCGGACGGGGCGCTCTTGAGTCCGGCGGCCCTCGTCGCCGTCGACGAGCCCCAGCGGCCGCGGCCGTCCAAACGCCGGGCCGACCTCCTGATCGTCACCGCGGAGCCGCTGCGGGGGGCGGCGGAGGCGTGGGCACGCTACCGGCAAAGCACCGGCTTCGAGGTCGAGGTGGCCTACATGGAACAGCTCTACGACCTCTACACCCACGGCATCGCCACCCCCGAAGCCCTACGGGCACTGCTGCGGGAAAGCAGGAGCTGGGGCCTACCCCCGCGCTACGTGCTGCTGCTCGGTGACGGCCACTTCGACTATCGAGACCACTGGGGAACCGGCGGGAACTGGATCCCCCCGGCGCTAGTGGCCACCGCCGACGGCCTCTTCGCTTCGGATCCGGAGCTGGTTCGGGGCCTCGGCGGTGCCCCCGCCGTCGGCCGGATCCCGGCGACGACGGGGCGGGAGGCCCTCGCCGCCCTCGACAAGGTGATGGCCTACGAGGCCAGCGGTCCAAACGGGGGCCGGGCCCTGCTGGTGGCCGACGACGGCGACCGCGGTGGGGCCTTCGAACCGAGCCTGCGGCGACTGGGGACCGCCGTCGCAGAGCGCTGGAGCGCCGAGACCCTCGACCTCGGATCCGCGGGGATAGCCCCGGCCCGCTCACGCCTCAGGGACGCCTTCGGGGAGGAACTCGGCTGGATTCACTTCTACGGCCACGGCGGGCTCGACCGCCTCGCCGCGGAGGGCCTCCTGACCCTGGAGGACCTGCCGTCCCTGCCCGCCGGGGCCACCGGGCCCGTGCTCACCGCCCTGACCTGCAATGCCGGACGCTTCGAATTTCCGGGGTACCGCTCCCTGGCGGGGGCCCTCGTCACCGAGGCGAACCGCGGGGCGGCGGCGGTCCTTTCGGTCTCGGGCCTCGCCTACCACAGCAACGCCGACGCCCTCGGCCTGGAGATCGCCCGTCGCTGGAATGAAACCGAAGGTCAGAACCCGACGCTTGGGGACGCCTTTCGGGAAGCCGGCGACGCCTTTCTTTCCCGGGGCGGCGACCCCGCCTACCTCCGCCTCGTCCACCTCTTCGGGGACCCCGCGATGCGCGCTCCCTAACGGCGCGGATTGCTCCCCGACCCCCGTGGGCCCCTACGGCTGGAGCACCCCTACGGCTGGGGCACCCCCCAGGCGTTCGTGGTGCCGTCTTCGAAGGCGTCGGCGAAGATCAGCGACGCGTCGGGGCCGACCGTCACCTCGTAGCCGATGACGAGATCCATCTCGGCGAGGGTGGTCATCGTGAGGTCGAGGAGGAGGGATCCTCCGGGAATCAGATCAGCGGGAAGCACTCCAACCCATGTGCGGACGGACCCGTCCACAGCCGAATGATCTCAAGGGCCGTCCGGCTCGGGTTCGAGGGACAGGACATCTCCCATCCGCAGATGCAGGGTGGTAAAACCCTCCGTCGTCTCAACCTCCAGCTCGTTGATGCCCCGGCGCCCCATGAAGGGCCAGTCCACGGCGGCGCAGCCGTTGAACAGGTCGCCGAAACCGTCGTCGAGGTCGCAGACTTTGTCCGGCCGGCTGACGTCCCGGAGGCCGACCCGGATCTCCGTTCCCGCCGGCGCAGTGACGCCTAGGGGCAGCGTGTGCTGCGCGGTCAGCGGAGAGTTGAAGCCCGGATCCCCCGGACCAGTGGAATTCGGCAGGTCGAAGGTTCCGCTGGCCAGGGTTTGACCGCTGCACACCGCTGCGGTCCCTAGAAGTAGTGCGATCACAGAGCTTCCGATTAAGGCTCTCGAAGCCATCCTGGTCTCCTTAGCCACGTCCGATCATGGGGGGACCGTTCCCGGGCCCTTTGCCTTGGAAGCGCCGCTGGGTCGAAGAATCCGCACTTTGGCCAGAGCGATTCCGCAGGCAACCCCCATGACCCTGACTCGAAGCCTTGACAAAAGGGACTGGATCGATCCAGTATTTTCGATTAGATCGTGAGACAAATTCTCAATAAACAATCCTCCGGTCAGGTCGAAGCCCCCGGCGAATCCTCGGCGGTCCCATCGGGCCGTCGCCCATCCACGGACGCCACCGACCCGAGTCCGCAAAGCAACGATCCAAACTGAGGGCCCCGAACGGGTCCACGAGGAGTTTCCGATGGTTTCCGCCCGATTCCACCGCAAGTGCTCGATGCGCTTCGCGCTGGCCTTGCTCTTCCTATTCCTTCTGCCCGCCGCACTCCACGGGGACAGCGCCGAGACCTCGGACGCCGCCGTTGACGACGGGTCGAACACCGCCTTCGACGATGAAATCACGGTCACGGGCCAACAGCAGGAGCGCGGCCTCCAGGACACGCCCGATAGCGTCGCCGTCACCACGGGGAAGCAGCTCGAGAACCGGTCCATCGTCGACCTCTACGAGCTCGTGGAGCAGACCCCGAACGTCAACGCGTCGTTCGGCTTCAAGGGCTTCTCGGTCCGCGGCATCGACCAGCGGGGCTTCGGCGGCGGCGGCGGCCAGCTGGTGGCGGTGCGGGTCGACGGCGCGACGCTGCAGAACAACCAGACCACCTTTTTCGGCCCCTACAGTGCCTGGGATCTGGAGCAGGTGGAGGTCTTCCGCGGCCCCCAGTCGACCCAGCAGGGGCGCAACGCGCTTGCCGGCGCCATCGTCATCCGCAGCGCCGACCCCACCTACGAAACCGAGGTGAAGGGCCGCCTTTCGGTGGGCACCCTCGGGAGCTACCAGGGTTCCGCCGCCGTCAACCTGCCCCTCGTGGAGAACAAAGTCGCGCTCCGGGTTTCTGTGGACCAGCGTGAGATGGACGGCTGGGTCGACAACCCGACCCGCGATGAGGACGACTACGACTTCAGGGACGCGTTCACCGGCCGCGCCAAGCTGCGCTTCGATCCCACGGACCGATTCTCCGGCATCCTGACGTTCTCCTATACCGACAGCACCGGCGGCGAAGACGTGATCGTCACCGACCGCTTCCCCGACCGCCTCAACTTCTCGGACCTGCCGGGGGAAGAGGGCTCGATCCACGAGATCCTCACCCTGGAGATGGGCTACCTCCTCAACGACCGCTGGTCCGTGCGGTCGACCACCAACGTCTACGAACACGATTACATTCGCTTCGAGGACGGCGACAACACCCCCCTCCCCGGCAACCAGCTCGAGGTGGACCAGAACGACGAGGGATTCTCCCAGCAGATCCGCTTCCTGTACGCGGGCAACGGGGGCCGCCAGGGGGTCCTCGGGCTCTACTACGCGGACCTCGAGGACAACCGCAGCTCCCGGGCCAGGCTGCCCGGCGAGGTGCTGGGGCTGCCGCCGGGCTTCGTCATCGACGGACGCCTCGACAATCTGGTGTTCACGGAGAACTTCGCCGTCTTCGGCGAGATCGACCTACCCTTGGGCGATCGGTTCACCCTCACCGCCGGCGCCCGCTTCGACGATGAGAAGAAGACGGACGCCAGCCGTCAGGTGATCCTGATCGACCCGCCGCTGTTCAGCATCCCTGGGGAGCCGCCCCAGGACCTGGACTCCGAATACGACGCCTTCCTGCCGAAGCTGGGCCTTACCTATGAGGTTTCTGAGAACACCAACGCCTCGTTCACGGTCCAGCAGGGGTACCGGGCCGGCGGCCGCTCCCAGTCCCTGATCAGCCTCACGGTCAGCGACTTCGAGCCTGAGGAGACCACCAACTACGAGCTCGCCCTGCGGACCCTGCTGCCGGAGCGCGGCCTCCGCTTCAACGCCAACCTGTTCTACATCGACTGGGAAGACCAGCAGGTGACGGTTCGCACCGCCCTCGACTCGGAGTTCGACACGATCACCGTCAACGCCGGAACCTCACGCCTGTACGGCCTCGAAGCCCAGGTCGACTACCGGGTCCGGGACGGCCTCGACCTGTTCGCCTCCCTGGGACTGGTGGAGACCGAATTCACCGACTTCGTGGACGGCAACGAAGTGTTCACCGGCAACGAGTTCCCCTTCGCCCCCAACGTCTCCGCCACGGCTGGAGCCCGGTGGCGACCGGCGGAGCGATGGCGCCTGGACGCCAGCGTCAGCCACACCGGCAGCCTGTTCTCGGACCAGGACAACAATCCGCAGTTCGAGGTCGACCCGCGGACCCTGGTGAACCTGAGGCTCAGCCGGGATTGGGACAGCTTCACCGTCGCCGCGTTCGCACGGAACCTCTTCGACGAAGACTACCTGGTCCAGTCCTTCCCCACCGGATCCCGCTCCGGCGAGCCCCAGGTGGTGGGTCTGGAGCTGTCCTTCGGTCTCTGAGCCGTAGCCCGCACGCCCCTGGCCCACCTCGGGTGGGCCAACCCAACCCTGACGTGCGGGTCAAGGAGGAGGAGAGGGGCCCGAGGCTGGCCCCTCCCCCTTCACTTCAGAATCCCACCTGCCAGCCGAGTCCGAACGTTCGGCCGTTGCCCTTGAAGAAGGTGTCGGAGCGGGCGTTGGGCTCGGTCTGGGCGAAGTAGGTGAAGTAGTCCTCGTCGAGCAGGTTTTCGAGGCCGAGCCGCAGCTGGCCGAGGGGCAGATCGAGGCGGAGGCTGACGTCCACCAGGGTGTAGCCGTCGAAATCCCGCCCGGAAGGGGCCGCCGGCCCCTCGAAGTCCCGATCGAAGAACCGGGACACCTGGACGTATCCGCTGAGCCGGTCGGTCAGCGTGCCGTCAAAGAAGAGGCTCAGCCGATCCGGGCCGATGTTGAGGCCGTCTAGGTCCGTGTCGACCCGGTCGTCGCCGTCGGAGTCGAACTCACCCTCGGTGAGGGCGTAGGTCGCCGAGATGGAGAACTTCTGGGTGAAGATGTACTCAGCGAAGACCTCGATGCCTTCGAGCTGGGTCCTCTGGCGGACCACCTCGAAGATGCCGGCGCTATTCGTCGCCAGCCGGGAGCCGTTCTCCGCCTCGGTTTCGAACACGGATGTCCTCATGTTGAATCGGCGGCCGGAGTACTCGATGCCGAACTCCAGGTTGTCGGCGATCACCGGTTCGATGTTGAAGAGGGTATCCACGTCCAAGCCGGGGATGTTCACGGCCCGCAGGACCCGTCCCACGTCCGGCATGGTGAAGCTCTCGTTGTAGGCGCCGTAGAGGCTCCAGTTCTGGGCCGGCCGGATGATCCCGCCGAGGTTGATCAGCGTCTCGTCGAAGGAGGGCTCGCCGCCGCTAACGAAGGTGGAGTTCGCCGCCGCGATGGTGGTGTAGTCGTCCACCTCCAGGCGAGCGTCTTCATGGCGGGCACCCGCCGACAGGGACACGTTGTCCCCCACGTCCAGGTTGAGCTGAAGAAAAGGCGACAGGGTCTCGAACAGGGTTTCCGGAACCCACTCCCGACCGCTGCGATCCAGGACCTGGGCGGACTCGTCGCGGAAGACGTCGAACCCCGCCGTCAACCGCAGTCGGTCGTCCGCCAGGAGCCGGTTGTACGCCATCTTCAGGCCGAGCTTGTCGGAGACCACCGCGGACTGGTCGAGGAAGGGCTCGCCGTCGGGGGTGAGCCTGAAGAAGCCGCCGAAGAAGCCCCCCTCGAACAGGGCCTTGTATTCCTGGCTGAAGATCTGGGCGGTGAGATTGCCCCCCGCCAGATCGCTGTGGAAGAGGGTCGCCGAGAGGGCGGTGGTCTCATTCCGGGCCGGGTTCCCCACCTCCGCGGACGGATCCCCCTCGACGGTTCCGGTCGGGATTCCGAGGAGCCGGTCGCCGCGGACGGCTCGGAAGTCTCCATTTCGCTCCAGGTCGAAGTCGTTCACCAAGAAGCTGACGGAGATCTCGTCGGTGGGGACCCAGCGGGCCTTGGCGAACAGCCCGGTGGTCTGGGAGTCCATGATGTCCCCCTGGGTGGGGTAAAGGCCCACCGGCTCGCCGTTGGCGTCGAAGAAGAGGCCCCGTTCCTGGAGGGACGCGCCGACCAGGATGCCGAAGCGGTCGCTGCCGCCGCCGCTCAGGCCGGAGATCTTGTAGCCCGTGGAGTCCGAGTCGAGCCCCGTGGAGCCGGTCAGCCGGAGATCGACGGAGCTGTTCCAATCGGTGGCTAGATCCGCCTCCCGGGTGACGATGTTGACCACGCCGCCGGTGGCCCCCACCCCCTGGATGGCGTTGGAGCCGTTGATGACCTCGATCCGCTCGACGAACGCCAAATCGATGGTGTGCCCGTCACGGCCGCCGTCCCGCAGGGCGTTGTGCTGGTTGACCCCGTCCACCAGGTAGAGGGGGTTGCGGCCGCGGAGGGTTTCGCTGCGGCCCGTCAGCTTCTGGATGCTCGGTGCGAAGCCGGGCACCATCCGGGAAAGGACGCTGGCGAGCTCGTCGGCGATCACGACATTCGACTGCAGCGTCTCGTTGTCGATCAGGACCACGGAGGCGGGGGTGGCGCTCGCCGGCTGCTCTGTGCGGGACGCCTTGACGATGATCTCGTCTTCGACGATGGAGTTCGGCTCGGAGTCCGCCGCATCAGCGTCGTCCCCCTGCGCCAGGAGGCCTGAGCCGGTGAAGAGGACACAACAAAGAACCACGAACAGGGTAAGGACCCCCAGGCCCGGTCGGGGCTGCGGGTCGTGACGGGACGGCATTTACTGCTCCTTGGGCCAGGTTTCCTCCCGGCCGGTCGTTGGACTGGAACCTCGGCAGTCGAACTGCGCAATCTGCGATCGCAGGGGGATGGAGAGGTGCAATGTCGAGACGGAAAATCGCCTAACGAGACTCTGTCTCTATAAGAGTTCAAGATCATGGACCGATCCGGTCCTGATTGTCAACGTCAACGCCCCGGGACCCCGACGGGTCTGGATCCACCCACCCGCGGGCGGGCCGTCAACCCACGTTTACAGCTGTACCCTGACGATCGACGGGGCGAAGGTGCCCAACCCAGGTACCAAGGCCCAGAGGGTCGACACGAATCTCGCCAGCCCCCGAGGGAACCGGGGGTAACCCAGGTCCGCGATCTTCGGGCCGGCGCCGAGCCACTCCCGCATCGTGGGCTTCAGGGCGGCTCGGTTGATGCCCCAGGGCATCGGCGGCGTCCGGTAGTGCTCGGTCTTCATGAGGCCCTTCGGAGAGAGGGTCTTCCTGGAGAACCACCCGGGGATCGTGTCGAACATCAGAACGCGGACGGCGGGATGGTCCGCCAGATCCCGGACGAGGGCCCGAACGTCGGCGGGGTTGAAATACATGAACAGACCCTGGGCCGTCACCATCGCTGGACGTCCTTCGGGAATCTCGTCGAGCCAGCTCCTGTCGAAGGCGGAAACCGGAACGTGGACATGGCGCTCGTCGGGCTCGATGAATCTCTCCCGAACCTCGATCGCTTGCGGAAGGTCCACGCTCAGCCAGAGGGCGTCCGGCCGGTCGACGCGAAACCGCTGGGTCTCCAGCCCCTCGCCGAGGTTCACGACGACCCCGCGGGGGTGCTCCCCCAGGAACGCCGTGATCTCTCGATCGAACACCAGGGACCTGAGGGAGTGGGAAGCGTCGGGCGGGCCGAAGCTGCGGACGTAGTCGTAGTCGATGGACCGGTAGATTTCCACCGCCTTCGGGTCCTCCAGGATCCCGTCCCTGCGCATCGCCTCCGAGGCCCGGTTGTGCAGCGTCCACAGCATGGTCTCGGGCACCTCCGAGAGCATCCCCTGATCCTTGTGGGTCATATCGCCTCCTTCCGCCGGCTTCGGCCGAGTTCAGCCCGACGCTCTCGCCGAGGCCGGATTCTTGATCTGGTCTGTTTTCGAGAGGCCCCCGACGACCTCGACGACGAGGCCGTCGGAAAGGCCTAGCTCCACGGGCCGAGCTTCGAACCGCTGGGGCCCCACCTCCACCTCGACGAAGGGGTCGTTGGCGTCGTCGAACCGCAGGAGGGCTTCGGGAATCGCCAGGACCTGGTCGCGGCGGTCGAGCACCACGTCGGCGTTGGCGCTGTAGTTGGCCCGCAGAAAGCGGCCCTCCACCAGCTGGATCGCGGCGCGAATCTCGAATTGGATGGCGCCGTCCTCTTCGACCCCTTTGGGGGCGATGTGCTCGAGCCGCGCTTGGAAGCGCTCCTCCTCGAGGGCGCCGACGGTGAGGACCATGTCCATGCCGATCTCCAGCTTCCCCACCTCCGACTCGTCCACCTTGCCCTCGAAGATCATTTCCTCCATGTCCGCCACCGTCGCCAGTGTGGTGCCGTCGTTGAAGGTGTTGGCCTCGATCACGGAATTGCCCACCTCCACCGGCACCTCCAGCACCATGCCGGCGAGGGTGGACCCCACCAAGGTGTTGGAGGCCGAGGAGGAGGAGGCCGCCCCCTCTTTGACGATCTGCAGGTTGCTCTCGGCGCCACGGTACTCCTCGGCGGCGGCGTCGACGGCCATCTGCAGCTGTTGAAACGTCGCCTGGGGGATCGTGCCCTCGGCCACCAGGGTCCGATTGCGTTCGAGGTCCAGGCGGGCGTTGTCGAGGGAGATCCGCGCCCTGGCCAGCCGATTCTCGGCGTTGTTGAGACTCAGCATGTCCGGGACCACGCGGATCCGCGCCACGTTCTCCCCGCGACCCACCACGTCGCCGGCTTCGACGAAGATCTCCTCGACGATGCCGGAGATCTGGGGCTTGATCTCCACCTCCCGGCGGGGCACCACGGAGCCGGTGGCCACCGTCTTCTCGACGATGTCGGCCAGGAAGGGGGTCTCGGTGTCGAACTCCACCGGCGACGTCTGGGACTTGCCGTAGAGGTAGACGAGGGTCCCACCGAAAACGGCCAGAAGGAGGAGAGCGATACCGATGCCGATGAATGTCTTCATGGTCTTTCTTTGAATCCTTCGAGAGTTGATACCCGGGCAACCGGGGACCTGGCGAACCGGGCTCCCTTGAAGCCCAGGGAAGCGCTCATTCTGCCCTCAGGGCGTCGACCGGACGCAGGGACACTGCCTGCTGAGCGGGGATGAGTCCGGCGAGGGCACCGGAGCCCACCAGCACCGCGAGCGCCAGGAGCGCGCTCGACAGGGAAACCCCTGGCTGTAGGAACATCTCCGGGGCGTTCTCCGCCCGCGCTACGAACCAGGCCACCGACTCCACCGCCGCAACCCCCGCCATCAGCCCGAGGCAGCCCGCCACCGCGGTGAGAATCACCGCCTCCTGGATCACCTGCCCGACCACCGTCACGGGGGTCGCCCCAACCGCCCTGCGGATGCCGATCTCCTGGGTGCGTTCCTTGACGACGATCGACAGGATGTTGCTCACCCCGATGACCCCCGCCGCCAGGGTGCCGAGGCCGACGATCCAAACCAGCCAGCGAATGCCTTGGAAGACCCCGATGATCTTGAGGTATTCCTCCTCGAGGTTGAAAGAGCCGAAGGAGCGGATGTCCATCGGGTCCACCCGGTGTTGCCCGTAGAGCACGCTCCGGGCGTCCAGCAGGACGTCCGCGGCGGACCAGCCTGGGCGGGCGGTGACCGCGAACCAGCCCACCCGGTCGCCGGTGCGGAAGGCTTTCTGGAAGGTCGTGAACGGCACGAACAGGGTCTGGGCGTCCTCTTCGGCGTCCTCCCCCGTCTGCAGGGAGCGGAAGACCCCCACCACCAGGAAATAGACCCCGCGGATGCGGACGCTCTCTCCGATCGGGTTCTCCCCCTTGGCGAAGAGGATGTCCCGAACCCGGGTGCCGATCACCGCCACCTTGCGCCGGTGCTCCAGATCCAGGGGATTGATGAAACGCCCCAACTCCAAGACCATGGGTTGGATGTTCTGGATCGCGGGGTGGTCCCCCATCACCGCGAACCCCCCAGCGCGATCGCCGCGGCTGACGTGTTGCCCTCTTCGAACCCCCCCAGCTGGATCCGCGGGGCGATGACCTGTGCCCCCGCCAGTCTTGCCCGCAGGGCCGCGGCGTCGTCCGTGGTCATCTGTATGGGCCGCCCCGACGGCATGCCCCGGTACGGCCGGGTGGTGGCACGCCCCCAGAGGAAGAAGCTGTTGGTGGCATGGCCGGTGAATCCTTGGGCGACCCCGTTCTCGAGGCCCTGTCCAGAGCCCAGCATGACCATCAGGAGGAAGATTCCCCAGAACACGCCGAAGGCGGTCAACAGGGTCCGCACCTTGTTGCGCCAGAGGGTTTCGTAGATCTCGCGCCAGTGATCGAGGTCGAACATGGGGTGCCTCGGCTATTCGTCCCTCAGGGCTTCGATGGGGCGGATGCTAGCGGCCCGGCGGGCCGGGAAGAATCCCGCGAGCGCCCCCGCCAGCACCAAGAGGGCCAGGGCGTAGAGGGCGACGGAAAAATCGACGCCTGGCTGGCGGAACATCTCGGCTTCGGGCATGAACGCCATGAGCTCCAGGATCGCGACCCCCGCCAGCATGCCCAGATATCCGGAAACCGCGGTCAGCAGCACCGCCTCCTGCACCACCATGCTCACCACATTCCAGGGGGTGGCGCCGAGGGCCTTCCTGACGCCGATTTCCCGGGTCCTTTCCTGCACGGCGATCATCATGATGTTCGAGACCCCCACCACGCCTGAGAGCAGCGTTCCGATGCCGATGATCCATACGAAGAAGCGGACACCGTCCATCAGGGAAAGGATTCTCTGGAATTGGGCGTTCAGGTTCTCGACCGAGAGGGCCCGGCGGTCCCCGGGGGCGACGCGGTGCCGCTTCGAGAACCGGTCCAGGATCTCTTCCGTCATCGCGTTGGTGGTCGCGAGGTCCAGCTTCCCAGTGGTCAGCATCAGCTGGGCGATGCGGTCCGTGCCGCCGAAGGTGCGCTGGGCGGTGGAGATGGGCAAGTAGATGATCTCCATCTCGGCGTCACCGCCGTCGTCCTCGAAGACCCCGACGACCCTGAAGACGATGCCGTTGATCTGCAGCGATTCCCCCACCGGAGATCGCTCCCGGAACAGCTCGTCCGCCACCACCCGCCCGATCACCGTGACCTTCCGCTGATCGCGAATGTCGATCTCGTTGAGAAATCTGCCGAGCACCACCGTCGTGTTCTCGAGGTAGCGGTGATCCGGGTGCACGGACCGAATCGGGAAGTTCCCGGTTCTCCCGCGGTAGGTGATGGTGTTGCTGCCCCGCCAGCGGAAACGGGAGGTGATGTGCTCCACCCCTTCGAGGGAGGTTCTGAGGTCGTCGTAGTCGGCGTTCGTGAGCTGGATCTCCCGCCCCGGCCCCAAGCCGCGATGGGCGAGGCTAGTCTTTCCCGATTCGATCCAGATGCTGTTGACGGCGTCGTCGCGAAACTGATGCTCAATCCCGCGTTCGAGCCCCTGCCCCGAACCCAGCAGCACGATCAGCATCAGAATCCCCCAGGCGACGCTGAAGCCGGTGAGGGCGGTGCGCAGCTTGTGATGCCGGAGGGTCTGGAAGATCTCCTGCCAGGTGTCGAGGTCGAGCATGGGCTATCCCTCGGGCTCAGGCCTCGACCGGCGACTGCGCGCCGCTCGCCGCCACTTCGGAGTCGTCTTCGATCAGGCCGTCCCGGAGGCGGATGATCCGGCGGGTCCGCTCCGCGATGTCCGGCTCGTGGGTGACGATCACCACCGTCACCCCCTCGGCGTGGATCTCGCCGAAGAGGTCCATCACCTCGTAGGACGTGGCCGTGTCGAGGGCACCGGTGGGCTCGTCGGCGAGGATGACCTTCGGCTCGGTCACCAAGGCCCTGGCGATCGCCACCCGCTGTTTCTGCCCGCCGGAAAGCTCCGTGGGCAGGTGCTGCGACCAGTTCGAAAGGCCGACCCTCTCCAGCAGACCCGCCGCCCTGCGGTTGCGCTGTCGCCGGGGGACCCCCCGGTAATAGAGGGGGAGGGCGACGTTTTCCACCGCCGACTTGAAGGGAATCAGGTGGAAAGACTGGAAGACGAACCCAACGTAGCGGCTCCGCAGCTTGGCGGCCTGGGTTTCCGAAAGCCCCTGGATCAGGGTGTCGTCGAGGCGGTACTCCCCGGAGTCATGGTCGTCGAGGATCCCCAGGACATTCATCAGGGTCGACTTCCCGGACCCCGAGGATCCCATGATCGAGACCATCTCACCGGCCT
>JBCDIS010000209.1:0-12240 GCA_038748685.1 Acidobacteriota bacterium | reverse complement strand
CGGAGCGCCACCGCCAGGTTGGTGACGAGGTAGGTCCCCGTCACCGCCGCGAAGCCCAGGCGTCCAATGGGCGAAACGGCGGCCGCCGCGAGGGTCGTCAGCAGGGCAAGGACGAAGGCTAGCGGCACGAACTGGCGGGGCCGCATCTGGCGGGTGTGCTTTTGCAGCACCCGAACCTTCCACACGCCGTATTGGTAGTACTGCCGCCACAGGGAGCGGAATCCGCTGCGGCTGTAGTACTTGGCCCGCACGTCCCCGGTGAGGAGGATCCGCCCCCCCAGCTTGCGCAGTCGATAGTTGTACTCGTCGTCCTGGTTGCGCACCAGCTCTTCGTCGAACCCCCCTGCCAGCTCGATGGCGGACCGGCGGTAGATGGGGAAGGCGACGGTGTCCACCAGCCGGCTGGGGGCGTCGGCGCCGGCGGTGCGGAAGGCCGAGCCGCCGACCCCGAAGCGGTGTCCCATGGCCACGGCGATGGCCCGGGCGGTGGGGGTGTCGCCGATCGTGTCGAGGGGGCCGCCGACGCCGTCGACCCCGTCCTCCAGGAGGTGTCGGACCCCCGCGCTGACGTAGTCGGGGGCGATCTCGCAGTGGCCGTCCACCCGCACGATGACCTCCCCCCGGGCGTGGCGGAGTCCCACGTTGAGGGCGGTGGGGGCGATCCTGCCGGGGTTGTCCAGCAGTCGGATCGGAACCTCTGCGTCCTCCGCCATGGTGCGGACGATGTCGCGGGTGGCGTCGTCCGACATGCCGTCCACCACCAGCACGTCCACGGCGGCGGGTTCGTAGTCTTGATCCAGCACGGCCCCCAGGCTGCGGGCGATGAACGCCTCCTCGTTGCGCACCGGCATGATCACGGTCACCGTGGGGACGGCCCCCTTCAACCCGCCCGCCGCAGCATTGAATTCCCCGGCCGTCATGGGCTATGCCTCCGGCGCAGGGCTTCGAAGAGGTCCCCCCAGGTCACGCGGACGGTGCCCCAGGCGCACTCCTCCGCCCGCCTCCGTCCGGCCGTCGAAAGGGATTCCGCGAGGTCCGGATCGTCGAGCAGGCGTCCCACCGCCGCCGCCATGGCCTCGGCGTCGTCGTCCGGCACCAGGAGGGCGTTCTCGCCGTCGGTGACCAGGTCCGGTACCCCGCCGACCCGTGTGGCCACCAGCGGAAGGCCGGCGGCGAGGGCTTCGATGACGCTGACGGGGGTGTTGTCGTTGCGGTTGGTGTTGAGGAAAAGATCGTGGCGCGAGAGCTCCCGCCGCTTCTCGGCGGGGCCGAGGAACCCCGGGAAGGCCACGTGCTCGGCCAGGCCGAGCTCCTGGACCCGCCGGCGGGTGGGTTCCAGCAGACCCTTGTCCTGGCCCGCCATGGTGAGGCCGGCGTCGACGCCGCCGTTCCGCAGCCGCGCCAGGGTCTCTAGTGCGAGCTCTGGGTGGTAGGTCTCGTGGAAGGTGCGCATCCACAGTAGGCGGGGCTCCAGACTGCGGCGGGGGCGATAGTCGATCTCCCCGAGGTCCACCACGTTGGGGACCACCTGCACCCTTTCCCCGATCCCGAGCCCCCTGGCCCACCGGCCGAGGAACTCCGACGGCGCCACCACCCGGGCGGCGCGGCCCAGGACCCTCCGCGCCCGGGCCGGGGTCTCGTTGGGCAGGCGGCCGCCGTGGAGGACGTGGATCTGCGGCAGTCCGAGCCGGTGGGCGGCGAGGCTCACCACGTCGGCGGTGACCAGGGCCCGGCCGCTGAAGACCGAGAGCACCACGACGTCGATGTCACGGCGTCCGCGCCAGAGGCAGCGCAGCATGTCCGTCAGCCGGCCGACGGGGGACAGGGACGACGAGGCGCTGGCGACGGTGTAGCCGTCCCGCCGTAGGAGGTCGGTGACGATCTCCCCCTGGGTGGTCACCCAGCCGGGGTGACGGCCGAGGTTGGGGCCGAGTAGGCAGAGGTGGGGGAGGTCCCGCGGGCCGTCGACCGGGCCGATCGGCGGAGCGGCGCTTGGATCCGTCCCCTCCCGGCTCAGCGTCAGCATGGGGGTCATCGTAGCGGGGGCGGGTGGATGAGTAAAGCCTGCGCGGGGCCCCCCGGACGGCCCCGGGGGGCTTAGTAATCCGTGGTTCCCTGCCCGTTGTCGGTCCGTTGTCCGGGGTCCGTTGTACCGGGCCCACCGCTGCGGTAGGTTAGTAGACGAGTGCCCGCCGGACGTCCACCCTACCGAACCCGCTGCCACGGAGGCCGCCGTGAAGATCCTCTCCAGTCACCAGCTGCCCTCGACCTTTGATCCCCAGGCCCTTCGGGGGGAGCTCGCCCACGTTCGGGACGAAGAGTGGACCCTCCACTTCAACACCAGCGACTACGAAGGGGGCTGGAGCAGCGCGGCGCTGATGGCGGTGGACGGCGATCCCAAGAATCAGACCAACGCCGACGGCGATTTCCGCCCCACGGAGCTCTTGGAGCGGTGCCCGGTATTCCGCCAGGTGCTCGACCATTTCGAGTGCGACAAGCGTCGGGTGCGCCTGCTCAAGCTCGACGCCGGCGCCCGGATTCTCGAACACATCGACAGCTACGTGAACATGGACTTCGGCGAGATCCGCCTCCACGTGCCGGTGCAGACCGATCCGAAGGTGGAGTTCTACGTCGACAGCAAACGGGTGGTGATGGAGGCGGGGACCACCTGGTACATCGACGCCACCTTCCCCCACCGCCTCTACAACGGCAGCAACATCGATCGGGTCCACCTCGTCATCGACTGCGTGGCCAACGACTGGCTCCGCAGCCAGTTCCCGAGTCAGCTGGGGGCTCCCTCCTGGTACCGGCGCGGCGCCTTCTACCTGCGGGCCACCCAGTTCCGCCTCCGCCGGGCCCTGCGCCCGTCGGCCGCCTGAGCCTGAGGGGCAACGGCAGGGGGGGCTCCCCGGCCGCGCGGATCAAAACCCGGGTCGCCGCCCTGCGTACCCTCGGGGTGAGGACGACTGACGATCCATCACCGGAGGATGAGGCGATGCCGCGAAAGGAACGTGTTCGAGAGACCCTGAAGAAGCCCCTGACCGCCGACGACCTGGCGACCCGCGCTCGGGACGGCTGGAGGCCCGTGGCGGTGGAGTGGGAACGGGCCGGCGATGGAGCCGCCGATCCGTCCCGTACGGAGGTGCCCTACGGCCTGCGGGCGGGGGACGACCCCCACCGCCTGGAGGTGGACCCGGCGGAGATGGACGTCCTGCGGGGTATGTTGACCCTGATCGTGCAGGACCGACCCCTCTCCGAGGTCGCCGCCGAGCTCGACCGCCGCGGTCACCGGCGTCGGGACGGCGGGCCCTGGACCCAGAGTCACGTCTTCGAGATGCTGCCGAGGGTGATCGAAGTCTCGCCGGACATCTACGCGTCGGACGCCTGGAAGCGTGAGAAGCCGCCGCTCCGTCAGGTGATCTAGCGGGATCGAGCCGTCCGGGTCCCCGGCGACCGTCCGGGGGGGCAGATGTCGTCGGCCCGGTCCCGCTGCCGGTTCCGTCGAGGGGGAGGGCCCCAGCTTGACGCTGATTCGGGGATCCCATACGCTGGCGAATCCGGCCGCGATAGCCTCACCGATCCCACCCTCCCCCCGTTCGACATGTACGTCTACTGCCAGAGCTGCCGTGCCAAGAATTCCGACGACGCCGAGACCTGTTGGCGCTGCGGAAACAAGCTGCTGGTGCTTTCCGGAGTCCTGAGCGAGGAGGACTACGACGCCTTCGACGCCGGACCCGGGGACGACCAGATCTCCCTGGACGAGCATCTCCTCGAACGGATCTCGATCCTCGAAGAGGCGGTGAAGCGCACCGCAGGTACGGTCCACCAGGTGCTCGGCGCCCTCTACAAGCTGGAGCAGAAGATCCTGGTCAACCAGACGGGTATCACCACCCTGCGGGATCTGCTCGAAGCCAAGCGGCTGCTGGGGCGCGAGGAGTGGAGCGAGCTCTGGGAGTCGCGGATGGACCACCAGCTGCTGGCGCTCGAAAAGCGGGAGCGCTTCGCGGCGGTGCGGGAACACATCGCTGGTCTGTATTCCGGCCCCCACCGCGATGATTTTCGGGGTCTGCTGGACGAGGCGGAAGACGCCCTGCTGCGCCTGGACATCGACAGCGCGGTGGAGGTCCTGGAGGAGGCCCACCGTCTCGACCCGGACAACTACGAGCTGTCGTTTTTCCTCGGTGAGACCTTCTTCAACGAGTCCTCGGCGGACAAGGCCCTGTTCTACTTCGTCCGCGTGCTGGCGGTGAAGCCCCTACACTTCGAGAGCCTCGTCTACAGCGGCGTGCTCTACCACGAGCAGGCCCAGGACGAGCGGGCCACCCGCCTCCTGGAGCGGGCGGTGTCCCGGTATCCGGAGGCTTTCCTGCCGGCCTTCAGCTTGGGGGCCGTCCACGCCAGCTGGGGCCGGCTGCCCCAGGCGGTGGTCTTCCTCGAAAGGGCCGTCGAGACTCCGGACGCCATTCCCCAGGCGTCGTTCCTCCTCGGCAGCTGCTACTTCGAGATGGGCCGCACGACCCTGGCGATCCGCAACCTGGAGACGGCGGTGCGGCAAGATCCCGCCTACGCCGAGGCCCACCACGTCCTCGGCCTGGCCTACCTCGACCGCCGATGGCACCGCAAGGCCCTCGCCTCGTTCCGGATGGCGCAGCAGCTCGAACCCAATCGCCTCGAGTATGACGAGCTGCTGCTGCTGATCGGAGGCCACGACGGTGCCCTGGCGGAGGTGTCGGCCGCCGCCCGTCCATGGCTGCGGCAGGCGGAAGCCTCCCTCGACGCCGGCCAGGGGCGCTTGGCCCTGTCGGCGTTCCGGCGGGCCCTGGCGGAGGAGCCCGAGAGTCCGGCCCTGCTCCTGGCCTACGCCATGGCCTGCCTGCAGCTACAGCATTCCTACGAGATCGAGTCGGTGGTGGAGCGGGTCCTCGGCTTCGGACCCTCCGAGCCCCTTCAATCCTCCGCCTACGCCACGCTGATCGAAGCCTTGAGGGTGCAGGGGAAGTTCCGCGAAGGCAATCGGGTTGGCCGAGCCATGCTGGACGAGGTGGGATCCCCCTTGGCCCACACGGTGGCCTATTGGGAGATGGCCTTCAATCTTGCGGAGATGGAGGAGGACCTCGATCTGGCCCTCGACTATGCCCGCAAGTCGGTGGAGTCGTCCCCGGCGGAGCTGGAGCGCTTCCCCCTCGCCGCCCTCGGCTGGGTCCACTACAAGCGCCGGGAGCTGGCGGAGGCGGTGGACTGCCTCACGCGGTCCAACGAGCTGGGCACGTCGGCGCGGACCCTCACCCACCTCGGTATCGCGCTGCTGGCGGTGGGGGACATGGAGCGGGCCCGGACCACCATGATCGGGGCCCGCGACGCCCGCTCGGCGGGCTCCGGTCTCCAGGGCAAGGTCCTCGAAGCCCTGAAGGACGGCGCCCGGCTGCTGCAGGAGACCTCCTGACGCCGGCCCCGGCGCACCGGGACCCACTCCAATCCGATGCAGACCGAGCTCCAGGACATCGGCCAGCAGGCGACGGGGCTGGTGCGGGCGGTGCTGGACTATCGCCTGGTGCAGATCGCCGGCAAGGACGTTTTCGTCCACTCGCTCCTCGTCTTTCTGCTGATCCTGACCGCGACCTTCATCCTGTCGCGGCTGATCCAGAGGGCCATCGGCCGGGTGCTGCGGAAGACGGGGATCGAGGAGAAGGGATCCCTGGCGGTGATCCGGCGGCTCCTGCACTACAGCATCGTCGCCGTCGGACTGACCACCGGCCTCGCCACTTTGGGGTTCGACCTGGCGGCCCTCTTCGCCGCGGGGGCGATTTTCGCCGTCGCCATCGGCTTCGCGATGCAGAACATCGCGCAGAACTTCGTCAGCGGCGTGATCCTGCTGGTGGAGCGGTCCATCAAGCCCCACGACGTCTTGGGCTTCCAGGGTGAGATGGTGCGGGTGATGTCGATGGGGATCCGCTCCACCATCGTCCGCACCCTCGACGGCGAGGATCTCATCGTCCCCAACACCGAGCTGGCGCAGGCGGTGGTGACCAACTACACCCTGCGGGATCCCCTCTGCCGCCTGCGGGTGCCGGTGGGGGTGGCTTACGACTCGGATATCCGGAGTGTCCACCGGGTCCTCGAATCGGCCGCGGAGAAGGTACCGTGGCGGAGCCAGAAGCAGGCACCGGCGGTCCTGCTGACCGGCTTCGGCGCTTCATCGGTGGACTTCGAGGTCTCCGTATGGATCGATCAGCCCTGGACGTCGTCTAGCCGCCGTTCGGACCTGCACCACGTGGTGTGGGAAGCCCTGGCGGACGCCGGCGTCGTCATCGCGTTCCCGCAGCTCGACGTCCACCTCGATCCGGTGGAGGTGATGGGGGCGACGGAAGGCGCTCCGCACGGGTCGAAGCCGGGCTGACGGCCCCCGTCCCCACGGCGGCTATCGACGCCCGTTTATCGGCGGCGCGTCGGCCCTGCATACTTTAGGGTTGGGTCATGGACATCGAGCCGGCGGGCGACGATCTGCCCAGCGACGATCAGCTGTACGAGGCCCTCCTGGTCCGCGACCCCCGCTTCGAAGGTCGGGCCTGGGTCGGGGTCACCACCACCGGTATCTTTTGTCGCCTGACCTGCCCCGCCCGCAAGCCGAAGCGCAGCAGCTGCCGGTTCTACGGCAGTATCGGCGCCTGCCTGGAGGCGGGGTTCCGCCCCTGTCGACGGTGCCACCCCCTGGCGCCGGCGGCGGAGATGGAGCCGGCGGTGGGGGTCCTGCTGGCGGCCCTCGAGGAGCGGCCCGTCCATCGCTGGCGGGAGCGGGACGTGGTCGCACTGGGGCTCGACCCCTCCACGGCCCGCCGCGCCTTCCGGCGCCACTTCGGGATCACGTTCTTGGAGATGGCCCGCCTTCGCCGCCTGCGGGCGGGCTTTACGACCCTGTCCGAAGGGGGGGCGGTGATCGAAGCGCAACTCGACGCCGGCTTCGAGTCCCCGAGCGCGTTTCGGGCCGCCTTCGCCCGCCTCCTTGGGGCCGCTCCGGGGGTCTTTCTCCGGGACGCCCTCCTGCGGGCGGATTGGATCGACACCCCCCTAGGGCCGATGGTGGCGGTGTGCGACGAGAGGTCGCTGCACCTGCTGGAGTTCGTCGATCGCAGGGCCCTGCCCCGCTCCCTGCGGAAGCTCCGTGCCGCCGTCAAGGGCAGCCTCGGCTTCGGACGCTTCGCCGTCACCGATCGTGTTGAAGAGGAACTGGGGGCCTTCTTCGCCGGAGACTCCGCGACCTTCGGGATTCCCCTGGTGCTCCACGGCACGCCGCTCACCCAAGAGGTTTGGACGGCGCTGCGGCGGATTCCGGCTGGGGAGACCCGCACCTACTCGGAGCTGGCCCGGGCCGTCGGCAGGCCCAGGGCGGTGCGGGCGGTGGCCCGGGCCAACGGCGCCAACCAGATTGCACTGATCGTGCCCTGCCACCGGGTCCTGGGGGCCGATGGCTCCCTCACCGGATACGGCGGAGGGCTGTGGCGAAAACAACGACTGATCGAACTGGAACGTGACTTCCGGGAAAGGAACCTCCTTAGATGACCCAAGCTGAGAAAGCCGCCTCGTTCGCCGCCATGCACGTCAAGGGCGACCCGCTGATCCTCTACAACGCGTGGGACGCTGGCAGCGCCGCCGCGGTGGCCGCAGCCGGTGGGCGAGCCGTCGCCACCGGCAGCTGGTCCGTCGCAGCGGCCCAGGGCTACCCCGACGGCCAGCAGATCCCCCTGGATCTCCTCGAAACGATTGCCGGTCGCATCGTCGCGTCGGTCGACGTCCCGGTGACGATCGACTTCGAAGGCGCCTACGGGGTGGAACCGGACCGGGTGGCCGAGAACGTCCGGAGGATGGCCGCCGTCGGCGCCGTCGGCATCAATTTCGAAGATCGCGTGGTCGACGGCGCGGGCCTCCACTCCCCCGCCGCGCAGGCGGACCGCATCGCCGCCATCCGAGGGGTGGCCGAGGGGGCGGGGGTGCCCTTCTTCATCAACGCCCGCACGGATCTATTCCTCCAGGAGCGGGACCCGGATCGTCACGGGGATCACCTGGCGGCCGCCAAGGAGCGGGCGGCGGCCTACGCCGAGGCGGGGGCCAGCGGCTTCTTCGTCCCCGGTTTGGGGAGGGCGGATTGGATCGCGGAGATCTGTGAAGCCACGCCGCTGCCGGTGAACGTGATGAAAGCCACGGACGAGGGGACCACCGCGGAGCTGGCGTCCCTCGGCGTAGCCCGCATCAGCTACGGCCCCCGACCCTATCGATGGATGCTGGAAGACTTCGGCGAGCGCTGCCGCTCAGCCTTGGCCTGACGTCGAGGGTCCCCGAGGTTCAGTCGGAGACGCCGGTCAGCCGCTCCACCAGGGAGCGTTCCCCCTGAACGGCGATCCGCTGCTGGTAGAGCCGAAGGCCCACCAGGCCCCCGAGCTCCTCTCCGCCGCCGGCCCGTCCGGGCCCGCCGTGGAGGCTCTGGGGCAGGGCCACCCCCGAGCCGGGGGCGTCTCCGGCGGACCCTTCGGATCCGATGTAGATCCGGCCCGTGGCTTCGGCGCCTTGGGTGAGGAAGGCTTCGAGCCAGTCGGGGTCGTCGCCGTAGAGGGAGGTCACCAGGGTGCCGCCGCCGAGGGCCACCAGGTCCGCCGCGTCGGCGGCGTCGCCGTCGTAGGGGAGCAGGGTCGCCACCGGTCCGAACACCTCGCGGTCGTGGACCCGGCCGGCGTTGTGGGGGTCGTCCGCCCGCAGCAGGGTAGGCCCGAAGTAGTAGCCGTCCCCGGCGCCGACGATCCGCTCCCCGGTGCCGTGGACGACGCTGGCGGTTTCGGTCAGCTCCCGAACCCCGGCCTCGGCGTCCTCCAGCTGCGAGGAGTTGACCAGCGGACCCATGGTGACGGAGGGGTCGGCGGGATTTCCGGTGACGACGTTGCCGAGGGCTTCGGAGAGTGCCCCCACGGACCCGTCGAGGCTGGAGGTCGGCACCAGGATCCGGCGCACGGCGGTGCATTTCTGGCCGGCCTTCTGGGTCATCTCCCGCACAACGTCGCGCACGAAGAGGTCCCAGGTGGCCGATCCCGGCCCCACCCCCGGCGCCAGGACGGCGGCGTTGAGGCTGTCGGCTTCGACGTTGAACCGGGTGTTGGCGGCGGCGATGCCCGGGTTGGCCCGCAGGGCACGGGCGGTGTCGGCGGAGCCGGTGAAGGCCACGACGTCCTGGGGTCCGAGGCGGTCCAAGAGGTCGCCGGTGCGGCCGCAGACCATCTGCAGGGCCCCCTCCGGCAGGACCCCGGCCTCCAGCAGGATCTCGACGCAGCGCTCGGTCACCAGGGCGGTGGAGGTGGCGGGCTTGGTGATCACCGGCACCCCCGCCAGGAGGGCGCAGGCGGCCTTCTCGGCGAATCCCCAGGCCGGGAAGTTGAAGGCGTTGATGTGGACCGCGACCCCCCGCCGGGACACCCAGAGGTGTTGTCCCCAGAAACCCTCGGTCCGCGCCAGCTGGACGCCGTCGCCGTCGGGCTGGGCGCGGCGGTCCCCAAGGCCCCTGGCCAGACCGGCGTAGTACGCGAGGGTCCCGCTGGCGCCGGCGACGTCGAAGAGGCCGTCCCCTTTGGTGGTGCCGTTGTTGCGGCGGGAGAGGTCCAGGAGCTCGTCCATGTGGGCCTTGAGGGCCCTGGACAGAGCCTTGAGCATCGCCCCCCGCTCTGCGAAGGTCATGCCGCGGAGGGCCGGGCCGCCGCGGGTCCTCGCGAAGTCTAGGACCGCCTGGAAATCGACGCCGTCGCTCGACGCGCGGGCGATCTGCTGGCCGGTGGCGGGGTCGAAGAGCGGGATGAAGCCCGTCGTGGCTTCGTGCCAGTTGCCGAGGACGTAGCTGCGAAGGGTCTTCATCGCTTTGGGGCCCCGACTACTTCTCGATCGTGACCTTGTCGATCGTCACCGGCTGCAGGGGCACGTTCTGCATTCCCTTGCGGTTGCCGGTGCGGACCGCGGTGATGGCGTCCACGACGGCCATACCTTCGACCACTTTGCCGAAGACCGCGTAGCCCCAACCCCGGGTGCTCTTGTTGCGGTGGTTGAGGAAATCGTTGTTCACCGAGTTGATGAAGAATTGGGAGGTGGCGCTGTGGGGATCGTTGGTGCGCGCCATGGCGAGGGTGCCGCGATCGTTCTTCAGGCCGTTGTCGGCCTCGTTCTCCACCGGATCGCGGGTGCTCTTCTTCACCAGGTCGCCGCCGAACCCGCCGCCCTGGACCATGAAGTCGGGGATGACGCGGTGGAAGACGGTGCCCTCGTAGTAGCCCGACTCGGCGTAGGCGAGGAAGTTCGCCACGGACTTCGGAGCCTTGTCGGCGAAGAGCTCGACGACGATCGCCCCCTTGGAGGTGGTGAGGGTGACCTTGGGATTGGCCGCAACGGCGGTCTCCGCGGCGGCGGTCTCTTGGGCGGCGATGGCGGGGGCGAAGACGAGGGACAGGCTCAGCCCGATCAGCAGCTTTCTCATCGTGGAAACTCCTGCGTGGTTGTCGACGGTCGCGACGAGTGGGGCGGGGGAGGTCGGAGGTCGAGGAACCCGTCGGGCCTCGGATCTTGGACCTTATCGGAGGCTCGGCGTCGGCGCAACGGGCCCCGTTCGTCCCTGTCGTCGTCCGACACCGTCGCCGAACCCGGTGGCGCCGGGGGGCGTATGATCCGCCATATGGCCCGAACCTCCAGCCCCGGCGACCCCGTCTCCGGACACCCCTCCCCGGTGTCGGGTCGGTGGGCCGAGGAGAAGAGGACCCTGGCCGCCCTCTTCGCCCTCCACTTCTTCCTGCTGGCCTTCCAATACGCCGTCAAGTCGATGCGCCAGTCGGCGTTCGTCGACACCCTCGGGGCCGAGCGGCTGCCGATGGTGTTCTTCATGGTGGCGGTGGCGTCCTACCCGCTGCTGAAGCTGTACGGCTGGTGGGTCGGTGGTTTCGGCCTGCGCCGGCTGCTTTTCTGGGGCGCGCTGGCGGTGGCGGCGGTCCTACCGGGGTTTGGCCGATGGTTGGCGACGGGCTCGGCGTCGGCGAGCGTGGTGTTCTACCTGGTGTCGGCGCTGGCGGGGGTCCTCCTGGTGAGCGCCTTTTGGTCCCACGCGGCGCGGCAGCTGGATCCGCGGCAGGCCCGGCGGCTTTTCGCGGTGGTGGGGGCCGGGGGCATCCTGGGGTCCATCGCCGGCGGCCAGCTAGCGCGGCTGGGGAGCTTCTGGAACGGGCCGGTGGGTACCCTGGGGCTGGCGTCTGCGGCCCTGGTGGCGGCGGCGGTGGTTCTCCGTCTATCCACCCGCCGCGGCGAAATCGCGCCAATCCGGTCCCCCGCGCCGCGGCCCGACACCGCCGCGGCTCCTGCCACCGCCGCGGCTCCTGCCACCCCCAAGGCTCCGACCTGGGGGGACCTCGGCCGCGCCCTGGCGTCACCCTATCTACGCATGGTGGCGGCCCTGATGCTGCTGACGGCCCTGGTGGCCCAGATCGTGGACCTCCAGTTCGCCTGGGTGGTGGAAGGTCACGTCGCCGGCCTCGAAGCCAGGACCGCCGCCTTCGGAAACCTCTACAGCGTCATGGGGCTGGCGGCCCTGGCGTTCCAGCTGCTGGTGACGGGGCGGATCCACAAGCGCCTGGGGGTGGGCTTCGCCCTCGGGGTGCTGCCGGTGGCCAACGGCCTCGGCGCCGCCGCCTTCCTCGTCGCCGCGCTGCTGGCCCCGGCGTGGGTCTGGCCGGTGGCCTGGGCCCTCAAGGCGACGGAGAACGGCCTGCGCTACTCCCTGGACCAGGCCACCCGTGAGCTGCTGTTTGTGCCGGTCCCCGAGAAGGAGCGGCCGCTGGCCAAGGCGTTCATCGACGTTTTCGTGCAGCGGTCCGCCAAAGGGGTCGCGGCTGTGGTGCTGTCGGCGGTGAGCTTCGGGCTCCTGTCGGTGCCGCAGACGGCGGTGCTGGCGCTGGTGGCGGTGGGGATCTGGTGGGGCATCCTCGGCTCGGTGCGCCGGCGCTACGTGGCGTCGTTCCGGGACGGTCTACTGGCACGGGCGCCGCTGCGGCCCGAGGCCGGAGCCCCCCGTCTCGATCTGCGGGACGGCGCGGAGCTGGAGGATCTGGTGGCGGGCCTCGGCAGCGCCGATCCGCGGGAGGTTCGCCACAGCCTCGACCTGCTGGTGGACCACGGCCGCGGACGGCTGGTGCCGCCGGTGATGCTGGCCCACGGAGATCCCGGAGTCCG
>JBCDIS010000208.1:0-12285 GCA_038748685.1 Acidobacteriota bacterium | reverse complement strand
CGGCATCACCGGCCTCGCCTTCCCGCCGGATCCGACCTTCGACGACGTGGCCCTCGCCACCGCGGTGAACATCTGCATGGGCGCCGACCTGCCGGCCCGGACGCCGGAACAGCAGGCCCGCCTCGACCGCTTCCTGGCGCTGACCGCCATTCCCCAGAACTTTGTGACCACCGACATGTTCATCGCCACCTTCGGCCTCTTCGACCTCACCTTCGACCCGGGCAAGCTCGCCGGGGCCGTCGGCTCGGAGAACGCCGAAGTGGATTACGGCGAGGCCGACGCCAATACAAAGGTCACCCGCGTATCCGCCGACCCCGCCGCCCGGGAGCGCCTGCTCGACAACCAAGTGCCCTCCGGCAAGGTCGGGGACGTCAAAATCGTCTCCATCCACACGGACAAGGACGGTTTGATCATCGTCGAGAATCAGACGGACTACGCCGCCAAGGTGCCGGCCCAGAACCTCTCCATCGGCGTCATCGTTGAAGACACCCCGACCCACTGCGGCTTCACCGACGCCGAGACCATCGCCGCTTGGGAGTCCCTCCGGGGCTGGGTGGCGGGTCTGCCGAAGCCGGGCGCCGGCGACATGCAGGCCGCCTGTGAGCAGATCGTCGGCGGCGGTCTCGCCGCCGGCCCCTGCCGCTACGACCCGAACTACGTCCTCGGTTCCTACGAGGCCCGGGTACGCCCCCGGGCCGTCTGCATGGAGACCGACACCGCCCTCTGCCTGGCGGACGGTCGCTTCCGTGTCGAAGTGACCTGGACCGACTTCGACGGCCTCGACGGCGTCGGCACCACCGTGCCCCAGACCACCGACACCGGTGCCTTCTGGTTCTTCAACGCCGCCAACCTCGAAATGATGATCAAAGTCCTCGACGGCCGGCAGTCCAACGGCAACTTCTGGGTCTTCTACGGCTCCTTGACCAACGTCGAGTTCACCCTAACCGTGACCGACACCATCACCGGCGAAGTGAAGGTCTACGAGAACCCGCTGGGCAACTTCGCCAGCGTCGGCGACACCAGCGCCCTCTGATCCGCTAGCGGGGCCCCCGGGCCCCGCTGCCTTCGGCGTTCTGCGCCGCCCATGTACGACACCCGTCACGGCCCCGACTCGACGACGGAGATGTTCCCCCGTCCCGGGACCGCGGGGCAGCGGACGACTCGGCACCAAGGGCCAGAAACGCGGGATTCGGAGACTCCACGGTCGGGTCCACCGGGGCCCGACCGTTTTCCGCGTCAGCACGGGCGGTTCCGCCTGGAGGGGCTGCTCGGGGAAGGGGGCATGGGCCGGGTCTACGGGGCCCACGACCCCCAGCTCGACCGCAGGGTCGCCATCAAGGTGCTGCGGGCTCGCCCGTCGGTCGACGTCGATCCGATCCAATTGAAGCGGTTCGTGCGTGAGGCTCGGGTCCAGGCCGCCCTCACCCACCCGAACATCTGCCCCGTCTACGAGGCCGGGGAGCTCGAGGGCCGTCCCTTCATCGCGATGCAACGCATCGACGGTCGCCCCCTCCACGAGGCCACCCGGGGCGCCGGTCTGGAACGTAAGCTGATCCTGGTGGAGCAGGTGGCCAGGGCCGTCCACGGCGCCCACCGTGTGGGCCTGGTCCACCGCGATCTCAAACCCGCCAACGTGCTGGTGGAGACCAACGACGAGGGGGAGCTCCGCCCGTACGTGCTCGACTTCGGCCTCGCCCGCCCGGTCGGCGACCACGGATTCGCCGCCGCCGGTACCGTCGCCGGCACCCCCGCCTACATGGCGCCGGAGCAGATCGAGGGGGCGCCGGGGGGCCTGGATCGCCGCACCGACGTCTATGCCCTCGGGGCCACCCTCTATCATCTGCTCGCCGAGCACCCGCCGTTCACCGGCGCCGACCTAGAGGCGTACCGAGAGATCCTGCGGCGCCCCCCACCCCCCCTCGATCCCCGGGAGGTCCCCACCGACGTCTCGGCGATCATCCTTCGCTGCCTGGCCAAAGATCCGGAACAGCGCTATCCGTCCGCCCGGGCCCTCGCGGACGACCTAAGGCGCTATCTCGACGGCGAGCCCGTCCACGCCCGAACGGACGTGGGCTGGCCCTACCGAATCCGCAAATGGATCGGCCGCCACCGCACGCTGGCGGTGGTGACGGCGTCGGCCTCGTTGCTGCTCGCGTCGGCGCTGACCTGGGGGGCCTGGACATCGTGGCGATCGAGGCAAGTGGAGCAGCTCGCCCGTCGTTTCACCGAGCAGGTGGAGACGATCGAAGCGGAGGCCCGCTACTCCCACCTGGCACCCCTCCACGATATCCGGGCCGATCGCGAGCAGCTGCGGCGGCGCATGGCCGAGCTCCGGCGACAGATGGAGCGGTCGGGAAACCTGGGAAAGGCGGCGGGGCACTACGCCCTCGGCCGCGGAGCCCTGGCCCTGGAAGAACCCGGGGAAGCCCTGGATTTCCTTCGGAGGGCCTGGGACGGAGGCTACCGAAACCCCGACGCCGCGGGTGCCCTCGCCCTTGCCCTGAGCGCCCTCTATCGAGATCGCCTCGCGTCCTTGGAGCTCTCCGGGGACTGGGACGCCAGACGACGGCGCCTGGCCCAGCTGGTGGAGGACTTCGGCGATCCGGCCCTCGCCTTCCTCGGCCGCCGGCCGCCGGCGAATTCCCTGAAGGAGCCGTTCCTTGCCGCCCTGGCGGCATACCACGATGGCCGTTTCGACGATGCCCTCACTATCCTCCGGCGATCCGGGGCGAGGCGCCCATGGTCCTACGAGCTGTGGCGCCTGGAGGGGGATATCCTCCGCTCCCGGGCGGTCGGGCGGGGGGCCGAGGGACAGAACGATTCGGCCCGGGCCGACCTGGAGCTGGCCCGGGCAGCCTACCAAAGAGCCGCCGACATCGGCCCGAGTCACCCCGGCATCGCCCGTGCCTTCGTGCAAACCGTCGTCCTCGGCATGACCCTCGACGCGTTCAGCGGTGAACCCGTCGACGACGTCTTCGCCACGGGCCTTGGGCAGGCCCAGCGGGCCCTGGCGATCCACCCCGAGGACCCGCGGGGTTGGCTCTGGAAGGCGAGGCTCCACCGCGTGATGGCCCAAAGGCTCAGGCTCGACGGCGTCGACCCCACCCCACATCTGGAGCTGGCGTTGACGGCGGCCCGCAGTGCCCTACCCCTATCCGACTCCCCTTCGGAGGCCCAGTGGCAGATCGGCCGCGCCCACTGGGTCTGGGCCCGTTGGCGGGTGGACCGCGGCGAGGACCCGTCCGACCACATCGATCTGGCCACGGCGGCCCTCGATCGGGTGGACCGCACCCGCAGGGACCACGCCTACTTCCACGTCCTCGGCCTCGCCCAGATGACCCTCGGCGATCACCGGGCCGCCGGCGGAGGCGACGCCGACCCCCACTACGCCCGCGCGGCGGTGGCCTACCGAGCCGCCGCCGAGCTTCACTCGTCGCCCTCGGCGGCACTCTCCAACTTGGGCGTCAGCCTGTTCAAGCAGGCCCATCTGCCGAGCCACGGCGACGTGCGGGGGACCCTCCGGGAGGCCGCCCAAGCGTTCGAGAGGGCCCTGGAGATCGACCCCAGCCGGGTCCCCCCCCACTACTACCTCGGCCGAAGCCACCTTCGGCTCGCCCGCCTCGCCCCGGCCCCCGGCGGCGCCGACGGCGATCCCAGCCCCTCCCCTCGGGACCGAATCGAACCGGCGGTCCGCAGCTTTCAGGCCGCCCTGGCGGTGGCCCCCGAGCTGCCGCCCCTCCACAGCGCCCTCGGGGAAGCCCACTACCTGAGGGCCCTCGATGCCTGGGACCGCGGCGGCGACCCCTCACCCCACTTCGAGGCCGCCGAAGGGGCGTTCCGCCGCGCCCTGGAGCTCGCTCCAGGCCACGTCGCCGCCCAACAGAACCTCGCCTGGGTCGCCTACTTCCAAGGAAAGTTCGCCGTCCGCGGCAACCGCGACGGCAAAGCCCACCTCGACCGCGCCCTCGGCCTCTCCCGCGAGGTCCTCCGCACCTCCCGAACCCCCGGCGCCGCGCTGTGCGAGGCCAGCGCCCTGCGCCTGGGGGCGGAGGGCATCTGGCGCCGCGGGGGGGATCCCTCCGATCCACTAAAGGAAGCCCGCCGCGGATTCGAGGGAATCCTGGAGCGCAACCCCCGCCACGGCGAGGCCCACCGCTCCCTCGGTCGCCTGGCCACCCTCGAAGCCCGATGGCTGCTGGACTCCGGCCGCGATCCCGCCGGCGCCTTCCAGAGGTCCCGGGCCTCCCTCGACGCCGCCCGGCGGTGGTCCCCGGAGGAGCCCATCGTCTGGCTCGCGGACGCCCGGGACGGTCTGGAAAGGGGGCTTTGGCATCGCGACGGTGGACGCTCCGCTGAGGAAACCGCCGCCATTGAACGGGGGCGGGTCAGCGCCGACCGAGCCTTGACCCTAAGGCCCGGCTGGGCCGAGGCGGTCGCTGTCCGTGCCGTCCTCGACACGGTGATGTCGCGCGGGGCAGACACGTCTACCCCCTGCGCCGCCCTCGGCCGAGCGGTCGACGCCAATCCCCACCTCCGTGCCGAATGGGGCGGGGACCTCGACACCTGCAGGCGGGGCTTGCCCTGAGGTCAGGACCCAAGTGAAGTCCCATGTCCCGCGTCCACCGACTCCTTGTTCTCCGGCTCGTAGATGAGGTCCACCTGGGTCACCCCGCCGGTCTGCTGTGGCATCCCGGAGCCATCGTCCAAGGTGACCCGAAAGCGTTGGGGACCTTGACTCCGGGCCACCAAGGTGAACGTTTGTAGCGGCACCCCGGGTGGGAAGGCGATCTCCGCAAGGGGGACAGGGCCCTGACCGTCGACGATGCGCTGGAGCCGCAGATCGGCGCTGAGGTTGCGTGGACGGGTTTCCAGTCCGAGGGCCGCCGGTAGGTTGGAGATGCGGACGACGGCCCGGCCCGTCAGCGCTCCTCTGTCCTGCACGAACTCGAGCTCCGTATGGTCCTCCCCGTCCTCGTCGAGCTCCAGCCTACCCTCCACCGCACCCGCGTGGTCGACGCTGCGGGCGACGAACGGGTACTTCCCCCGCTGGGCACCGGCGACGAAGTCGGGTGTGATCGACGTACCGAGGGGAATGTCGAAGGACGAGCCAACAAACGGGGTCTTCTCAGGAAACTCGACCGTCAGCTTTTCGCTAGCCGGATTGCTGAAGGCGACCCGGGCCCCACTCGAGAATCGATTGGGCTCCACGAAAAGGGCGGGCCGCCCCGCCGCATCTTTCTCGACGATGACCAAGATATCGACTTTCATGGTTCTCTCCTTCCGTCTGGGCATTGCATCGTTGCGAGGCACGACGCGGGCTCGGAGCCCGCTGGGGTCGGCCTGCCATCTGCCTCGAGATACAGCAAGAGTCGTACCGGAGCGGGTGCGCTGAACTTCCCCATTTTCCAGGAACCCCTGCACCGTCGGGCGGCCGCTGACGTCAGTCTGACGTCGACGAGCCTCGGACTAGAGCTTCAGGACCGCCGGCCCCCGCGCCGGCCCAGCCGACGGTTCAAAGCTCGGGCAGACACCCTGAGGGCCGCGGCGGCCCCCTCGACATCGTCACCGTAGCGGTCGAGGGTGTCCTCCAGCTCGTCCCCGGGGACGTCTTCGGCGGTCCGCAGCTGCGGATGTCGGCGGATGAGGTTGTAGACCGACGGCCTGGAGATCCCCAGGGCCCGCGCAGCCGATGCGACGTCGTAGCCCGCGTCCGCCAGGGCCCCCTCGAGCTCCCCGTCGTCGATGTCGGCGGGCCGCCTCGGCCCCGCCGGGGCCGGGGCCGATACCGGATCCGGCGTCGCCAGCAGGGATTCGATCCGATGCCCCACCTCCAGGCTTCCGCGGCCGCGGGCATCGATCACCAGCTGGCGCAGCACGTTCCTCAGCTGCCGCACGTTCCCCGGCCACCCGAAACGGGCCAGACGGGCGGCGAGATCGGCGGGGAGCCATGGCGGCGCATCCGGGTCGTGATCCTCCAGCGCCGACAGCTGGCCCAGGGCGCCGAGCTCCTGGCGGGCGAAATGGACGAGCAGCCGGCCGATGTCGTCCCGCCGCTCCCGCAGTGGCGGCAACGTGATCTCGTAGGCCGCCAAGCGGTGCAGGAGCGGCGCCTTGAAATCGCCGCGGCGTACCCGCGCTTCGAGGTCCGAGTCGGTGGCGGCCACCAGGCGCACGTCCACCCGCCGCGGCTGCTGGGAACCCAGCGGGTAGATCTCGCCGGTTTCCAGGGCCCGCAGCAGCATCACCTGGACTTCGGCGGGGGCCTCCCCCACCTCGTCGAGGAAGAGGGTGCCGCCGTGGGCGGTGAGGAAGTACCCCCGCTGGCCCCCCACCGCGCCGGTGAACGCCCCCTTGACGCTGCCGAACAGCTCCGCAGCCGCCAGGGCCGGAGGAATCGCGCCGAGGTTGACGGCGACGAACGGCCCGTCCCGCCGCGGCCCGCGGTCGTGGACGGCCTGGGCCGTCAGCTCCTTGCCCGTCCCGGACTCCCCCCGCAGCAGCACCGGCACCTCCAGGTCCGCCACCCGTTCCACCGAGGCGCGGACCCGCGCCGCCCCGGCGCTGGCCCCGACCATGCCCAGGCCGAAGGCCGCACCCTGGCCGGCGAGCCTCGCGGGGAGTCGGTGCAACACCATGGCGACCCGGTCCGCCAGCTCCAAGGTCACACCCCCGTCGAGGGCGGCCCCGTCGACGAGGACCCGGCCCGCGATCTCCCGGCCGTCCACCCGAAGGGTACTGGGGCTCTCCCCCTGGCGGATCTCGAGCCCCCCCGCGGGCCCCCTCGTCAGGGATACGGGGCGCCGGCTCAGGTAGGGGTCGTCGAGGGGGCGGCCCCAGGCGGACTCCGGCGGTGCGAAGTCCGGAGACCCGCGGGACAGCAGGACTTCGGCGCCGGCGTCGAGCTCCGGCAGCAGGGCCCGATCCCCCACCCGGCGCAGGTTCGGGTGGCTGAGCAGGGTCGCCGCCGTCACCGGCGGCGGATCGGCACCCGCGGGACGCCGGGGCGGCTCTCGGGTGACCGAGTCGAAGCTCAAGCCCGCTCCGGGGCGCCGGCGGCCCCGAGCTCGGCGAGGGCGGCCCCGTCGAGGCGGAAGGTGGTCCAGCCGTCCATGCAAGAAGCCCCCAGGCCCTCGTAGAACCGGATCGCGGAGGAGTTCCAGTCGAGCACCACCCACTCGAGACGACCGCAACCCCGTTCCACCGCCAGCTTCGCCAGATACCGGAGGAGCACGGTGCCGACCCCGCGGCCGCGGGACTCCGGCTTGACGAAGAGATCCTCCAGGTAGATCCCGGACTGGCCGAGGAAGGTCGAGAACGTGTGGAAGAAGAGCGCGAAGCCGACGTCCACCCCGTCCACCTCGGCGAACACCACCTCACCGTGGACGGAGGGGCCGAAAAGGTTTTGCCGCAGGAGCTCCTCCGTCGCCTCGACCTGGTGGCTCAGATTCTCATAGGCCGCCAGCTCATGGATGTAATGGAGGATCTGAGGCACGTCGGCCTCGGTGGCCGGCCGGATCGACACGGCCGGCCCCGGCGACGGATTCAACTCGGGATCGAGGGGTGTGGTCATCAACAATCTCCTTGGTTACCAGCATGCCGGGACCGACGGCCGCCGTCAAGCGCCGGCCCGCCGCCCCCGGACCGCGGGCCGCCCGGACCGCCGCGCCTCTGCTAGAGTCTTTTCATGAACGATCCGTCCGCCACGTCCCCCGACGCTCAGGAGTCGTTCTTCGGCCTAGGACCCGAACAGGTCCTCGAAGCCGTCGAAGCCGCGGGGCTGGCCTGCAAATCGATCTGCTATCCGCTGAACTCCTTCGAGAATCGGGTCTACGAGGTGGAGCTGGCGGACGGCCACCGGGTCGTCGTCAAGTTCTACCGCCCCGGTCGCTGGAACGCGGACCAGATCCGTGAAGAGCATCAGCTGCTCGACGAGTTGGCGGCGGAGGAGATCCCGGTGGCGGCGGTACGGCCGGTCCCCGACGGCGAGACCCTGAAACGCATCGGTCGGATCTACTACAGCGTTTGGGACCGCCGCGGCGGTCGCGCCCCGGACGAGCTCAGCCCGTCCTGGGCGGAGCGGTTGGGCATGCTGATCGGCCGTATCCACGCCGTCGCCGCCGGCGGCCGATTCGAGCACCGACCGGCACTCTCCACCGAGCGCTACGTTCGGGAGCCGGCGGCGTGGCTCCAGCGGCATCGCCTGCTGCCGCGGGCCTATGAGAAGCGCTACCTGGACACCGCGGAAGCCATCGCCGACATCGCCGAGGCCCGCATGCTCGGGGTCGAGACCCAGCGGATCCACGCCGACCTCCACCTCGGCAACGTCCTCTTCCGCGACCAGGAGCTGCGGATCCTCGACTTCGACGACAGTGCCATCGGCCCACCGGTCCAGGATCTCTGGCTGGCGCTGCCCGGCCGCGACGACTACGCCGCCGGGCTGAGGGAACAGCTGCTCCGGGGCTACGAACGATTCCGGATCTTCGACCGCTCCACCCTGGGTCTGGTGGAACCCCTCAGGGGCCTGCGCCTGGTGCGCTACGCCGGATGGCTCGCCCGCCGCTGGGACGACCCCGCCTTCAAGGCCGGGTGGCCCCACTTCGGAACCGACGAGTATTGGCTCCTCGAAACCGAGGATCTGGAGAAGCAGCTCGCGGTCATCCGGGCCGACAGCCCTTCCCCATCCCCCATTTCCGAGTCCCTCGGAACCGCCGCCCTCGAGCCGGAGCAAGAGCTCACGAACAAGGACTTTTTCTGGGATTGGGAAGGCGACTGAACCAATCCAGATTTCCGTCTGAGATTCGAGATTTTGGATCCTGCCCGAAGCGGCCAAAACCACAATCAGTAGTGGTAGTCTCTGGCTATCGGTACTACACAGAGGGTGGCGGGTTCAAGGGTTGCGCGAAGGGTCATGCGCTAAATGCCCATGGGCAAACGGAGAAACCCCAGGCCCCGCGCTCAGACCACGAGCACTCTCCGCACCTTCATCGACTCTTCACAAAAGGACGGCATGATCATCGGCATCCCGACGCCGAGCCTGGAGCCCCGCCCGTCGCGCCCTCTCCCCCGTGAGCGGACCGCCCGGTATCCCACCAGGCTCTCCATCGAGGCGCCGGAGATTCCGCACGATTTCGACCCGTCTCTCAGCAGAGAACACGATTTCCGAGCGACAACCAGCCCCCGACAACAACGTCAACGGTCGCTCGCAGCCATTCCGTATTGGCAACCCAACATGGAGGAACCTAGATGAGCTCTTTCCGCACCCACCTTCTCCGGCTGGCAGTCGCGAGCCTGGTGCTGCTTCTGCCGTGCGCGGCGCAGGCCCAGGTCTTCGGCGTCATCCAGGGATTCGTCACCGACAGTGACGGCGCCGCCCTGCCAGGTGTCACCGTCGAGGTGCGCAACAGCGACACCGGCTCGGCCCGGACGGTCTTCACCGACGCCGCGGGCTTCTACAAGGCCCGCTCCCTTGCCTCCGGTCCCTACTCGGTGACCGCCGCCCTCGAGGGTATGCAGACCACCCGCCGCGAAGGCGTCCGGTTGCTCGTCGGCCAGACCCTCGACATCAACCTCGAGCTCGGCATCGAGTCGGTCAGCGAAGTGATCACTGTCACCTCCGACGTGCCCCTGGTGGAGGTCAGCCGGTCCAGCGCCGCTTCCTACGTCGGCGAGCTGGAGATCGAGTCTCTGCCCATCGCCGGTCGCGACTTCAAAGAGTTCGCGTTCCTCACCCCGACGGTGCAGAACGACAACAGCCGCGGATTCATCACCATGTCCGGCCAGCGGGGCATGTACACCGGTCTCAACATCGACGGCACCTCCGCCAAGTCCGCCTTCTTCGGCTACGGCCGCGGTGGTGAGGCGACGGAGAACGACGGCGTCGTCGTGGCCCAGGACTCGGTGAAGGAGTTCCAGGTCATCGTCAACGGCTTCGCGCCCGAGTACGGCGCCAACGGCGGCGGTTACCTCAACGTGATCACCCAGAGCGGCACCAACACCACCCGCGGCAGCGGCTTCTTCTTCTCCCGCGACGACTCGCTGGCCGAGGACCTCCCCTCCTCGCCCCTCGACGACATGCGGGGCAACGACGGCTCCCGCCCGGTGGACGAGTTCGAGCGTGAGAACTGGGGCCTGTCCCTGGGCGGCGCCATCGTCGAGGACAAGACCCACTACTTCGTGTCCTACGACCACACCACCCGAGACGAGCCCTTCACCCGCGACATCCGCACCGCCGGTGTCTACGACGCCATCCTCACCCGCGCCCAGGGCGAGCCCGCCTTCGCGGCGCTCGTGGACGGCTTCGAGCGCAACCCCGACGGCACCGCCACGGGTCTCTTCCTGCGCTCCGTCGACAACCTGGTGCTGTTCGGCAAGCTCGACCAGCAGATCAACGAGTCGAACACCCTCTCCCTGCGGGTCAACTACACCGACTACGAGCGCACCAGCACCTACCGGGACGAAGAGTCCCTGAAGGCCGAGGACACCAGCTCCCTCGTCGGCTCCCTCGTATCCCTCCTCGGTGAGGCGTCCGTCAACGAGTTCCGGATCCAGGTGGCGGAGGACAACCTCGACCGCCTCTCCGAGCGGGTGGGCGAGCCGATCGAGGCGCAGATCCGCTTCCGCTTCGGCAGCCGCGACTCGGTGGGCAAGTTCGACTTCCTGCCGATCTTCGTCGAGGAGTCGAAGCTCCAGGTACAGGACAACTTCTCCTACCTGTTCGGCGCCCACGACCTCAAGTTCGGCTTCGACTACCAGGAAGACGACCTGGCCCAGCTATTCGCCGGTAGCCGCGACGGTCGCTATGACTTCCTTTCCGTCGAGGACTTCCTCAACAACGAGTCGTCCGGTGCCCGGATCTACTTCGGCAACGTCCAGTTCCCGAACTACGACGAGACCCAGAGCCTCCTCGGTATCTACGCCCAGGACAGCTGGAAGGCCAGCGACCAGCTGACCGTCAACTACGGTGTCCGCTACAGCGCCACCGACAACCCCGACGGTCTGCAGCACATCTTCGCCGAGGGTCGCGAGATCCCGGACGACACCAACAACTTCGCCCCCCGCGCCGGCTTCGCCTACGCGCTGGGTGAGGACGGTCGCGATGTGCTCCGCGGTGGCTTCGGCCTCTTCTTCGGCCGGACCCCGTCCCTGCTGTTCGCCAGCCAGCTACAGCAGAACGGTCTGTTCCCGAACTTCGGTCGCGTCTTCGTGCGGCCCGGCGACGTCGGCTTCGTTCCCCTCGGCACGCCGATCGACAACGAGAACCCGCCCCTGGACGCCCCGAACTCGCCGGCCTTCGTCGACCCCGACTTCGAAGACGCGGAGACCTGGCGCATCAACCTCGGCTACGAGCGGGAGCTCGGTGGCAACTGGTCCGCCGGCGTCGACGTGATCTACGCCGAGGGCTCGAAACTGCAGTCCAACGTCGAGCTCAACCGGACGCTCCTCGGACTCGACGAGTTCGGCCGCCCGTTCTACTCGTCCACCCGCCCGAACTCGGAGTTCAACGAGATCTTCACCCGCCAGTCCATCTCCGAGTCGGAGTACACGGCGGTGACCTTCAAGATCAACAAGCGTTGGTCCGACCGGTACCAGCTCCAGGCCCACTACACCTGGTCCGAGGACGAGGACAACGACTCCAACGAGCGCTCCGCCACCGGTATCGACCTGTCGAACCCGGCGGACCTCGACTACGACTGGGGTCCCTCCGACCGTGACGTGGAGCACCGCTTCGTGTTCTCCGGCATCGTCGAGCTGCCCTACGAGATCAAGCTGAGCGGTATCTTCGAGTTCCGCTCCGGCCTGCCGTGGACCGCTGTGGACACCGGCGTGGACTTCGCCTACTGCGGCTTCGGCAACCTGGGCTTCAACTGCCCCGATCCCCGCGCCGTTATCGACGGCCGGCTCACCGGGCGCAACGAGTTCCGGAACGAGGACATCACCCGCTTCGACGTTCGCCTGTCGAAGTTCTTCACCATCGGTGAGTGGCGGGTCGACGTCTTCGCCGAGGTGTTCAACGTCTTCGACGAGAACTACTTCGAGGTCGACTTCGGCCAGCGTGATCCGCTGGATGCCGGGAACGAGTTCGGCGTGCCGGACGACCTGATCAGCACCCCGCGTCATGTTCAGCTCGGCGCCCGCGTCTCCTTCCGCTGATCGGTCCGCCGATCTCGGAACCCGCCGGCGACGCTTCGCCGGCTCAAAAGGGGCCCCTTCGGGGGCCCTTTTTTTGTACCCCCAAGCCCCGCCAGAGGGCTTTCTCGCCTGCCCAAGGGCCCCTTCCGGGGCCCT
>JBCDIS010000207.1:0-12384 GCA_038748685.1 Acidobacteriota bacterium | reverse complement strand
TTTCGAGCCCAGCGTGCAGGCCTTCTATGAGCGTCTTGTGGGCCGCGGAAAAGCAAAGATGCAGGCGAAAGTGGCGGTCATGAGGAAGCTCCTGCATGCGATGCACGGCATGCTCAGACACGGCGAGGATTTCGACGGAGACAGGTTCTCGCCCGCGGCGCTTCCGCCTAAACCAGCTTGACAACCAACAGAGTATCTACATCAGAGCCCCACTCGGGGTCAGGATCCTAGCCGTGGGGACTCAAGGGAGCACGAAGCTCCAGCGGTTGGTGGTCCCGGTCTCGAAGTTGTCGGAGAAGACGTCGGCGGAGAGCTCGTCGGCACCGACGTCGACCCCCGCCAGCTGTCCCCGGGGCTGGCCGTCGATGTCGAAGGCCACGGGTGACGGCTGGATGCCCCGGTCCAGGGCGCAGGTGTCCCCGGGTAGCAGGTGGAAGTCACCGGCCCCGGGGTTCCTCATCAGCGGGTCGCACCGCTGGGAGGCGGCGTCCTCCCCCGTGGCCGCGCGCCAGCCGGCGAGCTCCATCCGTCCGCCGTCATTCCAGATGAACTGGCCGGTGGGGTCATAGACGTTTCCGTCCGCAACCAACGCAGAGGGGGCGTACGTCGCCCGGATGTTGAGGTCCCGCTCGCCGTTGTTGGTGGCGATGAAGGCCCCGAAGATGTTGTTCTGCAGCACGTACCGCTGGTGGGGAAACGGCAGGTCCGAGCCCTCGGGGTTGCCGATGACGATGGCGCCGTGCCGATTGACGTTGCCGTAGAAGGTGTTGTTGGCGATGACGATGGTGCCGGTGGGGGGAGTCGTTTCGTGCCCGGCGTCGGACCACACGGTGGCCTCCCAGCCGGTCGTGGAGGCCATGAAATTGTTGGTGATGTAGACGTTCCCCACCACCTCCCCGGCCCCCGAACCGCCGTCCTGGATGCGGATACCGTGGTCTCCGTAGCGCCAGGGCTCGTAGGTGTTGCGCACGAGGTTGCCGTCGAAATGGATTTCGTCGGTGGGTCGGGCCGCGGGGGCGTTGCAGATGCCATTGGCGTGGCCCTCCACCTTGAAGGCGATCTTGTGGTCGATCACCTCGTTGTTGCGCACCATCCAATCCTGGGAACACTGGGCCACGTTGGCGAAGGTAGCGCCGGAGGGACCCCCCTCGGGTTTGGGCTGCCAGGCGCCGACGTTGGCGTCCCACACCGAGTCGAGGATCTCGACGCCGGTCAGGTAGCCCCAGAGTTTGAACGATGACGTCCCCGCCGACGAGCCGCAGACCGCGAAGTCGCAGCTGTGGGCGGTGCGGGTGATGTTGGTGAACCGGAAGGGGCCGAAGTCGGGGGCCTCCTCCCGCCCCTGGCCGCGGGTGAACCACTGGCCGTTGTCCAGCACCTGGAGGTTGGCGAACTGCACCCACTGGGGCCGGGTGTGGGATGTGAAGATGTTGATCGCCGACGTGGACGACGTGGTGGCGCGGTCCATGTTGATCCGCAGCAGGTCGAGGTCGTGGATGAAGAGGTGGGAAAGGATGCCGCCGTGGGTGCCGAAGCCGATGAACCCGGTATCCCCCGCGGTGGTGAAGCGTCCATAGTCCTGGACCGTAAAGTGGGCCATCTCGAGGTAGTCCGAGGGGTGGTCGAACTTGAAGGCCCGCTCCAGACCGTTGCGGCCGTCGACCACCGCCACATCGTCCGTGTCCACCGGCGGATAGGCGCCGTCTCGGTCACTGTCCCAGCCCACCAGCATGGTCGGGTCCGAGGGGTACTCCCAATCCCGCACCTGGGAGCCGGAGGCGGGGACCCGGTAGATGCCCGGGACGCCGCCGTGGGTGCTGCCGACGAAGCTCTCCGTGCGGCACACCCCGCGGAAGCAGAGGATGTCCTCCGCCCCGTCCGCGGGGCCGTCGGCCCGCTGGTTCCAGGCGTAGTCCAGGGTCCGGCAGGGGCTGCCGGCGCCGCCGCACACGGCGACGTCCGCACCGGCGTCGCAGTCGATATAGATCAAGTCCTCGTTCTGACCGTCGTGGTCCGGGTCGAGGGTGACGCCGTCGCAGACCTGGCAGTCCTCCGGCTCCGACCAGACGCCGTCGCGGTCCATGTCGAAACCGCAGGCCCTGGCCTGGTAGCCGCGGGGAGGGCGAGGGTCTTGGGCTTCCAGGGCGACAGGGGCCAGCAGCAGGCCCGCGAGGGCGGACAGACGCAGAGTCGAAAGGAGAGGGGACATCATGGCGGGGACTATATCCCCGCCGTCCTTGCGATCGAGGTTACGGATCTAGCAGCCTGCCTGCCGTCGACGGCGAATCGAGCTTCCGTCAGGCGTCGTGCTCCGAGGACGGCGCGAAGGGGGGCAGCTCGTCCTCCCCCACCGCCAGGTCGACGGCGAAGGCGGCGAGCTCCGCCGCCATCTCGGCGAGGGTTTCCTCTTCGATATCGCCGTCCGCTTGAACCTGACGCAGGAACGCCCCCAGCATGACCGCCATGTGGTTCGCCACGTGGTTGTAGTCGTCCAGGTCCAGCCCCTCCTCCGCCATACCATCGAGGGCGGCCTGGATGGGGCCCCAGTCCACTTCCACCAATTCGTCGTCCTGTTCGAGTCCATCCCGTTCCAGCTCCAGCGCCTCAGGGGCCTTGTCGTCTTGATCGCTCATGGGTCCGCTCCATTGGGGTTCGTTGCGTGGGTCGAGGTGCCGCCGGCCGCGCGCTGCGGGGCGGGAACGGGTCCTTGCCCGAGGGCGAGGGCGAGGACGTGTGCGAGCCAATACGTCGCGAAGGTCCACAGGAGGCCGATCGAGAAGGCCAGCAGGCCGCCGACGCGGACCGTTCCCAAGGTGCCTTCGGGGGCGAGGTCCGGGGCCTCACCCCACCACCGGAAGACATCATCGCTGATCAGGGCGGGCCGCAGCTCCTGCGCCGAGAAAGCGCCGAGCTGGACCACGGCGAGCCCGCCGATCTCGAAGGCGTCGCCGGTGAGTGACAAAAAGGGGGCCAGGCCGAAGGGCAGCGAGGCGCCGAAGGCAAAGGCCGCCCCCGCCGTGCCGAAGCGACGCAGGGCCCACACCCCCGGCAGCAGGGTCATCAGAAAGGGGCCGAGGTCCGTCGCCAGGTAGACGAGATCGCTGCCGCCGGTGTCGAAGCCCGTCAAGCGCCCGGCGTACTCGCTGCCGGCGGTGACGAAGGGAAAAATCGTCGCCAAGAGGGCGCCGCCGTAGAGGGTGTCGATCTCCAGTTCGGTGACGGTGCCCCCCGCCGCGATGCAGGCGTAGGCGTGGGCCAGCTCGTGGAGGGGAACGTAGATCCACCAGCCCGCCACCAGGCCCGCCATGACCAGGGCAAGCCCTTTGGGGCCGGCGTCCAGGCAGCGGTCCAGCCCGTTCCAGACGTCGAGGGCCGGCAGGGACCAAGGTCGCGGCTTCGGTCCGGCCTGCTGCGTGTCGTCGCCCCCGCTCACGGCTGCCGTTCCCCGCCGCGCCAGCGCTGGGACGGAATCTCCAGGGTGCGGCCGTCGGTGAGGAGGAACTTGGCCTGGATGTCGAAGACCGGCTCCCCCCGGACCACGACCTCGATGTCGTCGCTGGCCACCCGCTGCTGCCCCTCCAGGAGCGGCACGTACAGTCGAAGGATGCTCGGCCGGCGGAAGGTGCGCTCGGGCTCTCCGCCGGGTCCGGGGCGGTACAGATCGTAGCGGTAGAACTCGCCGGTATCGACGTCGTTGGTGCTGAACACGCCGTCGTTGGCAGCGGTGACCTGGATGTAGTTGTTGTCCAGCAGTGCCAGCTCGGTGAACTCCCGATTCTGGTTCTGGATGCCGAACCGCACGAGCCAACCCCGACCGGTCCGGCGCTGGACGCTGACCTCGAAGGTCAGATCCGGCTGGGCGGACTCCGCCGCCAGCGCGTTCAGCAGGCTATCGCTGTGAATCGATAGCATTTCTTCCGCGTTCGGTAGACGGTAGTAGACCTGGCCGAGGTGGTTCGGGAGGTCCCAGACGTCCACCAGCCGGAGCATCTCCTCCAGGTCCGACGTGGCGGCCCGGACCACCCGAACCTGGTCGCCGGGGGCGATCCTCCAGTCGCCGAGGGACGTCGTCCGTTCCGCCACCACGGCATAGACCCGTCGGTTGACCCCCTCGAGGGTGAACCCCGGCCGAAGCTTGAGACTCCGGTTCCACAGGATTTCCTGGAGCGACGTGCGGGTGATGCGGGCCTTGACGCCCCCCTTCGGACTCAGGTGGGTGGCGGTGCCGAGGGTGACCACGCCGATCTGGTAGGGGGTGCCGAATCCTTCGAGGGTCTGAAGGTAGCGCTCGAGCTCGGTGAAGTCCCAGGCGTCGCCGGTCTCCTTCTCGTTGATCCGCTGGCCGTAGACGAAAGCGACCACGTAGTCCACCGCTTGCGCCAGGGCCGGCGTTTCGTCCTTGTCCAGCCAGGTGCGCTGGACCGTCGCGGACAGGAAGACGTCGTCTTCGAGGGCTTTGCGCAGCTCCTTCAGGAAGACGGTATAGGTCTTGAAATCGTCCACCTTGGTGATGTCGACGTGGATCCCGACGACGAGGCCGCCCTGGCTTTCGATGTCGAACCGCGTCTGCCTGAGGGCCCGGGCGACCCGCTTCGCCAGACCCTGGGCCCGCTCCTCCGACTCGATGGACCAGCGGCCCTGGATCGCCAGGTTGATCGGCATCTCCGGCAGGCTCGGGGGGAGCTCCAGGGCCGACAGGGGCCCGTCGCCGCCGCCGGGTTCGAGCCGAGCGACGGGGAGGTAGGCCTCCTCCACCCCAGCGTCCTTCAGCCGAGCGAGGTTGCTGGTGGTGAGCTCGGCGGACGAGCTGCCGAGCCAAAGGGCCGACGCCGAAGTTTTTTGGCGTCGACTCCAAGACTTCGAGCAGCCGGCGAGGACGAGCATCGCCAGCACGAGGGCGGCGGCGAGCACGGCGGTGGTGGTACCACGGCGCGGGCGCCGACCGGGTGGGCGTTGGGCGTAGGGCATCGATTCCCCTAGTTGGATGGGATCTGGGCGAAAGCGGAGGGTGCGGGGGCGACTCTGGGGATGGTGATCTTCACCGCGAACCCGCCGGAGGTTCGATTGCGAGCTTCGATCGTACCGCGATGTTCCCCTACGATACGGCGGGTGATCGCCAATCCCAAGCCGGTGCCGGTGGAATAGGTGGAAAAGTACGGTTCGAAGATACGTTCGAGGGATTGGGGGTCCACCCCCGGCCCGGAGTCCGCAACCTCGACGGCGGCGTTTCTGGAGTCCGCCGACACGGTCACCTCCACGGTGCCGTCGGGCATCGCGGCGCGGCGGGCATTTTCCAGCAGGTTTCGCACCGCCCGCGAGAGGAGCTTGGCGTCGAACTCCACCTTGGGGGCGGAGCCGTCGGCATTGCGAATACCTTCCCCCGCCACGAGGGAGACCCGGACCCCGGACTCCCCCGCCACCCGGTAGCCCTCCACCAATTCCCCCACCAGGTCGAGAAGGTCCCCGGGGCGCAGCTCCGCCACCGGTATACGGCTGTAGGTCGAGAAGTCGGAGGCGATCTGCCGCAGTTCCTCCACGTTACGCAGGATGCTGTCGACGCAGCGCTCCAGAACCTCCCCCGCCCGGTCGGGGTCGACGCGGAAGACCTGCCGGAGGTGCTCGGCGGACAGCTGGATGGGGGTGAGGGGGTTCTTGATCTCGTGGGCGATGATCCTGGCCATCTCGGCCCACGCTTCGAGCCGCTGGCCCCGCATCTCCTCGGTCACGTCCTCCACGACGAGTAGCTCTGTGGGGCCTTCGTCGCCGGGGATCGGAACCCAAATCACGGACCACTCGAAGACGTCGACGCGCCCCCCCACCGGCCGCAGCTTGATCGCCTCCGTCACGGCCTTTCTGCCCCGGCGGGCGGACACCAGGAATTCCCAGACCGGCTCGAGGCCCTCGGTGCGGCTCTCGGCCCCTTCGATGGGGGTACCGACTTCGGTCCCCAGCAGCTGTGCGGCGACCCGGTTTTGCACCAGGATCCGGCCTTGCTGATCGAGGGACACCACGCCGGCGGTGATGTTGTCCACCACCCGTTCGACGAACTGCTTCTCGAGGAGTAGCCGCCGACGGCTCTCCTCCACCCGGCGGGCCATGACGTCGATAGCCTCGGCGAGGTGGGACAGCTCCGTATCCCGGGGGCGAAGGGCGCCGAAGGGCTGACCCCGTGCGATGCGGCGGGTGCCTTCGATCAGCTCCATCAGCGGTTCCGTGAAGCTGCGGGTCAAGCGACCGCCGGCCGCCGCCAGCAGCAGGAAGAGGGCGGCGGTCACGAGCCAGGCCCGCCGCCGTAGGATCGCCAGCTCGGTCTCCACCTCCTCCTCCCGTTCCAGGAGGGGTACGGAGAGAAACAGGCCCTGTTGGGACGAGGCGATGCCGGCGACGTCGAGGGGGGCGTAGACTTCCAGGTAGTCGAGGTCGCCGGTCCGCTGGGTCCTGAAACCGGTGTCGTAGCCCAACAGGGCGAGCCGGGTATAGACCTCGCCTGGAATTCGCGGCGGCAGCAACCCGGAGGTGAACAGCTCCTCCTGGCTCGACGCCCAGAGCCGGCTACCCCAATAGACGTTGACCTGATGCTGCACCAGACTCGAAATCCACTCCAACAGCTCCCGGTTCACCTGGGTTTCCATGGAGAAACCGGGGTCCAGCCCGAGGAGGTAGTCGGTGAGGAACGATCGGGCGGAAACGATGGCCCCTTCGGCGTCCGCCAGCTGCTCCGCCCGGCGCTGCTCGCCGGTGGCCCGCAGGAGGACGAGGTTGAGGGCCACCATCGGTAGGAGCAGAAGGGATGTGTAAACCAGGATCAGGCGCCGGGAGTAGGAACGCAGGATCGACGACATCCAGCTCTTGGCGGTCCCACGGCCGAGGCTAAAGGCGAGGGCGACCGCGGCCATTAGGGCGAGCACCACCAACGAGCCCAGCGCCTGGGCCCCGGCCTGTTCCACCCCACCCCTGGGGCCGAGGATCCGCAGGAAGAGGGCCTCGTAGCCGTCCACCCCTCGGCTTAGCCAGAACCAAGAGGGGCCGTCGGGGGTGCGGGTGCGGCCCCGCGCCACCTGCCCGCGCTCCGACGCCGACCTGCGGGCTTCTTCGAGGACCTCCGGATCGAGGGGCGGCGCCTCGTTCCAAGGGCTCCACACCGCCCTCCCGCGGAGGTCGAAGAGGCCGTAGCGCACCGGCTCCGGGAGCCCGTCGGCGGCCCCCCGTCGGGGTTTGCCGCGGACCAGATTGGCCTCCAGCTCGTCGGTTTCGTCGGCGGCGATTCGGAATCCGGGACGGGGCATCAGCCAAAAGCGAACGATCCCCCAGGGGCGGCCGTCGAGGGTGACCGGAGCCACCCCTTGGACCAGGGCATCCCGCCAGGCTTCGGCGGAGGGCAGGGGCCAGCGGGCGGGATTGCGGCCGGCGAGGTCGAGGTCCCCGAGGGCGAGGCCGAACGAGAAGCTGGAGAGCTCCCCCCGTTGCCCCTCCAGAACCAGGGCGGAAAGGCTGTCGAGCTGCGTCAGTGGCGAGGACCGCCACAGGGCGAAGGCGAGATCCCGGACGTCGCTCCGGTCTTCGGGATCTGAGCCGTACCCCAGGCCTGCGGGATCCCGGAGATCGACGGGATACCGAACGTCCGCGGGGTCCAAGATACCGGCGGGGTCCAGGACTTCGACCCCCGACTCTGCTGCGCCGGAGGCTGTTGCGCCGGACTGTGGGGCGCCGCGCGTCGGATCCGTTGGAGACGCCGAGTCCTGGGTGCGACCGGCGGGGTTGAGCCAGGGACCCAGGTCGACTCCGTCAAAGAATCCGTGCAGGTGGATCAACATCTCGTTGGACTCGTCCACCGTCGGAGGGGACAGCAGCGGCAGGACCCCATCCCCCAGGTGTCCCCGGAAGACCTGGCGATTGGCGATCTGCCATCCGGCCGCCGCCACCAGGGAAGCTAGGAGAAGGAGCGTCGCTCGGTGTCCGAGCCTCGGGCTCCACAGACGGCGCCACCAAGTGGCGGCCGCGGCGGCGGCCGCCGCCAGCATGGGAACGGCGGGGGCCGGATGGTCCACCGCCGCCGCCGCCAGCAGTGCGAGGGCCGCGGCCCCCCAAGCCCAGCGGTCGTGGTTGCGGCCGTCCTCGACCGGAGCGCTACGCCGGCCGGCGGTCGCCAAGAACAGGGCCACGACGGTGAGGGGCGGGCCCACCAGCCACCAGGCCCCGGGGGCCAAGGGAAGGAGGGTCGCCGCCCCGTCCATCGGCCCCGTCGTCCCCTGGACCCAGCGTGACAGGGCCACGTAGGCGACGACCCCAATGGCCGCCAGCAAGGCCCCCGCGAAGGGGCCTGAAGGCCGAGGAAAGAAGGGTGACGTGACCAGCCCCAGCAGGGCCGCCCCGGCCACCGCCCACCCAATCGACGGGCCGGAGACCCCCGTGGCGAGGCCCCCCAGGGCCATGGCCGCTGCTGTCAGGAGACCGGCGACGGCCCTCGGTGGAATCCACGCCGACCGGTCCGCCGCAGCGCCCCCCCGGGAGAAGGCGTTGACCGAACCGAAGAGCGCCAGCCCAGCGAAGCCCAACGCGGTCGCGAGGAGGCCGTGGAACCAGGGGGCGAAGTCCACGCCGCCGGCGGTGACCAGCGGTCCGTCGCCGACGGCCACGTGCAGGGTCGGCGGCGGGCCCCAGCCGTGGTGCCCCGACGCCTCCCCCGGAACGGCGGCGTCGATCGTTCGGCTGCCCCCGTCGCCCCTCGGTGCCGGGGCTAGGTCGCCGTCCCCGGGCAGGCCAGCGGCTCGGAGGGTCCAGCCTATGGGGGATTCGGTTCGCCGCGGGGAAAAGGGGAAGGGGTCGGCGACGTAGCTCTGGCCGGCCACCACCCTCCAGGGGGGATCGGTGCCCGGAACAGGCCCCACCGCCATGAGGGTGGAGGCGGTGACGCCGCTCCGCCAAGTCCGTCCGTCGTCCGGGAGCTCGTAGCCGGCGGGCTCGTGGAGCAGCCCGGGACCGTGCCAGGCGACGGCCTCGCCGTTTCCGTCCAGGAGCAGCAGGGTGACGTTCGACCCTTCCGCCTGGGCTGAAAGGGCCTCGAAGAGCCTCAGCCGGGTCGCCCCGTCGAGGGGCTCCGAAGCCCCTGTCACCGGTGCGGAAAAGGACTCGGCGGTGCGAAGGGCGGCGGTCTCCAATTCGCCCCAGACGGCTCCGTAGGCCACGGCGACCTCGTCGCTCCAGGTGTCGACGTCGATCTCGGTCCAGGCGTTCGAGACGATCCAGGCGGCACCGGCCGTCGCCGCCAAAACGAAGGCGACCGCCACACCGCGTTCCGCCACCGTGCGAAGGCCCAGCAGGCACCAGGCGACGGCCAGGGTCGCCACGGCTGCAGCGGCCATTCCCATGGGAAGGAATGCGCCGGCCGAGGCCGCAGCCGCCAGGAGTCCCAGGCGCCAGGGATCGGCGAACCACGGGCCGGAGCTACCCGGCGAAGGGGATGGGTCTGACACACCTGGCTTCGGGGTGTCCAAGGCCCGGCCTCAAGCGTCGAGGCCGAGGCGGTTCATTTTCAGCGCCAGGCCGTTGCGCGAGAGCCCGAGCTGACGGGCAGCCTCCGACTTGTTGCCGTCGCTACGCCTCAGGGCTTCGCGGATCGCCGCCCGTTCGCAATCCGCCACCAGCCTGTCGAGGTTCAGCTCGGAGCTGACGTCCGCCTTCAGGCCACGAATCTTCGACAGCCGAACCTCTTCCGGTAGCATGGAGTCGTCGATCGGTCGTCCCGGGCTGCAAAGGTAGACGAGCCGCCGGATGATGGCCTCCAGCTCCGGGAGATTCCCAGGATAGTCATGGGTGGCCAGGGATTCCATCGCCTTCACGGTGATCCCCTGGACCCGCTTGCCGGTCTCGTGGCAGCAGCGGTTGACCGCCGCCTGGATCAGCAGGGGCAAATCTTCACGCCTGGACCGGAGGGGCGGCACCTCGACGGAGAATTGGGACAGGCGGTAGGCCAGGTCGAGCCGGAAGTGGTCCCGCGCCGCGACCGCTTCGAGGGGCTGGGTGCTGCTGGTGATGAGCCGAACGTCCACGTCCGAGACCTCCCGCCCGTCCGGCGAGTCTACGGTTCCGGACCGCAGGTACCGCATCAGTCGGCCCTGCAACTGCAGCGGCAGGAGGTCCACGTCCTCGAGGTAGAGGGTGCCTCCGTTCGCCGCCAGCAGCTTGGCCTCCCGAACCACCGGGCCGTGCTTCCCCGCCACCTCGGCGCCGAAGAGGTCCGCCTCGATGTGCTGGGGCTGGGCGCCGGCGCACTGGACCACCACGAAGGGGCCCTCGCTGCGGCTGCCGGACAGGTGCAGGGAGCGGGCTAAGAGCTCTTTTGATACCCCCGGCTCCCCCCGAAGAAGTACCGGCGGGGCGAGATCCACCGCCGCCCGCAGCTCCGAGAGTACCTTCTTCATCGCCTCGGACTCGCCGGCGATCAGGCCCTGGGCCAGGGTCAGGTCCCGCTGCTGCGGCCGCCCGAACAGGATGGGCTCGTAGCGCCCCACGTGGTGGACGAGGCCGAGGATGAGCTGGTCCCCGAGGGTCCGCAGGGCCGGCAGGGGGGACCATGACCCCGGTCGGTACTCGGGCAAGGCGAGGAGGAAAAGGTACTGCCGATCGAGGGCGATGAAGGCGCGGCAGGCGAGCCAGGCTTCTTCGCCGTCGAGGGAACCGACGATCGCCACGGCCTCCCCACCGGGTTGGGGCGCGGCGGCGCCGTCGACCGCCAGGACCTGTTGAAGGAGCAGGTCGCCGCGGCTCAGCCACCGCGCGTCCGACGCCACCACGAATTTGATGCCCTGGATGTCCCCTTCCCCTTGGAAGAGGAAGAGGGCGCCGCCGCCGAAGTCCTTCAGCATCGCCAGAACCACCGCTTCGAGTGTAGTACCGCTGTCGGAGTCCGCGACGACCCAGCGGGAGGTGGCGGCGAGGTGCTCCAGCATGCGCTCAGAGGTCATGATGGGTTCGAGGGGTCTGGAGATCTCCGGCTCGGAGGGCCCGTCGTCCTTGTCGGCGGCGACGTCCTCCAGGAGCAGGGCGATGGAACCCAGGCGAATCTCGTCGAGCACCTCGAGCCGGGCGCTGCGGACCTTCTCGCCGTTGACCACGACCCCTTTTCTGGTCCCCAGGTCCTCTATCTCCACATCCCCTCCGGACGCGGAAAGCACGGCGTGGCGCTGCCCGACTCCGGAATACGGGAGCAGGATGTCGCAATCATCGCCGCTGCCGATCACCATCGTGGCGCGGTCGACGTTGAAGCGCTGCACGCCGTCGTGGGCGTAGGCGACCAGTCGATGCATGGTGGCGTGATGTTATCGCAGTGCCTGGGCCCCGGCGTCCGCCGCGGATCCTTCGGCGGCGACGTCGGCGGAGACCTCGGGCGGAGTCAAGCGACGGACAGTCGGCGCACCACCACCATCGTCGAGTCGTCGTCAAAGCGATCGGACTCGACGAAGTCGTACATCGCATGGTGGACCTTGTCCACCAGCTGGCCGGCGTCGTGCCAACCGTCGTCCCCCAGCAGGGCCGTCAGCCGTTCGGTGCCGAATTCTTCGCCCGCGTCGTTCATCAGCTCCGTGACGCCGTCGGTATAGACGAAGAGCGTCGCCCCCGCCGGAAGATCCACCGTCCGGCTCCGGAAGGTGGCCCTGGGTACGAGACCCACGATGGGGCCGCTGGAGCCGAGCTCTTCGAGGGTGCCCTCAATGGACAAGAGGGAGGGGTTGTGGCCACCGGAAACGTATTCGAGCCGGTGGTGGACAGGATCCAGCTCGGCGTAGAAAAGGGTGGCGAACTTGTTTCCCGGCGAGTTCTCCACCAGTACCCGGTTCAGCTGGCGGACCAACTCCGCGGGCTCCACCGCGGTGTGGATGAGGGCGCGCAGGGAGGCCTGGAGCACCGCCATGAGCAGGGCGGCGCCGACCCCTTTGCCTGAGATGTCTGCCACCACCACCGCCAGCTTGCCGTCTTCTTTGGTGACGAAGTCGTAGTAGTCGCCGCCGATTTCGTAGCAGGAGCGGTTGGAGCCGAAGATGTCGTAGCCGTCGAGGGTCGGATTCTCCGATGGGAGAAGACCCCGCTGGATCTGGGCCCCCACCGCCAACTGCTCCGCCATGCGTCGCTTCTCGAGCTGGTCCTCGAGCAGGAAGCAGTTCTCGATCTTCACCGCCGCCAGGTTGGCGATCAGGCCCACGAGGCGGAGGGACGTTTCCGAGAACCCGGACTCCGCCAGCCGGTGGTCGAGATACAGGAGCCCGATCACTTCGTGGTCGTTGTTCGACAGCGGGGCGCAGACGACCGAACGGATGCCCTCCATCATGATCGAGACCGCGCGGTCGAAGCGCTCGTCGCTTTGGGCGTCGAGGGTGAGGATGGCCT
>JBCDIS010000206.1:0-12414 GCA_038748685.1 Acidobacteriota bacterium | reverse complement strand
GCCACCGGCTCAATCCCCTAGCCCCAGCAGCCGCAGGCAGGCGCCGACGGCCTCCCCCAGGGCCTGACGGAGCTTGTAGGTCGCCTTCATCGACCAGCCCGTCATCTCGGAGATCTCCGCCGGCCCATAGCCGTCCCAGAACCGCAGGCGGTAGTAGATCGCCAGCCGGCGCCCTCGGTCCACCAGGCAGCGATCGAGTCGTTCCAACTGGTCCCGGTCCAGCAGGCGATCCTCCGAGCCGTCGTCCACCGCCACCTCCGGCGCGGTCTCCCCGTCGTCCGTCAGGGAGCGGGTGTCCTTGCGTACCGCGGCGGCCCGCCGTCGGTTCGCCGCCAGACCGCAGGCCAGGTCCCACAGGTGGCGCTCCAGTCGCCGCTGGGTCCGCCTGTGGGGCTCCACCCGCTCCAAGAAATCCCGCAGCACCTTGGCGTCCCGCTGGAAGTAGAAGACGAAGGCGTCCTGCAGGAGGTCGTCCGCGTCGACCCCGGGGAAGCCGCCGTAACGGCCCCGGATCCGGCGGTGGAGGCCGGGGGCGAAGGTGTCGTAGAGCCACTCGGCGGCGCTACGGTCGCCGGCCACCAGGGACGTCAGGCGGTGGGTCACCCGAGGGTCGCCCTGGGGAGGGGCCGACGGGTCGACCGCGGCTGCGGCCAAACTGGCGGCCGGATTGGCTAAAGGATTGGCAGCTGGAGGAGGACTCGGCGCTGCTTTGAGAGGGGGATCCTGTCGTCGAGTGTCCATCAATGGCCGCAGGAGGGTGTCGCCGAGGCTTTCGTAAGAGCGACCCTCGCTCCTCGAAAGGTTGCCGCCACAGTAAGGGAGCCCCTCCGTAGGGTCAAGGGCGGGGGATCGATCGGACGCCTGGCGACGTCGACGGCGGATCGGTCGGGATCGGCCGTCGATCCAGCCGCTTCGCCTTTCACCCTATGGGACCGGTACAGGCCGGAACCGGTTCCCACCCGGGCCGGCCCGAAGTGGACCGCCCCATCTGCTCTACAGCAGGTAGGTGTAGACGATGGCCACGATCACCGCCACCAGCCAGAGGGCCAACTCGACCTTGTTTCGTGAATCTTCCATGCTCGTATCTCCTGCTCGGGTCCGGCGGGTAGCCGCTGGATGGGACCTTCCTCGAGGCACCCACACCACGGAAAGGGTTGCCGGAGGCTTCCTTGCTGGGATCGAACGCCCGGCGTTCGATCCGTCTCGTCACCGCGGATGCGGCGGGTCGCTGGCAGGCTAGATGGGAGGCGGCGGAGCCGCTAGGGGCAGGTCTCGGAGAGGACTCCGAGACGGTCTGGAGAGATGGCTGGGGTGGGGCGATCACCCCCGCAATCGACCGTGGGCCGAAGGGTCAACCGGGCCAGTAGACCACCGCAGCGGCCACCGACGTTCCGATCAACCAAAGGGCGAGCTCGAGCTTGAGCTTGGCTTCGTTCACGATGTCCTCCTCGTCCGCGCCGGCACCCTCACGGGCTGGAGGCTGGGGCCTCCGGCCGGGGAATCGGCCATACGGGAGAGCCATTCGAAGAGCGTTCGGGCCAGGTCGCAAATCATCATGGGGAAACTATGCCAGGGGGCCGTTACGTCCGACATTACGCTTCCATAACGACTCCGAGTGGGGACCGGGGGGGGAGCTCCCCCTCCCATGGAAAGGGCGCGGGTCGGCGCCCCTATACAGTCCTCGGGGGCTCCTCAGCGGGCTCCCCCGAGGGCCTTCTCGAAGTGCTCGACGAGGTCCCGCTTGAGCTTTCCATGATCGACGTCCCGCACGTACATCATGTGGCCCGCCTCGTAAAACGCGATGTCGACGTTGCGCCGCTGTTCCGGCGCCAGGCCCATGTGGGAGATGGTGTAGACCGAGTCGAAGTAGGGGGTTGCGAAGTCGTAGTAGCCACAAACGAAAAGCACCTGGAGGTTCGGATTCCGGGTCATGGCCCCCCGCAGGGTCTCGGACATGTTGACGTAGCGGTTGCCGTGGGAGCTGTAGTCCCACGGCCAGACCTCCCGGTTTAGGGACTCATAGACCAGGTCGCTTTCGAACCTCAGATCCCTACGGAGATAGTCGTTGAGGAGGGTCACGTAGCCGATGTCCACCGCCGTCATGGAGGGGTCGAACTCGGGCTCCTCGCGATCGACGTCCATGTCGACAAAGGTATACCGACTGTCGAGCCGACCCACCACCTTGCGTTCCCCCCGAAGCAGGTTCTTTTGAAACCTCCACAGGGGAATCCGCAGATTGTTCTCGAGCACCAGGTCCACCGGAAGCCCGGTGTAGGACGCGACCCGCTCGGCGATCCTGCGTCGCTCCTCCGGCACCAGGGTGTCCCCTTTGAGCAGGGCCAGCGCGTAGTCCCCCAGGGCGAAGGATTCCACCCCATCCAGCAGGGTCTGCAGGTCCCCGGGGACGTCCTGGCCGTGCCGGCCGTGGTGGCGGGCGGTGGCGGCGTAGGTGGGCAGATGGGTCAGGTAAGCCATATCGTTGCCGACGTCGAACTCTTGGTTTTGGTAGTTGAGCACCGGCGAGATCAGCACAACGCCGTTCAGGTACATGCTGTAGCGCTGCTGGAGAAAGCCGGCGAGGCCGGCGGCTCGGATGGTGCCGTAGCTTTCCCCGGCGAGGAACTTGGGGGACCCCCAGCGCTCGTTGCGGGTGACCCACAGCCGGATCGTCTCCCCCACCGACTCGATGTCCCCTTCGAGGCCCCAGAACTTTTTGCCGTCCACCCCGGGGGCGGGCCGGCTGAAGCCAGTGCCGACGGGGTCGATGAACACCAGATCGGAGATATCGAGGATCGAGTGGGGGTTGGAGACGAGCTTGCCCGGCGGCGGCATCGGCATGCCTTCGGGGTCCGCTAGGACTTTCTTCGGTCCGAAGGCCCCCATGTGGACCCAAACGGCGGCGGCGCCGGGGCCGCCGTTGAAGGAGAAGGTCACCGGACGGGTGGCGGGGTCGTCGACACCGTCCCGGGTGTAGGCGACGTAGAAGACTGACGCCTGGGCTGCCCCCTCGGCGTTCCGCAGCACCAAGGTACCCGCGGTGGCGGTGTAGCGAATCTCTTGGCCGTCGATGACGGTGCGGTGCATGGTGACGGAGGCCTGATCCTCGAACGTCGGCGCTTTGACCCACCCGCTCGGGGGGGTCTCCATCGGAATGTCATTCCCCCGGGCGCCTTCGGCGAGGCCGGCGGCCGGCTGTAGAAGGAGGGCGGCCAGCGCGCCGACGAAGGCTCGGACGGGGAGCCGGCGGAGGGGGTTAGAGCAGCGGATACGGCGGACGGAATGGCTTGGGATCACTGGCATGGGTGAGCTCCAGGGGATCGTCACGGATAGGACCGGGATGGCGGGATCGAGACTTCGAAGACGTAGTTGCCTACGGACCCGCGACCCGGAAGTTCGCCCTGCGGAATCAGGGAAAGTTTCCCACCTTCGGCGGGATTCCCCGGTTTTCCGCCCTCCGGAGCAGGCCCGTAGCCGGGCCAACCCCAAAGGAATATGCAAATTCAGGCACGTTTCCGGGCTTCTCGGGCGGACATTCGAATTCTAGAGGCGAAAAGCACACTTGGCATGTGCCTTGCTCTCTAGCTCCTCGTCGTCCCTTCTACATCGCGCAAAACCCACACGAATCGGACGACGCCAATCCAACCCTAGGAGTAGCACCATGACCGATCTTCAACCCCTAGATGACCGGCGCCATCGCATCGAGCTCGCCCTGTGGGCCCTCGGTGTGGGCGTCGCCTGCGTGTATCTCTTCGTGATCGGCCTCTGATCCGATCCCTGAAGCTTCCGATCGTTCTCGGCGAAGGGCACCGGCCCTTCGCCATTTTTCTTGCCCAGACATCTCCGCTGCCCCGCGGGGGCACCCACACTCAGGGCCGGAGGTCGTTGAGGCCCACGAAGGCGCCGCCGTTGCGCTCGCACAGGGCCCGCATCAGGGTGGCGAATCGAACCCCGGTGTTCTCGGAAACCCCCGACGCCGAGAAAATGGTGGGGAATCCGATGGCGTGGATCCGCACCCGCCGCTGCCCGCCCCGCCCACGCCGGTTGAGCCGGTCGACGGTATCGAGGACCCCCTCGATGGAGTCGCCGGTGAACTCGTCACCGAAGACGTAAATGCTGATCTTCCGGTCGTCGGCGGCGAAGGTGCGGATGGCCCGTTCGATGCCCTCCACCGGGCTGGAGTTGCTGAAAACGCTCCAGCCGGCGAGCCGCTTGAGAATGATCCGGCGACGCCCGGGGGTATCGGGGATCCACTTTCCGGCGTACTGGCTGAACATGTACTGGCCCATGTCGTTCATCACCTGCATCCCCTTGACCTTCGGGTAGGCGTCGAGCACCTGCCGCATCTTGGAGAGCACCGCCGGCCAGGCGTATTCGGTCATGCTGCCGGAGGTATCGATGACGAAGATGATGTATTCGCTGTCCACCGGGATACCGCCGAGGGTAGAGCGGACCGGGGGGCGGGTTCGCTGCTGGGCCTGAAGGCGCTTCATCTCCTCCGTCAGGGTCTGCTGGGCCGCCAGCATGCGCCCTTCGAGGGTGTCCTGGACCTGCGACATCTGTCGGCTGCCGGCGAACTCCCCTTCGAGGCTCGAGAGGTCCCCCCGCAGACGCGCCACCAGATCGCGCTCGTCGGAGACCTGCTCCCGCCGGCTCACCAGTCGGCGTTCGAGCACCTCGGTCTCGCCGCGGATCTCCTCCAGTTCCTGTTCGAGCTTGGCCACCCGACCGTCGAGGTCCTCCCTCGCCTGTTCGAGGGCCCTGGGCTCGCCGATCTTGGTGAGCACCAGGAGCAGAACGATGGCGCCGAAGCCGCAGCAGATGCAGTCGAGGAAGGACAGACCGAAGCCGTCGAGGTCCCGGTTGCGGCGCCGACGACTCACGGCCAGTCCTCCGACGGGCTCATAAAGGAGCCCCCCGTGTCGAGGGCCAGTTTCCAGAAGGCCGACGGCGCCTTCGGGTCCCCCTCCATGGGAAACAGCACCACGTTCACCGGCATGGACCGCGGCACCTGGGCGGACGCCTCGCGGAAGAGCCGCAGCCGCTGCTTGCCGGAGACCTTGCCGCGGCGGTTGGCCTTACGGCCCTGGGTGGGTAAGCCGTCGGTGATGAGGATGAGGTTGTCCGGAGCGGGCCGCATGGCCCGGGCCGCCGCGATCGCGCGGTGGAGGTTGGTGCCCCCCTCGGGGGGCGTCTGCCGCAGGGCCGCCACCGTGCGGTCGAGGGCCCGACGGTCGCCGGCGTCAAGCCACTTGCCGCCAGTACCCTCCAGCAGCGGCTCGGCTTCTTCGGCGAAGCGGTAGACCTGGAATTGGGAATCGGCGGGGAGCTGGGTGGTGAGCCAGTCGACGGTGGCGACGGCCCGCCGCCACTTGCCGGCGCGACGGCGCTCCTCCGCCGGCAGGTTGCGGCGCACCAACACGTTCACCAGGGTGTCCGCCAGCATGCTGGAGGAGCTGTCCACCAGCACGAAGATCCGATCTCCGCCGACTTTGAGGCCGGTGAGGTACTGGCGATCGCCGTCGCCGACGAACGCCCGGACCCGATCGCCGGGGACCTCGTCGTCGGGGATGGAGGCGGCGAGGCGCTTGGCGGCCTCTTCGAGGGAGCGCAGGTCGGCCTGGAGCCGGTTCAGGTGTTCCCGCTGGGCCAGGGTCGCCTGGTCGAAGGTGGCGAGCTCCTTCTGGATCTCCTCCAGCTCTTCGATCAGCCGCTTGGAGAGTCCCTGGGCGTCGGCCCGCTCGGCTTCGATTCGCTGCAAGGTGTTGCGCAGCTCGACGAGGTCCGCATAGCCGTCGAGGACCTGTTCTTCGAGTTTATGGGCGTCGGCCCGGGCCTCACCGGTGGCTTGGTCGACGCGGTCGTCGACGGCGGCGTTGATGACCATGTACAGGAGCACCACGGCGCCGAAGCCGCAGGTCATGGCGTCGAGGAACGCCAGGCCGAAGACGGGGGTCCTACGTCGGGGCATGGTCGTCCCCACTCACACCGTCGTCCCCACCCCAGCCGTCGTCCCCGTTCCCGCCGTCGACCTGAGCCAAGGCGTCTACCGGCAGGGCCCGGATCATGAGGACCTCGACGCCGGGGATGCCGAGGCGAAGGCGATCACCGGACCGGAGGCTCGTCTGCCCCTGGACTTCTTCGGTGCCCCCAACGGCCCGGACGACGAAAGTCCCCAGGCGGCTGCGGTCGACGGCCCAGACCCCTTGGTCGTCCCGGCGCAGGTCCACGTGGTGGCGGGAGACGCCGTCGGCGGAACGTCCTAAGGCCACGTCGACCCCCTCGCCTTCGGCGGAGGCCCCGCGGCCCAGGGTCAAGGGTCGCCGGCCGACGGGGTACGCGATGTCCCCCACCAGGACGTGGGTGGGCGAAGGTTTCGACGGGGGCTGCCCCGAAGACCGGTCGGTGGGGTCCGCCTCGGCTGCGGACGACCGGACGACGCCGGCACCGGGCGGAGGGGGCGACGGCGCGGCGACGGCGGGTCTGGGGGGGGACGGCAGGCGGGTGATGAAGGGGGCCGCGGAGCCCGGCTCGACGACGTCGAGGGCCTCCGCAGCAGCCAGGACGCCGGCGGCGGCGGAGCCCCCCGGCAGGGTCCGTACCACCGCCCCCCGCAGGGAGGTGAGTTGCTCCCCCAGACCCGGCAGGGCCGCCGCCGTGGCGGAGAGCAGGATCACCGCCGGTTCGCTGTCAGCGGAGAGGACCCGGCGCAGGTTGGCCTCCACTCGGGCGTAGGGTTCGGCGACGGCCGCCAGCATGCCGTCGCGGTCCAGGTCGGCGGGCCGGCCGTCGAGCTCGGCGACGACGTCGCCGGTGCCTAGGGCGGCGAGCCAGTCCGGCAGGGCGGCGAAGAGTCGCTGTTCGGTAGCGGCGGCGTGCAGGGGGTCGAAGCGGGTCTGGGCGACGAACCGCCGGGCGGCGGCGCGGGCCCATTCCTCGTGGAGGGAGACGGAGCTCACCTCGGGGTCGGCGCTGACCCTGCGCCGCCGCCAGACCCCGCCGTCGTCCAACAGCTCGGTGACCACGGTGCGGTGGAGGTAAACGTCGAGGTGCAGCCAGCGGTTGCCGCCGAGGTGCTCCGCCGCGGCGACCGCGGAACCGAGGGCGGCGTCCACCAGTGCGGTGACGGGAATCCCCAGGGATCCGGCGATCCCCAGCAGGAGGCCCAGCTGGGCCTCGCTCCAGTCCCCCGGCACGGCCAGTAGCACGCGGTCGGCCCGATCCCCGGCTTCCCGCCAAATTGCCTCCAGGTGGGCGTGGGCGAGGTCCGCGGAGGTCAACCCGGAGGGAAGCGGCCTCGGAAGGGGCTGGGTGTCGAGGTCGGTCCAGAAGCGGCTGGAGACGCGGCGGGGCTGGAGTCGCGCCTGCGCCGCCGCCTCGTAGCCCGTGACGATCCGGCGCCCGTCTACCCAGGCGAAGCCCGGCCCCCCCACCGCTTCGCTAGCTCCGGTTGGCAGGCCGAGGAAGGCTCCGGCGTCGTGGAGCTCCAGGGCCAGGAGGTTCGACGGCCGCATCACGGGACCCGCAGGTGCTGGATCAGGTGACGGTCGAGGTAGGACTCGGCGTCGTGGACCAGCCGTTCCTGCTGCAGCTGCACTTGGTGCAGGACGAACATGAGCACGATGCTGATCAGAAGGGCGATGAAGGTGGAATTGAAGGCCACCCCCAGGCTCTGGGTGACGCCGGCGATATCCCCCTCCACCGCCTTGTGGGCCTGCCCGAGGGCTTCGCCGATGCCCCGGACGGTACCGATGAAGCCGACGGACGGAATGGCCCAGGCGATGTAGCGCACCATGGCGAGCTCGGAGTCGAGGCGCTCGGACTCGGCTTCGCACAGGGCGCGGGCGGTGTCGGAGGTGTCCTGGATGTTGCGGGTGACGCCGAAACGCTGCAGCGCCGTCAGCAGGGCCCGCGGCAGGAGCTGGCGCTGCTGGCGCTCCGGCAGGGCTTCGAGCTGGCGGGCGTACTCCCTGGAATCCTCGGGCAGAATCCGGGTTCCCTCGTCCACCGGCACCAGCTAAACCTGCAGCAGGCGCTGTTCCCGCAGGGAGGCCCAGCCCTTGTAGGCCAGGATCGCCAGGGCCCAGAACAGGAGCACGAAACACGCTTCCTGCTCGAAGTCCCGCACGATGACGTAGAGGGATCGCTCCTGGACGTAGTCCGGATCCGCCTGCATGCGGGCGATCTGGTCCGCCAGGATGGCGTCCGCCCGGGGGCGCACGATCGTCACGTAGACGGCGTGGACGACGATCAGAGAAAGGATCAGCGAGGCCGCCTGGTAGACGAACTCCGTGGGGTAGGTGCGCTTCATGGTCTTGGGCTCATCGAATCAAGTCGCTGGGGTCGTAGGGCGATTCCTAGCTTCCTGTGCTTGCTGTCTTGTGGGCGCTTGACGGGTCCGTGCTCGCTGTTCTGGGGCGCGCCTGGCGGGACCGTGCTCCCCGTGCTCGCTCCCTCAGGGTCGCATCCCTTCGGGATGGCTTCGATGCACGTTCTGGCAGCCGATGGCTCTGGACTCCGGACTGGTCTTCGAACGGACGGGGGTGATGCTCCGCTTCGGTCGCTGTGCTCGGTAAGCCCGGTCCCGGGAACCGGTGACGATAGCCGGGGCACGGGGTTGGGTGGCGTCGAGCTTTGATTGCTGCGCTCGGGAAGCCCGGTCCCGGGAACCGGTGACGATGGCCGGGGGATGTGGCCGGTGGACGACGAGTGGGGACGGACTTGAGCTCTCCCGGCTCGTTTCACTTGGGACGACCGTATCCATGGTGGGTCCAAAGCACGCAACGTTATCGATGCTTTGAACGCCGAGCATCAGATGTCGACGGGGAAGGAAATGGCGTCGTCGGCGGACAGCTCTTCCGAAGGCACGAAGGTCTCCAGGTCGTCGTCGACGGCGCCGGACTGCCCGGCGGCGACGGGGGGAGGGTCCGACGGCGGAGGATCTTGGGCGACGGAGTGGGGACCGAGCCAGAGGACCGCTAGGACGAAAGCGGCCAGTAGGAGCCGTGGGGACGGGGGTCGAAGCATGGAGATCTCCCTCATTCCAGGTAGCGGGCGATGCGGAACCCGACGTCGGGCCGGGGGTCTTTGCCGTAGTCACGGAAGGACAGGCGAAGCTCGGTGACGGTGGAGTGCATCCAGCTGGAGCCGCGGATGACGTGGAAGCTGCCGGTTTCGGGGCCTAGGGGGTTGTTGGCGAGGCCCCCGGAGAGGGTCCCCGGTCCGATGGAGTAAAAGTCGTGGGCCCACTCGGCGACGTTGCCGCCGAGGTTGTGGATCCCCAGGGCGTTGGCGCTGAAGGAGCCCACGGGGGCGGTGGCGGGGAACCCGTCTCGATAGCCCGGAAGGGCCCCCGGCAGGATCTCCTGGGCGGAGACGTCGGCGTAGTTGCCGGAGCCGGGGGCGATGGGTAGCTCGCTCCCCCAGGGGAACTTGAGCAGCTCGCCGCTGCCGGCGCGGCGGGCGGCCCAGGCCCATTCCGCCTCCGAGGGTAGGCGGTAGCCGGTGGTCATGGGATTCACCGGCACCAGGGTCCCCCCGGCCTCGACGTAGGCGGCGGGGAGCCCCTCCTTAGCGCTGAGCCAGTTGCAGTAGGCGGCGGCGTCCTGCCAGGTGAGCCGCACCGCCGGACGATCGTCGCCGTCGAGGGACTCCCCCTCCACCGTGCCCGAGCGATGCTCGGAGCGGAACCGCCGCATCTGGGCGTTCGACACCTCGAGGACTCCGAGGTAGAACGGACGACTCAGTCGCACCTGGCGCAGGGTTTCGTTGGCCCGGCGCCCGGGCTCGCGGCGGGAGGCCCCCATTTCTAGGATCCCGGTGGGCTCGATGAGCCGCAGCTCGTGACCTTCAGAAGTGCGGAGCACCCTTGGGGTGGCTTTCCGCTTAGCCTCCGCCAGGGTGTCGAGGGTGACCTCCACCTCGTGGACGACCCCGGGTAGCGGTGTGATCTCGGCTGAGTAGGGGGAGTAGCCGGCCTTCTTGACCTCGATCCGATGGGGAACCGCGGAAAGCTCTAGCACCTGGCGGGCGGCGCCCTGGGACTCGCCGTCCACGAAGAGCTCTGCGTCGGCGGGGGCGGCCCACACCCGGACTTTCCCCAGCAGAGGCCGGAGCTCCACCCGCACGGTGCGGGCGTCCCCGGAGGCCACGCGCAGGGTTTCGGTCCGGGACGCATAGCCCGCCTTCGACAGGCGAACCCCATGGTCGCGGCCAGGGCTCAGGAAGAGGTCTAGGGGGGTTTTGCCGCGGAAGACGCCGCCGACGGTGACCGACGCTTGGGAGGGCTCGCTCTCGAGCAGGAGGTTGCCGTCGGCGGGGGCCAGCCTCAGGGGACCGACGGTGACCGGCTCCATGGCCACCACCTCGACGCTACCCCGCCGGGGTTTGTGCCCCGCCAGGGTGACCTCGTAGCGGCGCTGGCCTTCCAGCGCTTCGACGGTGACCGGGGTGAGGCCGACGTCTTCGCCGTCCAACCGCAGGCGAGCCCCCGCGGGATCCGTGGTGAACGCCACCGGCGCCCACAGGGGCTGCGGGGCTATGTCGATCCTCTGCAGCTCCCCGCCTCCGACAATGTCCACCTCCACCTGCGCAGGCCGGTGCCGGGGCAGCTCCAGCTCCACCCGGTGGGCCCCGGGGGGCAGCTCCAGCGGTCCGAGGGTTCCCCCTGCGACCGCCGGCTCGGCCGCGTTGCCGTCGATGCGGACCACGGCGGCGGCGAGGTCCGGCGACGGCGCGTCCGGCTGCGCCCCGAGGACCGCGATCTCCAGCTTGCCGGGGAGCTTGTCGAGGGCGAAGGTGAAGGCCTGCCGCGCCGACCCGCTGACCTCGAAGGTTCCGTCGAGGGTCCGATATCCGTCTTTCTCGGCCCGCACGGTGTAGGTCCCGGAACGCAGCAGCAGTCGCCCGCCGAGGGTCGGCGGAACCCATCCGCCGGAAATCGTGAGGCGGTCGGGGGACGGCTCCACCATCACCTCCACGCTGCGGGCGGTGAGCAGGTAGAAAGCCGCGGCCGCCGGCAGGGCCAGGACGGCGAGGGCCAGCAGCACCCCCACCCAGCGGCGGGGACGGGACGGATCGCCGCCGGCACGGGTAGGCCTGAACTCCACCGGCTGGATGACCACCGGCGCGGCCCCCTTTCCGCCCGCCCCCCCGGCGCCGGCCCCCTTGGCGCCGGGCCGCGGCTCGGCGGGGGGCACCAACGGATCGGGGACGGCGGCCCCGGGGGCTACTTTCAGCACCAGCCGGCCGGCGTCCGCCAAAAGCCGTAAGGACGCGCCCCCCAGCGCCACGGTATCGCCGGGGGCCAGCCACTTCGAAGACTGCAGCGGCTCTCCGTTGACCGAAACCTCAGCCCCGGAGGCGGGCTGGACGAAGAGATCCCCTTCGGAGAGCTCTAGCCAGGCTTCAGGGCCGGCGTCCCCTCGGGACGGCAGGGGGATGTCGGCCCCCGTGCCGCCAAGGGAGAGGGGAAAGGCGTCCACCGGACGCCGCCCCGCGGGGTCGTCGATGAGAAAGCCGGCGGGCCCGGCCCCGGATCGGGACTCGGTCATCGAAGGGTCTCCTCACAGCGGATCTGCAGCGGCGCCGGCTCGACCCCGGGCTCGATCACCCATTCCCGGCGCACGTCGCGGTAGCCGGGGCGGCTCCCCACCACCACGTAGGTCCCGGGCCGTAGATCGAGGGTGCGGCGCTCCACTTTGCCCAAGCGACCGACCCTGTAGACCACCACATCGGTCTGGCCGTCGGATTCGACGACCCCCCGGACGGTGGTCGAGTAGGCCGCGATGCGGCCCTCCAGGGCGTCCGACAGCCGCCGGTGTTCCGGGCCTTCGGAATCCATGGCCCGCCCCCGATCGAGGAGACGGGACGCCTCCATCAAGACGTCCTCCGACGCCAGGCGCTGGGGATGGGCGAGGTGGTGCTCCACCCCTTCCACCCACTCCGCCCGCTCGATCGCCCTTTCGAGACCCCGCCGGGCGAAGGCCACCGAGGCGTCGAGGGCCAGGACCACTCGGTAATCGGCCTCCGCCCGGCGCCAGCGCTCCGCCGTTTCGTGGCCGGCGGCGCTGGCGCGTCGGGCTTCGATCTCCTCCAGAATCTTGGCGGCTTCCAGCTGTTGGATGGCTTCCGCCACCTGCGGATCGCCCGCCCGTTGGGCCCCGGCGCGTCGGAAAGCATCCTCCGCAGCCGCCAGGTCGCCGCGGTCGAGGGCGCCGTAGCCTTCCCCCAGCGCCCGCCCGAAGGCGTCGTCGGCCCGCCGGGCCCGGACCCGGGCCGCTCCCCGGGTGGCGTCGGTGGACTGGGGGTCGAGGCCGGCGGCTTGCTGAAAATGGTCGAGGGCCCCTGCGAGGTCGCCGCGGGCCTCGGCGTCGGCGCCCTGGGCCAGCAAAGATCGTACGTCGTCCAGGACCCGGG
>JBCDIS010000205.1:0-12431 GCA_038748685.1 Acidobacteriota bacterium | reverse complement strand
GTCCCCAGGACCTCGCTGCCCTCGGAGAACTCGAAGCGCTTCCCCGGGAAACCCGTGAGCTTGGTGAAGCGATCCCCGATTTTGACCGCCACCTCCGCCTTCCACGGGGCGACCGTCAGCGACAGCTTCTGACCGTCGATCCTAGTCGTCAACGGCCAGCGGTGGGTGACCGCGTTGTCGGTGTTCCAGGTGATCATGTCGACCTCCTCGCGTTGGGTGAGCGTCGTTTCTATGCTCCTGTGACATTCTACTCGCTGGCCGGCCACATATTCAGCGGAGGGCCGGCAAAGGTGACGCGGCTCTTCAGTGGATAGCCCAGCGTGGGGAGGGGAGGTCCGACCTCCTTGAGCTCCCGCAGCTTCCCTCGGGCGAAGAGGAAACTCTACGCCTCCGCTTGGCCCCTTGGGGGCGGATTTAGCGCGATAGAGAGTGTAAAGATCAAATGCGAAGGTTCCGGGTCCGGCATCGATGCGGTCGACGGGCGTCCTTCCGGCGGCCGCGGCCGGAGGGGAAGGCCCGAAAGGCTCGAAACGCTCGATTGCCCGTGGCTTTCCGGTCCGCACCATGTACGATTGCAGGTAAGACACCGGCACGATGAACAGAGGGTTTCGAAGCCACCCGCGCCAAGGTCGTCCATTGGACCTGACGCGCACCCCCGCCCGCGGGGCCGAAAGCGGCGCGCTGCCGCGCGCCGTCGGCCTTCGGAGCACCGAGGATCGACACCCGTCGCGAACCAGCCCCTACCCACTCGGCATGAGGAGGATCACATGCAACTGAAACGCGGTCTCGTTTTGTGCCTCGGCTTCGCCCTCGCGGCCTGGCCCGCCCTGGCGGGGAACGGCCACATGCTCCACGGCTTCGGGCCGGTCAACAGTTCCATGGCCGGAGCCGGCGCCGCGCTGGCGCTGGACCCCGTCGGAGTCCTGATGTTCAATCCCGCCCTGCTCACCACCGTCGAAGGCAACCGGGTCCTCTTCGGATCAGAGTTCTTCGAAGACGGCATCGAGATCGAAGTGAATCTCGACGGGGGCAACGGCGACCGGTCCGGCATCACCAAGCCGTCGAATCAGGTCGGCGTGCTGCCCTCCATCGGCTGGACGTCCCACGAGCCCGGCAGCAAGTTCGGCTACGGCTTCGGCCTGGTGGCGGTGGCGGGCTTCCGCACCGACTATCCCGCGGACCCCGACAGCATTCTGTTCGACATCCCGCCGGCCGGTTTCGGCCGTATCTACACCGACTACCGGGTGACCCGGATCCCGGTGGCGCTGGGGTACCAGGCCACCGACAAGCTGTCCGTCGGCATCGCCCTGAACGCCTACCTGGCGGAGCTGGCCATCGCGCCCTTGCCCCACGTCGTTTTCGACGTGCCGGCCAGCGACGCCGGCGACCCCCTCGCCAGCGATAGCCGCTTCTACCCGCAGGGGGGCAACCTGGTGAGCGAGCTGTCGTTCTCGGTGCAGCTCGGATTCCACTACGAGCACTCGGAGAAGCTCAGCTTCGGCGGCTCCATCACCACCGACCAGGACTACGACCCCTTCACCTGGAACTCCACCATCGCCTACCCGGAGCTTCCCCCCACCGGCAATTTCGGCGCCCCGCGGGAGCTGGATTTCGATCTGGACGGCCCGGTGAACGCCACCGTCGGCGTCGGCTACCAGCCCAACGACAAGACCGACATCGCCTTCGACGTGATGTGGATCGAGTACGACGGCGTGGCCGGCTTCGGCAGCCCCGGCGGCATCGTCGACCGGATCGTTTTCCCCTTCGGCTGGCGCAACGTGTGGGTCTACAAGACCGGCATCCAGTACCAGATGAACGAGAAGCTGACGGTGCGGGCGGGCTACAACTACAGCGACATCCCGATCCGTCAGGAGGTGGTGCTCACCGCCACCGGCGCACCGGCGATGTTCAAGCACCATTTCACCGCGGGTCTCGGCCTCAAGCTGAGCGAGTCCCTCACCGCCGAGGCGGCGTTCTACGTCGTGCCGCGGGAAAGCGTCACCGGTCCGTTCCCGGATCTCGACAACAACGTCCTCGGCACGATGACGACCTCGAACGAGCTGACGTCGGTCTTGATGGGGCTCAGCTGGAACTTCTGAGCTTCGGGGCCTGGGGCTCGCGCCGGACCTGGGGCTTGAGCCCCAGGCTGGCTATCCGGGCGGGTAACCCTGGGGCAGATCGAGCGTCGCGACGTCGCGGCTAATGGGGGCTAGCGTCCCAAGAAGGGAGCACCTGCGATTGGCCCCCGGGACGCCTCGGCCTGGACCTGGATGGCAAGGATCGGCATTCCTGGTGCTACGATCTGGTCCATCCAAACCACTCTGCGCTTTTCACTGCGCAGAACAACCCAGGAGGCCCCCCTCATGCTCCGTCGATCCATCCTTGCGCTTCTCGTGCTCGCCTGTTTCTCCCTGCCGGTGATCGCCGCTACCCCCGCCCCCCAGGCCGATCTGAACGTCGACGCCACGTCAATGATCGAGGCGTCCGCGGCCGGGATCCTGGGGATCCAGCCCCACTGGCTCAGCGACGATGTCGGCTCCGCGTCGGCTCGCTGCGTCGATCCCCGCTGCGCCATCGATTTCATCTGTTTCCTGGGCTGCGAGAACAGCGGCAACTTCTGCGCCTGCCTCCCGAGCTGCATCCTGTTCTGCGCCTGAGGCTCTTCTCTAGAGCCTGAAGAAAGACGGCCCGTGGTCCCCTGCCTTTCCCGGGGGCCACGGGCCTTCGCCGTTTCTGAGGAGGGTGCTCAGGGCTCGGCGTAGTAGAACAGGTTGTTGCTCGGTAGGTAGAAGGCCGACGTGCCGGCGGGCGCGTCTCCGAGCCAACAGCCCTTCGAGTCCAGGTTGCCTTCGAGGCAGAAACCCTCGCCGCGGATGTAAATCGAGTAGAGAGACGAGCTAGGGCTGGTGACATAGTAGTCGGACGTCGTGTAGCCGGGCAGAGGCATCCGCTCGCAGGTCCGGTACTCGTCCGGCTCGTAGGATGCCTGGGTCCAGCCGCTGGGGCATGGGGGGAGCGGCTGCGGCAAGCCGAAGTTGTGGAGAACCAGCCTCACCACGCCGCCGCTCGGCAGCATCGCGACGCCGACCCCCGGCCAGGAGACGTTGTCGGAGTCTTTGCAGTCCCTCCCGTCCCACGGTGCGCTGGCGGGGCAGTCAGAATTGGGCTGGATGTAGTAGGCGTTGTTCGCGGTGAACGGGGTGGTTCCGGACGGCGGGCTCTTGACCACGCAGTTGGCCTGATCCCACCAGGCGTCGATGATCTCGCCGTCCCACCAGAGGACATCCTGCCGGCAGAAGAGATCCGGGTTGCCTTCGCACTCAGTGTAGAGCGTCCAGGTGTCTTCCGCCAGCGTGAAGCCCCAAAGGCGCCAGTGGGGTCGACTGCGGGGACGCCAGCCGAAGAAGGGGATCTTGAACTGGGCCCAGGCGTAGAGCTGCATGTCGATGGCCTTGAGGCGGGCGTCGATCTGGAAGCACACCGTGGGGGCGTTCTGGAACTCCATCTCCGCGTCGGCGGTGATGGGGAAGTCGATGCTGACGACGTTGCCTTCGATGCCGATCCCTCCCCTCACGATCCACAGGGACAACGTGGCGTAGCCGTCGACGTTGAGGCCGAAGCCCGGAGCCAATCCCATCTTGATGTCCCCGTTGGCGCTGCACCAATCTCCTGCCCTCAGGTAGTTGACGTAGAACTCTATGGACCCCTCGATGCCGAAGCTCAGGGTCAGAGGCCCGGCGATGGGGATCGGCGGCGTGGTGATGGAGAAGAGATCCACCACCGAAGCCTCGAAGAGGGTGTTCTCCCCGACGATGCTGCAGGCCCGGGTCTGGTCGATGTTGCGGACGTTGACGCCGCCGAGGCTGACGAAGAAGCGGAATCTGCGGTCTTGGTCAGACACCCGCTCGGTGAGCATGCCCACCTCAGCGACGTTGATGGGACCGTTGCCGAAGACCTGGGCATCCGTGTCGAGTTGCATGTCGACGAGGTAGGGCTCATCTTCGATGAGGGCGCGGGCGGAGACGGTGGCGCTGGCGACGTTGCCGCCGAAGGTTCCGCTCCAGGACCAGTCCACCACCACGGCCCGGGCCTGTGCCGACCGGGGGCTCGCGCCCTGGGCGGCCCGCATGTCGAGCACGTCTTCGATCTCCCGCCGAACCGAACGACTGGATTCCCCCGGATAGTGCTCCAGGAAGAGGCCTTCCACCTCTTTCGAAGCGATCCGCCGCATACCCGCCACCGCCGCTAGCCGGTCCACCCTGTCGGTGGAGCCGAGATAGTGCCGAAGCAAGGGCAGGGAGCTCTCGGCTCCGGCGTTTCCCAGAGCCCGCATGAAGAGCTGCGCTTCGTCTGGGGTTTCCGCTCGCCGCAGGCGGGATTCCAGGTTGCCCACCAACTCCGCGGAGTGTTCCGGGGCGGTCTTTCGCAGGCTGTGGGCGTAGGCGCCCAGGGCGAGGTTCGCCGCCACCCAGCTGGGGGAGCTGGGATCCTCAGCGAGGGGCGACACCGAGGCTACGAGGTCGGCGCTGGGGGACGGCAGCTGGGTGCTGAGGACGACGGCCAGGTCTTGGACCTCGGACCCGGCGTCGCCGGACACCAGTCGGCGGGCCAGCACGCCCTGGGCCTCGGGGCCGCCCTCGCTCACCAGGACGGCGGCGAGGGTGGCGGTCAGGCGTCGGGGTAGGGAGCGGACGCCAAGGTGGCGGTCGAGGTGGTCGACCCCCCGGGGGTCGGAACGTACGGCCCTGGCCAGGGTCAGCACCAGGTCGGGGTTCTCGGGGTGCTTCTGCATCTGGCTGAGGAGGTCGTCGATGGCCTCGCCAAGGTCTTCGTCCTCCGGGGACTGAGCCAGGGCGGCATTCACCGGCAGACGCACCAGATCGCCGGTCTCGAGATCGTGCTTCAGCTGAGTGTGGCCGAGATTTCGGCCACTGCCGGTCATTCGCATGTTGACCGCCGCCCGCACCGTGAGGGTTTCGTGGTGGTAGTGGGCGCTCACCGGCGGATCGTTCGGCCCGGGGGCGGCGATGACCACCGATTCGTCGATGCTGATTTCCGTCAGGCAACCCTCGAGCTCGTCGAAGCCTACGCGGGTGGTTTGGGCTACTTCCATCCGGGTCTCCACCTGCTGGCCGTTCTTGCCCACGAGGTAGTCGGAGGTGGTTTTGGAGCGTTCGAAGGTGAGCCCTTCGTCCCCCCGCTGCCGGGTGTAGTGGGCCACATAGGTTCCGGAGATGTCACTTTCCACGACTTCGTAGCGGTCGTCCCCCCGCAGGGTCAGGCTCAGGGCGTTGACGATGCCGCGCTTGAAGTTGACCACTTCCGGAGCCTCGTCGGCCCCCACCGCCACCTCGACGATCTGGCCGTCGGCGGTTTGGGTGAAGTAGAAGGGGGCTTGGATCTGTTCCGCCATGTCTTCGTGGGTGGCGGACGCTCGGACCTCCTCGCCGACGATCTGTTCGACTCGAACGGCGTCAAGTTTGACCGCGTGGGTACACAGGTGCTCCTGCCGGGCGACGGCGGTCACGGCGACGGAAGCATCGCCGGCCAGCCGCGCCGACTCATAGCCACTCTCTTGGATCGTCTCTACATCGGCTTCGCCCACGAAGATGCCCTCGTAGCCGTAGGTCAGCTCGCGACCGGGGTCGCACTTGAGGACCGGCGTTGTGGGGCGGTCCGGTCGGGGGGAGCCGGTATCGGCCCAGGCGGATTGGGGAAGGACCGTCGACGCTGCGACGACGGCGAGGAGCCCCCGGAGGCAGGCGCGGCCGAGGCGGAAGGGACGGGGCTTCGGAACGTGTCGTGGCGTACCCATGGTGACTCCTCTGGGCCCGCCCGCGAGGGGGGCCGGGTGGCGGGTTGATTCGGATGACGTGCCGCGCGGCTCCCGCGCCTCCCGGGCGGCCATCTGAGGTCGGGGTCGATCCCGTCCCCATGGGGGAGAGCGAAGGGCGAGTCGCCGCTCCCTCAGAAGATGCAGAGACATCGCGTTGTTCTTGGTGGCGAACCTGGATCGTCTCGCCCAAGGCCAGTGAGGGGATCCAAGGGTTGGGAGCGTTGGAACCCAACCCCGATCCGGTCGCGCCCTCGGCGGCCGACCCCCTTCAACGACCGCCTCCCCTCGGCCCCCCGGGGTTCATGGGGAAGGCGGCTTCCCAGGAGACGACACCATGGGACCCTCGACCCCCTACCGACTCCGCTGCCTGGGCCCTCTACTCGCGGCCACCATCGCGGCTCTCCTTTGCATCGTGCTCGAACCGGCTCTGGCTCGGCCTTCGGGTCCCGCCAGCCCGCAGCCTCCAGGAACCACTCTGGAGACCGAAAGGGCCCTGGACCGCGGGCCCGGGCCGATCGCCTTACCACCCATTCCGCCGGCGGACTGGCAGCGATTTCCGCTGATGATGATCAACGTCGGGGACGTCGACGTGCCGAATGTCGTCGACCTTGTCGACGTGGTGGCCTACTACTCATCCTTTGCTCCGTTCGAAGCCTTCGGCGCCACCACCCAAGCAGAAGCCGACGCCGACTCCTTTCGGATCGACGAGCACGTGCTTCCGCTCCTCGCCGCCGCCGAAGCCGCCGGCCTCCACATGACGGTCACGCCGGCGCTCCTCGCCCACCGGAGCGCGCCGGGAAGTCTCGATCCGCTGCTCACCGGTGACGGGGTGACCGACGGCACGGGCCTCCAGCTCTTCGTCAACCCCGCGGTGGTGCCGGGCTGCAACGACGTGGACGTCGACGCCGCCTGTATCCGGGTTCCCACCCGCTACGACGAGGTGACGCCGGAGTACGTCGCCTATTGGTCTTCCAAGCTTCCGGCTTTCCTGCAGGCGGTGGGGGCCGCTGATCTGACGCAGCGGGTCTGGGGCCTCTACGGCACGGAGGAGATCCGGACCTGGGGCGAGGAGTACGACGCCCAGGTCGCCCTCCGCGACGCCCTAGACGCCGATCCGACGCTCTCTGGGCGGCTCCTGATCTCGACGACTCCCCACCACCGGATGCCCCAGGACATGGCGGAGACGATGCTCGCCATCCCCGGGGTCGCTGGAGCGGTAGGGTCCGTCGCCTTCTCCCATGACGTGAGGAACCCCCGTTCCTTCGAGCCGATCTGGGACAACCCGGGCTGCTGGCGGGTGACGGACACCTGCAACGCCCTGGCCTTCGGCGACTACTACCCCCGGCAGATGAGCTTCGCCACCGACGCCGCGGGGGAGGTGATGCCGCTGCAAGACCACATGATCCGCGGCAACTACCAGGGGCTCCTGATGGGGGCGAACAGCCATCGAAACCGCATCGGGTCCATCCACCGCATCGAGGCCCAGATCGAAGCCCTCTCCATTGTCCGCAGCGCCTACGTCGCCAACGGCCAGGCGCCCCCCAGCCCCTTGCCGTTCCACGCGCCGGATATGAACCTCTGCTCCCTGGCGGAGGCCGGCACCTCGTCGGCGGAGGCCCGGCACGACTTCTGGTCGGGCCTGCATCGGGCCCGCGGGGTGTTCATCTACAACTATCAATCCGTCGTCCAGGCGGAGTCCGGGGCCTTCGGTAACCTCTGCCCGGTGTTGCCGACGCCGGCGGCCCTGCTGACGGTGTGGGATGAGTTCGAGCACGGCCTGGGGCTGATCAAGGGGACGCTGCGGGAGTACTTCTTGAACGGCATACGGACCCCCCGTGTTCAGTTCCAGAACGTGTCCGCCTCGGTGATGGAGACCATCCCGGGAACCGACTACCTGATCGACCAGCCGATTCCCTTGGCCAACGCCGCCTTCGCCATGCCCGACTACGATGCCTTGAACGGCAGCTCCTACCGAATGGGTACCACCGAGTACCTGATCGTCACCAGCTCCTTCGATCAGGATGTGACCTTCACGGTGCCGTTTGACAACACGATCTGCTCGGTGTCCGTGGTCCACGGTGACGGTTCCGCGGTGTCGTTCGCCGGAGGGCTGCTGCACGACGGGATGCAGGGCATCGACGGGCGGGTCTACCGGATCGACTTCGCCCTGGGGGCGTCCTGCTCGCTGGCCCCCTGAGGGAATCCGGTGCATGCGAATCGGCCGTGGGGACCCGGCGGTCCCCACGGCCGATTTCTTTGCGGTCAGGGGTTCTGGGGGTTCGGCGGCGGCGTCGTGCAGGGGGGAAGGTTGTTCGGATGGTGGGCGGTCACCAGGCAGGAGCCCGGCGGCAGGCCGACGTCGTGGAGGCCGGTGTAAAGGGCCTCGATGGTCTCCAGGTGGTCGTTGGGCCAGACGTTGTTGTAGATCGTCAGGCCGGCCCAGCTGGCGTTGCGAAAGTAGAGGTTCTCCGCCCGGCTGTCGACGGTGCCCTGATCAAAGCCGACCCCGAGCCAGGTGGACTCGAGGAGGCCGTCCCGCACGGTGTTTCGGATGCCGCGGGGGAAGGTGTTGTTGTCCCACTCCGAGATCAGCCCCTTCTCGACGTCCGGGCCGACGCAGAAGCGCTGGTAGACCGATTCGATGGAGGTGTTGTCGAAGTAGAGGCCGGCCCCCCGCACGGCGTTGGGGCCGGTGTCCCGCCAGCCGATGTGGTCGACGTCCAGGTCCTCGAAGACGCTCCCTTCGGTGACGCCGGCGGCCACCACGCCCCCGCGGGCGACGTCCCGGATGTAGGCCCGTGAAAGCCGGGCGGGGACCCCCATCCAGATCCCAATCTCCTCCGTGTGCTCGTAGGGGTCCGCGGGGTCGTAGTTCGGGTAGGCGGGGTCGTAGTCCTCGTGCCCCACAGGAAAGCTCCGGGCCCACTCGTTGTCGCCGACGTGGGCGATTCGCAGATCTTCGAGCACGGCGTCCTGGTTCCAGCCGAAGCCGTTGGAGATGGAGGTGAAGACCCCGAAGCGTTTGAAGCCGTGGATTCTCACCCGGCGGACCTCCAGGCCGTCGGCCTGGGCGGCGTGGATGGCGCTGTCAATGGCGCCGTTGCCGTAGAACACGCTGTCTTCGATCACCAGATTGCGGCCGGTTCCCCAGCTCATCACCGCGGCGCTGAAGTGGGGGGGATTGGCCCGCACCCCGTGGAGCTCGTCCGCGATGTCGAAGGCCAGGCCGTGGAGCTCCACCCCGCCCTCCAGCGCCAGGTTGGCGGGGGAGATGATGGCGATGCCGAACTGCAGCACCGCCCCGGCGACGTTGCGGGCCCACAGTCGGTGGGAGCCGTGGAGTGAGAGGAAGCCGTTGGGCAGGGGGCCGGGATCGTAGACGCCGTCCTCCAGGACGATGTCCATGGGGATCCAATTCTGCACCGGGGAGTAGGCCACCAGGTTGGCGAGCTCGGTGGTGTTGTGGACCGGGATGGCGGTGGCCGGCACCGCGTAGCCGGTGGGGGACGCTTGGGGGGCGATGACGATGCCCACCTCCGCCGCCCGCTGGGAGCAGGCGGCGACGGGGCTCTGGCCGGCGCCGAGCAGGACGGCCAGGGTGAAGGCCAAGGCCGTCAGCGAGCCGAGGCTCGCCCCGGCTGGGGGCGATGTAGACCGAGGGGGTTGGATGGATTCGTGGTGCATGTTGCCTCCAAGGTGTGGGCCACGGAGATTCGTGGACGCCTTCCAGGCAACGATGACCACCCCTCCATCCACTCACCCCCCCGCGCCCGGTCCGTGTCGGAATCACCTTCGATTTGGAGGTCCCGTGAGCAAGTCGGGGTCGGGGCTCCTCTCATCGGTCGTGGCGCCGGAGTTCGGCACACGCACGCGACCCACTCCCAAGAACGAGAGGACCCGACATGTTCGCGATACGACCCCTCACCTTCAAACCCCTGCTCTTCATCACGCTGCTCCTGCCCTGGCTGGCGGCCCTGGGGCTGGCGCCGTCCGCCGCCGCCCAAACCGGCAACGTGACGATCGCCACCTACAACGTCCAGCAGCTCCCCAGCCCCCACGAGCACGACGACCATTTCTTCGACGAGAACTCCAAGCCGATCTCCGACCTGGAGCGCGCCGCGATCATTGCCAAGAACATCGACCGGGTGCGGCCCGACATCGTCGCCCTGAACGAGGTCTTCGACGAGGACTCCCGGGACCTCATCGTCGACATCCTCGACTCCGGGGGCTTCTACCCCTTCCACGTCGACAAGGTGGGCTCGGGCTTCCTCGAGGAAGACTCGGGGCTGATGCTCTTCTCCCGCTTCCCCTTCCTGCCCATGGAGCTCGACGAAGCGCACACCTACGGTTGCGGCGACGTGGAAATCACCAACGGCTCCACCTTCCACGAGTGCCCGGACAAGCTCCTCGGCTTCGTAGAGTACAAGTGCGATAGCTCTTACGCTTGGGACATCATCAACCATCCCGACTGCATCACCGACAAGGGGGCGGCGATCGTGCGGATCGGCCTGCCCAGCGGCGAGGATCTCTTCGTGGTGTTCTCCCACTTCGTGTCGACCTACGGGAAGGACGACGAGGGCATCCGCTGCGCCAAGGCCGACGACCGCCGCAAGAGCTTCGAACAGGTGGCGGATCTGGTGACGGACGCGACGGAGGTGACCGTCGGCGGATCGCAGACCTTCGTGCCGGACGGCGTCCAGATCGTCATGCTGGGGGATTTCAACATCGACGGGAACCCTTTCCGTAACAGCAGCTCGGCCTGTCAGCAGGCGGAGTGGCCCCTGGCCTTCTCGCCGACCCTGGCGCAGACCCCCTTCGCCGCCTGTGGCTCCGACCCGGCGTTCCTGTGCGGCACCTCCCGGATCATGGTGGACTCCTGGGCATTCGACACCAGCATCCAGGACCTCGGGCGGGGCAACGGCTTCAAGTTCACCTCGGACATCGACGACACCAGCCCGGCGGCGCTGGCCACCGGGCGTCGCATCGACTACATCCTCTACCGTCGCCAGTCCCCGAACGTGCCGTCCTCCCACCCCGATCCGATGATCCCCCAGCACCTGACCATCGGCTGGGACATCGCCGGATCGAGCGGTCATCTGAGCGACCACCTGCCGGTCCAGGCCGATTTCCTGCTGCCCCGCTCGGATTCCGGCCTCGACCACGTCACCCCGAGGCTGGCGCTTCCCGTCCAGGTACCCCCGGTGGGGGATCCGCCTCCTTCCGCCCTGACCATCGGCGCCGCCGGCCAGATGCAGTGGCTGCGGATCGACGGCCCTCCGGGCACGTATTCCCTGCGCACCTACGGCGCCCTCAACACCGGTTTCGACGTCTACAAACCCACGGATCTGAGCCGGCCCATCGAGCCGCGGAAGGATCGGGGACGTTTGGGCTTCGAGTACCTTCTCGACAATCCCCCCTACTTCGTCCGCACCTTCGCCGCCACCGGGGCGGGGACCCACAACCGGTTCGCCGTCGGCGGCTACACCTTCGGCATCCACCGCCACACCTGCGCCGCCAAGCACGAGGCGTGCATCCTGCGGGTGGCGTCCCCGGGTCAGGAGGTCGAGTGGCCCGCTACGCCGGTGGGATCCGAAGACGCCTTCTGGTTCAAGTTCGACGCCGACGACGGCGTGCCGTCGCGGCAGCCCTTCCACGAGTTCACGGTCACCGCCACCACCGCCCCCAACCCGGTGCCGGTTTTCGACGTCTCGATCTTCCAGGAAGACTCGATGCAGACCCCGACGAACCTGGACTGGAACCCGGGGCAGCCGGGGGTGGGTCGGTGGAAGACCCGGGTGTCCGGGGTGCCGAACAACGGCTCCACGGATCCGATGCAATCCCTCGAGACCTACTACCTAAAGGTGCAGCGGGCCGATCCGAGCTACGTCGGCGGCGTTTCGGTGTCCCACACCACGAACTTCACCTACTTCGTACCGCTGTCGGTGGAGGTGCTGCAGGAGAGCGACCACAACAAATACGAGGAACTGCTGCTCTACACCAACGTCGACGGCTCGCCGCTGCAGGATTGGATCAACCGCGACAACGCCCACTCCTTCGTTCCCCAGTTCACGGATCTGCCCAACATCGACGAGCGGGAGGACGGGGGGCAGCCGTGGCCGGCGTTCAACATGTTGGGCATGGAGACCTACGCGTGGAAGGCGATGCCGCTCATCATGCTGGAGGACGACGACGACGGCGGCAATCCGTCGCAGGGGGAGTACGAGGTGTGTGAGCTGGCCTCCGGCGCCCTGGCGACGGCGGGGGGCAAGGCCCTCGGCCAGTTGCCCCTTGACGAGACCCGCCGGGAGCTCACCTGGCGTTGGAGCGACGAGAGTCCGCTGCCGTCGGACCCCGACGACACGGACTACTGGTACGAGTTGACGTTCCAGGTCAGCCACGAGCATCCGTGCCTCGACTCGCCCTCGCTCAAGGGCTGCCCCTGATCGAAGGCTAGGCTACGCGCAGGGACCACGGCCGGCGACCCACGTCGCCGGCCGACTTCGGTTAAAGGCGGCCCAGGACTCACGGCCCCGTTTATCAGAAAAACAATCCGACCCAGTGGAGAACCAGACGAGCCCAGGCGCAGGACCCACTC
>JBCDIS010000204.1:0-12463 GCA_038748685.1 Acidobacteriota bacterium | reverse complement strand
GCGCGCAGGCGGGGAGGTGCGCGCCTATGTGCCGCGGGCCGTCGGCGCCCGGGTGACCCTGGGGATCGCGGAGGTGCACCTCGCCGCCGGCCAGTTGGAGCGGTCGGAACGGCGCACCCGGGAGGCCCTCGTCACCTTCGAGCTGCACCAGGACGTTCTGAGCCAGGCCAAGGCCCGAGGGGCACTGGCCCGGATCGTCTTCGTCCGTGGAGATCTGGCGGCGGCCAGGGCCGAAGTGGAGCTGGCGCGGAGGCTCCTCGACACCTTCGACAGCCCCACCCTCACGCTGCCGATGGAGCTGATCGCCCTGCGGATCCGTAACCACGCCGACGCCGGGGATCTGGACGGCCTGCAGGCCCTGCTGGCGGACGTCACCGCCGCCGGCATGGGCCGGCTCGAATTGGAGACCCGACTGGTCCTGGGGGAGGCTGAGATCCTCGGCGGCTATGCCGAGAACGGCCGTCAGCGGCTGCGGACCGTGGCCCAGGAAGCTCGGCTCAAGGGTTTCGAGGTGCTGGCGGCCGGGGCGGAGGCGGCCACCGCCCTCGAACCCCTCGAGCCCCTGGGCCCACCGGTGCCGATCGCCCCACCTCGTTGATCCATCGGGCTGAAGCCGTCCCGCCGGCTCGGCGGCGATCAGTCCACCAGCGGCAGCCGGACCCCGAGCTCCGCGCCGCCGCCGTCGCGGTTTCGCGCCTGAACGGAGCCGCCGTAGCCCTCGACGATGGCTTTGACGATCGACAGTCCGAGCCCCGTGTGGCCGTCCCGGCGGCTTTCCCGATAGCTGAAGAAGCGATGGAAGATCTTTTCGAGATGCTCCACCGGTATTCCTGGGCCGCGGTCCCGGACCCGCACCACCGCGTCGGCGCCCTCCACCACCAGACTCAGCTCGACCTCGCCGCCCTCCGGGGAGAATCCGGTGGCGTTGTCCAACAGGTTCTCGAGGACCTGGATCAGGCGGTCGGGGGATGCCACCACCGTCACCGCCCGCTGCGGAACCTGGAGGCGGTAGGCAACGCCGTTTGGGCGCAGCCCATAGGCCTCCGCCAGGCTGCGCAGCAGCGGTTCCAAGTCCACCGCTTCCACCGGCTGCTGCTCCAGGCGGGCGTCGATTTGGCTGACCTCCCGAACGCCGGACAGGAGGCGCTCCAGGCGGGCGATGTCCCGCTGGATCATGCCCCGGAAGCGCGCCCGCTGGTGGGGCTCTTCCACCTCCGCCAGAAGCTCCGCGGCGGTGCGGATCGAGGCGAGTGGGTTCTTGAGCTCGTGGGACACGTCGGAGGCGAAGGACTCGATGAAGCTCAGGTGGCCCTCCAGCCGCCGGGTGAGCTCCGCCAGGGCCCGGGAGAGGTCGCCGATTTCATCTTGCCGGCGGTAGACCTTGAAGCGGCCGGTGAGGCGTCCCCTACGGTCCAGGATCGCCTGGGCCTGCTGGCGCAGCTTCGAGATCGGCCGGGCGATGGTGGTGGAGAGGAGGAGGCTCAGCACCACCGCCGCCGTCACCGACAGGAGGATCACCTGGAAGACGGCGAGTCGGAGCTCGTAGAGGGCGCCGAGGATCTGGTACGTAGATTTGGATACCAGGACCGCCCCCACCACCTCGCCGTCGCTGCGGATGGGCAGCGCGCTGTACATGGTCAGGGATCGCTGGCCCCCCGGGCTGCGGCGCATGTTGGCCCCGTAGCCCCCCTGGAGGGCCTCCTCCACCTCTTGGAGGACGAGCTTCGACTCGGTGGCGAACAGCCCGGGGGTCCGCGTCGGGGGCTCGGGGGGAAGGAAGGCCCTCGCGTAGACGCCGTAAAGCAGGTTGCCGAGGCGATAGAGGAGATTGTCCCGGACGCCTGGGTCGGGCTCGGCGGCGGTCGGAGGCTCGTCGATCCGCGGTCCGAAGCTGCTGGAGTCCGCCAGGAGGTCGAACTCCGGTCCGATGACCCGTAGCCGGGCGTCCTGGCGCTGGGCCAGGTTGACGAGGATCCGCTGGGCCGACTCCCGCTCGATGGGACCCGATTCGGCCAGGGCCGCCGCCAGGATTCGGGCCTGCTGGACCATCGCCCGCTCCTGGCTGACCAGGAGCTGCTGCTCGTAGGTGCCCAGCAACAGCACGCCGAAGGCCGGCAGGAAGACGAGGAGCAGGTTGAAGGCCAGCAGCCGAATGGACAGGCCGGAGAAGAAGCGGAGGACCGGCCGCCCGGTGGCGCTACGGGCCGGAGGGGCGGCGGAGCTGCGGGTCACGGCTGCCGATATCGGTAGCCCAGGCCGTAGACCGTCTCGATACCGTCGAACCCTTCGTCGACGTCGGCGAGCTTGCGGCGCAGTCTCTTGATGTGGGAGTCGATGGTGCGGTCGCTGACGTAGGTGTCGTGGGGATAGCCGTCCTGGATAAGCTGCTGCCGACTCTTGACGTGGCCGGGATGGCGGGCCAGCGCGTCGAGGATGAGGAACTCCGTCACCGTCAGCTGCACCGGGTGCTGCTTCCAGTGGGCGGTGTAGCGCTGGAGGTCGAGGGTCAGGTGGCCCACCTCGATCAGCTTGTCGGCGTCGTCGCCCTGGCGGGGTCGGCGGTCGAGGGCGAGTCGGCGGAAGAGGACCTTGACCCGTGCCACCAGCTCCCGCATCGAGAACGGTTTGCAGAGGTAGTCGTCGGCCCCCAATTCGAGGCCGAGGACACGGTCGAACTCCTCGTCGCGGGAGGTCAGGAAGATGATCGGCAGACTCTCCGATTGGGCCCGGAGTCGCCGGCACAGCTCGAGGCCGTCCATCCGCGGCATCATCACGTCGAGGACGACGACGTCGGCGGGGTCCCGTTCGAGGGCCTCCCAGGCCGCCTGGCCGTCGGGGTAAGCGTCGACCCGGTAGCCTTCCCGCCGCAGCGCATAGCCCACGGTCTCGCGGAGGTTCTCTTCGTCGTCCACCAGGGCGATGGTGCCCTTTTCCGGACCGTTCGCGCTCGTTCCGCTCATCGGCGGAATCTATCGCACCTCTTCGAGGGACTCCAGGATCCGCAGGTAGGTGGCGTAGCGGGCGGCGGGGAGGTCGTCGTTTGCGGCGGCCTCACGGACGGCGCAGCCCGGCTCATGGCTATGGGTGCAGTCGCGGAATCGACAGGCGGCGGCGTAGGGCTCGAACTCCGGGAAATAGGGGCCGAGGTTCTCGGCGGTCACCTTCCACAGGCCGAGCTCCCGGATCCCCGGCGTGTCGATGAGCTGGATGCCGCCGCCGACGTCGTAGAGGCTGGAACGGGTGGTGGTGTGCCGTCCGGTGCCGACCACGTGGTTGACGGCCCCCGTCGCCGCCGCCGCCGCGGGGTCGAGGGCGTTCACCAGGGACGACTTGCCGACGCCGCTGTGACCTACGAAGACCGCCGTTTTCCCCGCCAGGCGGCGTCGAAGGGCGTCGACGCCGGCGCCGGTGTCGGCGGAGCAGGGCAGCACCTCGGAGCCGGCGGCGACGTAGTCATCGAGGCGGGTCAGCTCGCGGCGGACCTCGCACTCCGGCAGCAGGTCGATCTTGTTCACCGCCAGGACCGGCTCGGCTCCACCCTGCTGGATGGCGATCAGGTAGCGATCCACCAGGGCTGGGTGGAGGGCCGGTCGCGCGACGGACACCACGATCACCACCACGTCCATGTTGGCCGCCACCACCCTCTGGATCCGCGGATTGAGGGGGTGGGGTCGGGCGAGGTAGGTCCGGCGATCCAGGACGTCCAGCAGCCGGAAGTCGTCACCGTGGCGGAGGAAACGGGCCTGATCCCCCACCGCAACCGCCGCCTTCTGATCTTTGGCGATGTGGGAGGGGAAGACGCAGCGGTGCTCGGCCCCGTCGCCGGTGCGAAGCCAGCACTGACCGGAGGCGACGGATACCACCGTCCCCTGTCGCCACGGGCCGGCCTCCGCCGGGGCCGGATCTTGCCCGGGGCCCGGTTCGGAGGTCTTTCGGCGGCGCTTCGGCGGTCCCTGGGCGGCCTCCTCCAGGCCGGTGTCCCAATGGTCCGTCAGCCCTTCACCGTGGAGCTCCCGGGCCTGTTTGCTCAGTCGCTGGTCGAGCTGCGCTTTGGCGGCGCCGCGGGAGCGCTTCACCCGCTTCTTCGTCGGCCGCTTCTTCTTCATGGCGCGGGTAAGGGGCGCAGGTCAGGGGTCGAGGGTCTGGACGGATTCGGTGAAGGCGAGTCCGTCCCTGGCTAGGCCGTCCAGGACGGGGCCATAGACGGCGGCGTCCGTGGGTCCGAGGCAGCCGGGCTGGTCGAGTCCGCCGGAGATCAGCAGCTCGACCCCCAGGGCCAGCGGCAGGCCTACTCCCTTGGCCATGGCGGTGAAGCCGCCGGGCTCGCCGTAGTGGGCGAGGGTCGAGAGCACCCGCTCCCGGCGGTCCCCGTAGGCGATTTCGAGCTCGTGGTGCAGGACCACCAGATCCCGAACGCCGTCCGGCAGCGCCAGCTTGCGGGCCATGAGGCCCACCAGGGCGTCGGTGGGGTGGCGGGCCCCGTCGTCGACGGTGGTATCGCCGAAGAGGCCGAGCCATTCCAGGGTGTCGAGGCTGGGGTCGTCCTCCCGAAGGTCCAGGGTCCGCGCGACCCGGCCCCTCAAGGTACCGTCCCCGGGGGGAAGGTACATCTCCAGCACCTGCGCCCAGGTCATCCCGCCGAGGGTGGGGATCCGTAGCGCTTCGCTGGGCAGTCCCAGGCGGACGACCTGGTGCCATGCCTGGCAGAAGCCTGGGTAGCGGAGGGTGCCGCGGATCAGGGTGCGGACCCCCGGCAGGCCGTGGGTATCGCGGTAGGACACGGAGTCGCGGTTGGGGTAGGCGTCGAACCGTCCTAGCCCGGGGACCTCCACCGGCCAGGTAGCCCCGAACATGCGGTGCCAGGGCTGCACCTTGATCGTGCCGTCCTGGAGGTACTGTGCCCCCAGCTCCCCCGCCATGGCGACGTTGCGGGGATTCCAGGTGATGCAGTAGCGCATCGGGTTGCCGTCGAAGGAGGGTTCAGGCAGGCCGCCGCCATAGGAATAGAAGCTCTCGACGGCGCCCCCCTGGGCCTCGGCGTCCTCGATGATCTTCTGGGCCGACATGAGGTCGATGCCCGGGTCGAGGCCGAGCTCGCAGAGGAGGGTGACGCCGCGGGCCTTCGCCTCGTCCCCCATCTCCGCCACTTCGGGCGCCAGGTACGACGCCGACGCCATGTGGCACCGATGTTCGAGGCAGTACCGGGCCAGGACCCCCTGGAGCTTGGGGGGCAGCAGGTGGACGACGAGGTCGGCGTTCCCCAACTCGCGGCGGCGGGCCTCGGCGTCGTCGAGGTTGAAGGGGATGGCGCGGCCCCGGGGATGCCCGGCGACGCGGGCCTCGGCGGCCGCGGGGTCGAGGTCTCCGACGGTGATTTCGGTCCCCGCCTCGGCGGCATGTTCCAGCAAATGATGGATGAGGTACGGCGCGCTGTGTCCGGCGCCCAGCACCAGGATTTTCTTCATGGAATCGGGGTCCTCGAGGCCGCCGCCGGATCGCGACGGCGGCCAAAATGCTCGGGCCCGCGACATCGGCGTCGGCGGTCCCCGGGGTTCTCGTCGTGGCCTGGCATTGTAGCGGAAGGCTGGGCCGCAAAGGCCCCGCGTAGGTTTCCCGGAGCGCTTGTCGGCGTCGCGGTTCGATGGGTAGACTGCGGCGCGCTTTCGGCTTACTTTGATCGCGGCAACCGGAGAGACCCGATGTCTTCGATCCCCATCCCCCAACCCCCGGTCGCCCCGAGGCGTCCGCAGCCCCGGACCCTCCACGGGACCGAGCTGGTGGACCCGTACGCCTGGCTCGCCGACCGAGACTCGCCTGAGGTTTTGACCCACCTCAGGGCGGAGAACGCCTACACTGAGGCCGCCATGGCCCAAACCGAAGGGCTGCAGGGGGAGATCTACGAAGAACTGGTGTCTCGCCTCCAGGAGGACGACGCCTCCGTGCCCGCAAGGCGGGGTGAGAACTGGTACTACCGCCGCACCGAGAAGGGGCGGCAATACCCGATCTACTGCCGGAGACGGAAACGCGAAGACGCCCCGGAGGAGGTGCTGCTGGACCTCAACCAAGTTGGAGAGGAGGCGGGCGGTGGCTACCTGCGTCTGGGCACCTTCCGGGTCAGCCCCGACCAGAACCTCCTGGCCTATTCCCTGGACCTCCAGGGCTCCGAGCGATACCTGCTTCGGATCAAAGACCTGCGGACCGGCGAGCATCTGGGGGAGGAGATTCCCGATACCGCCGGCACCTGCGTGTGGGCGGAGGACGGGGAGACCCTCTTCTACGCTACCCGGGATGCCGCCCAGCGCCCCCACCGGGCCTGGCGCCATCGGCTGGGGCAGGACCCCGCGGAGGACCAGCTGGTTTTCGAGGAGAGCGATGAACGCTTTTTCCTTTCGCTGTTCAAGACCCGCAGCCGCGCCGTCCTCGGCATCCACCTCGCCAGCCACACCACGACGGAGGTCCACTACCTCGACGCCTCTCGGCCGGAGGATCCCTTTCGCCTCTTGATGCCCCGGCGCCAGGGGGTCGAGATGGCCTTGAACCACCACGGAGAGCACCTCTACCTTCTGACCAACGCCGGGGCCCGCAACTTCCGTCTGCTGCGGGCCCCCCTCGCCTCACCCCCAGGGGAGGTCGACGGCTGGGGGGAGGTCCTGGCCCATCGGGAGGACGTCAAGCTCGACGGCGTGGATCTGTTCCGGGATCACCTGGTGGAGTACCACCGCAGCCACGGGCTGCCGGGGCTGCGGATCCACTGCCTCGCCACCGGCGAGGTCCACGGGGTGGCGATGGACGAGCCGGTGTACACCGTCGGCGGTCAGGACAACCTCGAATTTGAGACGAGCGTCCTGCGATTCGTCTACTCCTCGCCGGTGACGCCCCCCACTACTTACGACTACGACATGGGGACCCGCCGGCGCAGGCAGCGCAAGCGGGTGGCGGTGGGGGGAGGGTACGACCCCGATCGCTACGTCTGTGAGCGGCGCTATGCCACCGCCGCCGACGGTACCCGCGTTCCCCTGTCGGTGGTCTACCGGCGGGGTCGAGTGGGGACGCCGGGGCCGGCGCTGCTCTACGGCTATGGCGCCTATGGAACGAGCATCGAGGCCCGGTGGAATGCCAATCGGCTGAGCCTACTGGACCGGGGGTTCCTCTTCGCCATCGCCCACGTCCGGGGAGGCGGGGAGATGGGCCGCGGGTGGTACGAAGGCGGCAAGCTCGAACACAAAACCCATACCTTCGGCGACTTCGAAGCCGCAGCGCAGGCCCTCATCGACGCGGGGGACACCACCCCCCGCCAGCTAGCGATCCGTGGGGGCAGCGCCGGCGGTCTGCTGATCGGCGCGGTGATCAACCGCCGGCCGGAGCTGTTCCACGCCGCCATCGCCGACGTGCCCTTCGTCGATGTCGTCAACACCATGCTCGATCCTTCGATCCCTTTGACGGTGATTGAATACGAAGAGTGGGGGAATCCCGCCGATCCGGAGGTCTTCCGCCGGCTTCGGTCCTACTCGCCGTACGACAACGTGGGCCCCCGGACCTATCCGCATCTGCTCGTGACCGCGGGCCTCCACGACCCCAGGGTCCAGTACTGGGAGCCCGCCAAGTGGGTGGCGCGTCTGCGGCACCGGAAGCCGGAGGACGACCGCCGGGTGCTGATGAAGATCGACCTCGCCGGCGGCCATAGCGGCGCGTCGGGGCGCTATGACGCCCTCCGCCAAGAAGCCTTCAAGCTGGCGTTCCTGGTCGATGCCGTCGCGGCTGACGCCACCTCTTGAGGGCTTTGGCCCTAAACACCGACGCCGGGCTGGCGAGCCCGGCGTCGGCGTGGAGAAGAGGAAGATGAGACGCTCCACCACTTCTGCACGACCTGTGCCAAGGCATCGGCCCTTGATTATCGAAGGTTTTGTATTTGTGAAAGTGTCATTGTGGCCCGGCCGCGCGCCGGTTTCTGTCGATCTGGCCGTTCCTGGGCCTGAGAAAGCCCCCGTCGGCGGCCTGGACCCCGTCGTGCCACTTTGGGCAGCCCGGCGCCCGATTGGCAGGTGGGGCGGGGGGCGCCCGTGAGCGGAGGCCGCCGGTGGCGGGCCCTAGGGTGGGCGCTCCTGGCGACCGTGGCCCTGGGCCACGGATGGGCCCTGGGCGCATGGGCGACGTCGCCGCGGCTTCCCCAATGGGACATGGCGAAGTACGGCGTCAGCGGGCTGCGGCTGGCGGCGGCGGCGGAGACCCTGGACCCGCTTGGGTTTGCGCGGGAGCTGTCCGCCCTCAGCGTGTGGCCCCCCACCTATCCGCTGATCGAGGCCGCAGCGTTCTTGTCTGCGGGCCGGGGCTACGGGGTGCCCCGGGGTCTCATGGCAGCACTCTTCGGACTGGCGGTGCTGGCCACCGGGTGGGCGATGTCCCGCGTTTCTGGGGACCGTTGGCTGGGGGCCGCCGCCGGCTTCCTGGCCGCCGCCTGGTGGGCAGGGGGCCCCTTCTTCCAAGCCTTCGCCACCCTCAATATGCTGGAGGTCCCCGGGGTCCTGCTACTGGCCCTGGCCCTCGGCTCCTACCTCCGAGCCTTGGACGGTGGATCCCACTGGGCCTGGAGGGGGACCTGGATCGCTTCGGCGGCCCTGTTTTTCTGCAAGTACAACTATGGACTTCTTTGGCTGGTACCGCTGGGGATAGCTGAGTGTCTCCGCGTCTACGGGTCGTGGAGGGGCCTAGGCTCGGGCCTGGTGGAATGGGGCCGCCCGATCCGATGGCGTCGCCCCTTTCCGCTCTTCCTGCTGGCTTCCCTCGGGCTGCTGGCGGCCGTCCGCCTCACCGGTGGGTTTGACACCGAGGTTCTGGGGGTCCGGCTGCGGATGACCTCCGTCGGCAATCCGGCCTACGTCCTGGGGTGGATCCTGGTGCTCCGCTGGTGGTTGCGGGGCGGGGCCGCCCGTCGGGTTGACCTGTCGAGGCTGCGGGCCTTCGATGTGCAAACCGGCGGAGCCGTCGCCTGGCTGGCGGCGCCGATCGCGTTTTGGATGGCGATTCCGCCCCACGTCAAGGACTTCTTTGGGTTCGTGGAGAACCGCGATTCCGCCCTCTCCTTCGTCGAGGCGCTGACCCTCTACCCGAAGGCCCTGCTGGAGGTCTACGCCCCCCAGCCGCTCCTCGGCGTGGCGGTGGGGGTTCTGGGCCTCGTCCACCTGCGGTGGCTCGTGGGGGAGGATCCGAAGCGGCGCGTCCTGGCGTTGGCCTTGGCGTTCTCCTTGGCGGCTCTGGCCCTGCACCCCTACAAGCTGCCTCGGTTCGCCTTCACCGCCTTCTGGTTGCTTGGCTGCTGCGCCGCCGTGTCCGCCGTGGACCTGTGGTCCCGGCTTTCGCAAAGCAGTCCCTGGGGTCGGCGCTGGGGGGCTGTGGCGGTGGGGGTCCTCGGCACGGTGGCCCTGGCGGTGGTCCTGGGGACGGGGGTCCACCATGGGGCCGTCGCCGCCGAACACGAACGCCGCACCGCCTCCGCCGAGGTGCTCCCGGTGCTCGACCGCATCGCCGACTTCGCCGCCGCCTGCGGCGTATCGACCGATCGACCCCTGGTGGTGCTCGGAACGTGGAACCTCTTCAGCCCGAGCCTTGTGGAGTGGCACCTCCGGTCCCGGCAGGGCGGGCTCGGCGCTGGCAGGCTCGGCGCTGGCAGAGTGCTGGTGGACGTTCAGAGAAGTCGGCGGATGCGGGGTCGGAGCGACGCGCTGATCCGCCTTCTCGACGGGCCGGAGGGGGCCTGCGTCGCCGTGGTGGAGCGGTTGGGACGAAACCCGGAGCATCAGTGGGAGACCCAGTGGCAGCACCCCGCGGCGCTCTGGCTCGAGACCTCCAGCCGGCACGTCCCGGTGCCGATCCCAGGGGATGGGGCGGGGGCCATCAAAGCCTCGGGCCACCGCCTCCGGCTCTACCGCGGGTCGTCGGACCCCGCGTCGTCGTCTGGGGTTTCGTAGACGTCGGTCCCTTCCTCCGCACCGAAAGGTCCGCCGACCTCGTCGTCCGGCGGAAGGAGCCCGAGGGCGCGGAGTTGGGCAAACTTGGCGTCGTACTCAGCGAACTTCTGGCGGATCTCGTCGTTGGCCCCGTGACCGCCATCAGGGTCGAAGACCTCCGCGAAGAAGCGCACTGGGGCCACGTCGAGGGCCGCCAGGATGGCGAGCACGTGCTCCAGGGTCAAGGTGATCTTCCCTTGGAGGACCTGGCTCAGGTACCCGCGCTTCCAACCGCTGCGGGTTTCGATCCGGCGCTGGCTGAGCTCGGAGACCCGAACCCGCTTCCTCAGCTCTTCGCGGGCTCGGAGGACCCCCTGGCCGATGGTCGGATGGGTGGCGGAGTTGGATGGGGAGGCTTGCTCAGGGTCTGGGTTTGGAGGTTTGATCTTGGTCATGGCGAATCTCTGCTCGCTGCAATTTGCGCGATCTTGCGAAAATTATGCGATGAATCTTGAAATAGAAGAGAAGTTGTGGGATTCTCTCGTTGTTACGCTTCGTTTACGCCCCTGGGCTGCGGCGTTCCAACTGGAGCTTCAATCTAGACGACGCTCACTCGGTGTGTCTGCAGTTCCCAATACGGTCTCATCGGTGACCGAGTCCCGGACAGGGTCCCGAAGGCCCCGAAAGATCGAGCCCCGACCCAACCAGAAACAGGACCCACGATGGAGGAGATCGCCATGACCCCGCCCGCCGTTCCTTTGGGATGTGACTGCCGACCCCGTTCGGAACCCTTCGCCAGTTCCCGGGATCCGGAAGCCGAGCCGAATTGGCCCTTTACCTTGGACCTCGACACGCCGTCGCCGCAGCACACCATCAGGCAGGGGCCGGGGATCTTCGCTCGGGTCTTCTGCGACGTCTGCGGACGTCGATTCTCGGCGTCCGGCCCCACCGGCTATCTCGATCTGCGGCCCATCTGTGACCTCTGCATGCTAGAGCGGGAACCGGCCCTCGGCATGCTACTGGCCCTGGCGGCGGTGACCCGATCCTACGGGCTGGCGGAGCCGGAAGGGCCCCAGCAAAGCTGTCAGGTGGCCTTCGAGCTGCTGGCCTTCGCCAAGATCTACGAGCGGTTCGCCGAGCGGTACGGCCCACCCCGAAACCTTCTCGATCTGGAGGGCGGTCCCCCTCGGCGTTGAGCGTCGAGGGGGACTGCGGTGGCCGTGGGGGCGGCTCAACCCAAGAGGTCGGCGACGTCGGCCCGTTCCTGGCGCAGCTCCTGCTCGGTGGCGTCCATGCGCTCCCGGCTGAAGTCGGCGATATCTAGGCCGTCGACGATCTTGAAATCACCGCCGCTGCATGTGACCGGATAGGAATAGAAAACACCCTCGTCGATGCCGTAGCTCCCGTCGCTGGGCACCGCCATGCTGGTCCAGTCGCCGTCCGGCGTCCCCAGCACCCAATCGCGGATATGGTCGATGGCGGCGGAGGCGGCGGAGGCGGCGGAGGAAGCCCCCCGGGCCTTGATGATGGCCGCGCCCCGCTGCTGGACCGTCGGGATGAAGTCGTCGCGGATCCAGTCGAGGTCGACGTCGTCCATCGCCGGCCGGCCGCCGACGGTGCAGTGGTGCAGGTCGGGGTATTGGGTCGCCGAGTGGTTTCCCCAGATTGTCATCTGACGGATGTCGGTAGGGTGACTCCCGGTCTTGGCGGCCAGCTGACTGATGGCGCGGTTGTGATCGAGCCGAGTCATGGCGCTGAACTGCCTCGGGTCCAGGCTCGGGGCGTTGGCGGAGGCGATCAGCGCGTTGGTGTTCGCCGGGTTGCCGACCACCAGGACTTTGACGTCGCGGCTGGCGTTAGCGTCGAGGGCCTTGCCCTGGGCCGAGAAAATCTTGGCGTTGGCGCTTAGCAGGTCCTTGCGCTCCATGCCCGGTCCGCGGGGGCGGGCGCCGACCAGGAGGGCCACGTCGGCTCCGTCGAAGCCCTCGTCGGCCTGGTCCGTGGCGACGATGTCGTGGAGCAGGGGATAGGCGCAGTCCCGGAGCTCCATCACGACGCCTTCGAGGGCGCCCAAAGCCGGGGGGATTTCCAGGAGGTGGAGGCTGACGGGCTGATCGGGGCCGAGCATCTGGCCGGAGGCGATGCGGAAGATCAGCGAGTAGCCGATCTGCCCGGCCGCTCCGGTCACGGCGACGCGCATGGGTTGGGTCATGGTCGAGGCTCCTTGGGTATCGTCGACGGGAAGGCGGTGGAACGGTGCAGTGGCTCCGGACCGGCCGGCGGGGGGCCGCGGCCCCCTCGGGAACGGCTGCTACCGTGGCGGCTGGCGCCGCCGGGCGAGGTTGGTTTGGGGCCGTCGCGGAGTGACCCGCATGGTAGCACCGAGGGCTGCGGGATTGAACGCCCTGGCCCGACGTGCGTGCATGTCTCCGTCATGACCCCATGACATAATGTGATTCCACGACACCATCCACCATGCCGACGCCCCGGGCCCTTGGACCCGTTCGCCGACCCCGCCG